>JBQCJR010000239.1:0-16579 GCA_051952595.1 Kofleriaceae bacterium
AGGGTCGCCGTTCGCGACAGCGAGACGGGCGCGCCGGCGGTACCGAACGGCGGGGTGCTGGGGCTTCGGGGGCGCTGCGCTCCCGCGACCGGCGGGATCGTCGGCACGACGAACTTCGGGCCGGGCTTCGCAGCGGCGCCCTTGTCGACGACCTCGAGCGCGTCGAGATCGCCGATCGCGACGCACTCGGCGAGCGCGTTTGCGGCATCGATCCGGCCGCTGGGCGCGGGGGCCACGGCGCGCGGCGCGGCGGGCAGCTCGACGGGGCGGGGCGGGACGCTGGGCGGCGGTGGCCGCATCGCGAGCCGCGACTTCTCGAGCTCGACGAGCACGGTCTTGCTGTGCTCGTCGGGATCGACGAACCGCAGGGTCATGCCCACGCGGCCGTGCACGATCGACGGGGTCCTCGCCGAGCTGACGACCTCGGCCTCGCCCTCGATCATCACGCCGCCGTCGGTCAGCGCGACGGCGAACCGCCCGCGGCGACCGGCGGCGATCGGCTCGGCGATCGGCACGAACAGACCACCGCGATCCGCGTAGCGCCGAAACGCCGCGACGAATTCCTCGCCCGATGCACAGGCCGAGACCAGGTAAATCGTAGCCCCAGTCGTCACCTGTCTCGCATAGTAGGCCAGCGTCGGCGGCCTTGGAAGTTCGTTGTCCCGTCCGAAAAGCAGTTAGGCGCCGGCCGGGGTCGAACGTTGACTCCGGCGGCGCCTATGTGCAGCGCGGGGCGCTTCAGCCGATGATGAAGTCGTGCTTGCGAACCGTCTTGCGACCGTTCGCCTCGGCGCGCTGAGCGGCCTGCTGCACGAGCCAGCCGACGTACGCGTTCAGACCCTCGAGTGCATCACCGGCGGTGTTGCAGCCGGCGTCCTTGAGCATCTGACGCACCTTCGACGAAACCAGCAACATCTCGATCGGCTTGGCGGCGGCCGCCTTACCCTTCTTTGCCTTGGCCATCTTGACTCTCCTGTTCGGAAAACGCAGCTCGGGCTCTTTTACACCCATCTCTCGGATCGAGTAGGGCCGGGCTCGTGGTTTTCCGCCCCTAGCTGGCGTTTCGGCGGGATCCGCGACTCAGGGCACGCTCACCGATCGAGCTTCACGACGAACGTATCGGGCTTGGGAATGCGATCTCCTTCGGCGCGCACGGACTCGAGCGGCGAACCCACGAGCGCGAGCTGGAACCGGTACAGCCCGGCGAGGTACGTCGCGCCGGTCGGATCGCTCGCGATCGCGCGGCCCTGATCGTGGTCCTTGTCGCCGAACGTCTGCGCCCACACCAGCGCACCGCTCGGATCGAGCTTGAGCGCGAACACGTCCTTGTTGCCCTTGCTGGTCGCGAGGCCGTTGCCGAAGTCGACCTGCTGCTGGAACCAGCCGGTCATGATCGTGTTGCCGGCGGCGTCCGATGCGACGCCGTTGCCGACGTCCTCGCGCTCGCTGCCGTACGTGTGCGCCCACAGCAGCTTGCCGGCGTTCGAGAACCGCGCGACGAAGATGTCCGACTCGCCGAGCGAGGTGTGCTCGTCGCCCTCGCCGAACGAGATGCTCCGGTCGAACGAGCCGACCATCGTGACGTTGCCGGCGGGATCGACCGCGAGCCCGCCGGCGGCCTCGTCGAACGCGTTGCCGAATCGCTGCGACCACACGTGGTCGCCGTTGAGATCGTACTTCGCGAGCACCACGTCGTTGTCGGCGCCGCCGCCCGCGGTGAGCGGCGCGCCGCCCCAGTCCGCCACGTCGCGGAACTGGCCCTGGACGAAGATGTTGCCCTGACCGTCGACGCCGACCGACTTGATAGTGTCGTTGTAGCGGCCGCCGAACTGCTTGACCCACTCGATGTCGCCCGACGCGGCGAGCTTGAGCAGCACCGCGTCGGTGCCGCCGCGCGACTTGAGGGTCACCGACGTGAACGTGGCCTCGTTCGAGAACGAGCCGCCGACGATCCAGCCGCCATCGGGCGTCGCGGCGACCGCGTTCGCGCCGTCGGAGTCGATCCCTCCGCCGTGCCACAGCCACTGTGGCTCGCCGGCGGTGTTGAACGACGCGATGAACATGTCGTCGGAGCCGGTGGCCTTGTGGGTGAACTCGCCGATCGTGATCTGATCGAGGAACGCGCCGACCACGACGATCTTGTCGCCGCGCACCGCGATGCCGTTCGCGAGATCGTCGCGCCCTGCGCCGAACGTGCGCGCCCATGCGAGCTTGCCGTCGGCGCCGAGCTTGGCGACGTAGCCATCGGACGGCGGCTTCTTCGCGGCCTCGCCGGCGGCCTTGAACTTGCCGGCCGGACCGAAGTCGACCTCGCCGTCGAAGTAGCCGGCGACGTAGACCTCGCCGCCCGGACCGATCGCGATGTCGCGCGGCACGTCGATGCCGAGCCCGCCGAACCCGGTGGCCCACACCGGCTTGCCGGTCGCGCCGCCGGGATCCTTGGCGAGTGGCGGGAGCGGCCGCGTGTCGACCGGCTTCTTGACCTGCGGCGGCGGCGGCGCGGTCGCGGCGGGGCGCTCCTTCGAGGCGTCCTTGCTCGAACATCCGACGAGGCTCGACGACACGAGCCCGACCGCGATCCACATCGACGACGAACGCATGGCGATCACGATGTCACGCAGCCATCGCGAACGCGAGCGCCTTGTCGTCGGAGATTTTGGTGGAACCGAAGCGTCGCGCGGTTGTCTCAACGCGCTTCGAGTACGATGCCGCCATGGATCGCAGCTCGCTCGCCGCGCTCGCAACCGCCGTCGCGATCGCGTGTCTCGGATGTCCGGCGCGCGCACCGTCGCCCGCGTCGCCAAGCTCCGGGATCTCGGACCGCGCGGACCACGCGCTGCGGATCCGCGTCGCGCAGGCCGAGGCGCGCCGCGCGGGTGGGCTCGCCGAGCTGATCGATCTCGCGAGCCACGGCGAGGCATCGCGCGAGCAGGGGGCGCGGGTGCTCGCGCTGCGTGGGCTCGGCCGGATCGGCGGAGCCACGGCGATCGAGGCGCTGCTCGCCGCGCTCTCGGATCCATCGCCCGAGATCGTCGCCGCGGCGGCGGGGGCGCTCGGCGTCGCGGGATCGCTCGACGAGCTCGCGCCGGAGATCACCACCGAGATCACCGCGCGGCTGATCGCGGCGCTGTCTCGCGCGGGCGAGCGCGCGCCGATCGTCATCGAGGCGCTCGGGCGGGCAGGCGATGCGAGCGCGCAGCCGCGCCTCGTCGAGCGCCTCGCCGGACCGCCGGTGGTCGCCGAGGCCGCGGCGCTCGCGCTCGGGCGCCACGGCCGCCGCAAGATCGCGTGGACCGACGCGTCGCGCGCCGCGCTGGGCGAGGCGCTGGCGAGCGGCGATCCGCGCGTTCGCTACGCGGCGGTGTGGGCGCTGTCGCGCGAGCACGAGCCGCCGCCGGCGCGGTCGAGCGAGCGGCTGCCCGCGCTGCTCGCCGAGCAGACGAGGAGCAGCGTCGCCGAGATCCGCGCGCAGGCGGTCGCCGCGCTGGTCCGCCGCAAGCTCGCGGCGACCTGGCGCACCGCGATCGAGGGCGCGCTGCGCGATCCGGACTGGCGGGTCGCCGTCGAGGCCGGCCGCGCCGTGGTCGCGGATCCGAGCCTCGCGCTCGGCCCGGCGGCGGTGGCTGCGCTCGGCGATCGACTGGGCGTGGATCCACGCGCCGCACACGTCGCGATCGAGCAGCTGCGCGGCTGGCTCGCGGCGAAGGCGCTGCCGCCCGAGGTGGTCTCCGCGGTGACCACGCTCGGCGCGCGCGCCGAGTCGGCGAACCTGCCCCCGCTGACCGCCGCGTGGATCGATTGTCTGGTCGAGGCGGTCCGCGCGCGTGGCTCCGGCGAGCTCGCGCGCGTCGAGCGGTGCGGGCGCGGCCAGCTGCCGGACCACCTCCGCCTGCCGCTGCTCGGCGAGCTGATCGCCGCGAAGTCCGGCGCGCTCTCCGAGCGGCGCGCGGTGGTCGCCCGGCTGATCACCCACGGCGATGCGCGGGTCGCCGCCGCCGGGCTCGGCGTGCTGGGCGCGCTGTGGAGCGAGGGCCGCGACGCCGATCACCGCGCCGCGATCGCGACGCTGGCGTCCGCGATCGGGGCGCAGGATCCGATCCTCGCCGGCTCGGCGATCGAGGCCGCGCCGGGGCTCTACGACGCGATCGGCAGCGGCGATCGCAGCGCGCTCGACGCCGCGGTGGTCGCGCGCGCCCGCACCGAGCGGGACGTCGAGCTCTCGGCGGCGCTGTTCGGGTTGATCGCCGATCGCGCGATCGCCGGTGGTGCCGGCGCGTGCCGCGACGGACTCACCGGCCACCCGGTGCGCGCGCAGGCCGCCGCGAAGTGCCTCGCCGCGCTCGGCGAGCCCGCGCCGCTCCCGCCCGCGGCCGCGGCCAGCCCGCCGCCGGTGGACGTGGCCGCGGTGATCGGCAAGCGGCTCGCGTGGCACCTGCGCACCTCGCGCGGCGAGATCGTCGTCGAGCTCCGGCCGGACGTCGCGCCGTGGGCGGTCGCGACGATCGCCGCGCTGACTCGCCGCGGTTACTACGATGGCCTCGCGTTCCACCGCGTGGTGCCCGACTTCGTGGTCCAGGGCGGCGATCCGACGCAGTCCGGAGCGGGCGGCCCCGGGTTCGCGATCCCCGCCGAGCCGGCGACCCTCGACGACAGCGGGTTCGCGGCGGGCGGCGTCGGGATCGCGGATGCCGGGCGCGACAGCGGCGGCTCGCAGTGGTTCATCATGCACGCCCGCGCGCCGCACCTCGACGGCCGCTACACCTGGTTCGGGGCGGTCGCCAGCGGCCAGCCGGTCGCGGACGCGCTGCAGGTCGGCGATCGCGTGCTCGAGGCGCGGATCGTCGCGAAGGAATAGATCGATCGGTTCGCGCGTTCGTTTGTGGATCTGATGCGCCGGACAGCGTCCCTGGGCCTCTTGATCGCCGCCGCCGTTCCCGCGGGTGCACTCGCCCGCTCGATCATCATCGATCGCGGCCCCCCGCCGTTCCTGGTCGCCGGCCATCCGATCGGCGGGGTGACGCCGGCGGGTGAGACACCGGCCCACCTGACCGGCAGCCGGATCGCCGCGCTGCCGGTCGGCGCGCTGGTGATCGATGCCGATAGCGGCTCGCTGATCCAGACCGACGCCAACGGCGCGAAAATCGCGGAGCTCCCGATCGGCCCCGATGCCGGCCTGATGGTCCACGACGCGACCGCCCGCCGGGCGTACGTCGCGAACCGCCAGCGCGACGAGCTGGTGGTCATCGAGACCGGCGCGCAACCGAAGGTGGCCGCGCGGTGGAAGACACCGGTCGAGCCGTACGGGGTCGCGCTGGCGCCGGATCGCAAGACGCTGCTGGTCGCGACGATCGCCGACCGCGCGCTGGTCGCGTACGACACCTCGACGGGCGCCGAGCGGTGGCGCGTCGCGCTCGGTCGCGAGCCGCGTGGCCTCGCGATCTCTCCGGACGGTACCCGCGCGCTGGTCTCGTACCTCGGGTCGGGAGCGGTCGACGAGATCGATCTCGCCTCGCGCCGCACCGACCACATCGCGCTGCCGGTGGCGGTGAAGTGCCGGAGCTGCGACGGCGGCGCGCAGAGCTTCGCGCGCGCGGCGTTTGCGGTGACCTTCCTCGGCGAGCACCAGGCGGTGGTGCCGTACCAGCGTGAGACGCCGGTGCAGCGCGAGAGCGGCAGGGAGCGGGTCGGCACGTACGGCGGTGGATTCGCCTCGCCGATCACCCACCACGTGGCGTTCCTCGGACGGGGCGGCGCGGCGCGCGACTCGTTCAGCGCGCAGATCTCGGAGCACCAGCCGCGCGCGATCGCGTGGGACGCGGCGCGCGACGCGCTCTACATCGCGGGCCTCGGCAACGACTCGCTGTTCCAGATCCGCAACGCGTCGCAGGCGTCGATCCGCGAGGGGCTGCACGTCTCGCTGAGCGCCGGCATCGAGCGCTGCGGCCCGGACGGGGTCGCGATCGCTCCGGATGGCAACGTGCTGGTGTGGTGCTCGTTCAGCCGCAGCGTCCAGCGGATCGCGGTGGTGGGCGGCGCCGAGCTGACGTCGACGGCGTCGATCCGGCGGGGCTCGTCGCTGGTCGCCTCGCGGTTGACCGCCGAGCAGCACCTCGGGATGACGCTGTTCCACCGGGCTACCCACGAGACCTCCCAGCGGGGCTCGATGGCGTGCTCGAGCTGCCACCCCGACCACCGGACCGACGGCCTGTCGTGGCGGATCGACCGGCACGAGTTGCAGACCCCGATCCTCGCCGGCCGGATCCGCGATACCCACCCGTTCAAGTGGGACGGCGGCGATCGGGACCTGAACCAGAGCCTGACCGGCACGATGAAGCGCCTGGGCGGCCAGGGCCTCAACCCCGCGGAGACCGCGTCGCTCTCGGCCTACATCGAGATGCTGCCGCCGGTGCGGACGCCGACCCGCGACACCGCCGCTGTCGCACGTGGCAAGCGGCTGTTCGACTCGGCCGAGCTCGGCTGCCGGACCTGCCACGCCGGCGCCACCTACACCGACCGCCTGCAGCACAAGCTCGCGGGAAGCCTGCCGCAGAGCGATACGCCGAGCCTGCTGGGGCTCGCGGCGAGCGCGCCGTACTACCACGACGGGAGCGCCGAGACGCTCGAGGCCCTGCTGCTGGGCCGCGGCGAGGTCCACGGCATGGCGGAGACCTCGAAGCTGAGCCAGACCCAGGTCGCCGACCTGACCGCGTTCCTCGAGACGCTGTAGCCGGCGGCACGAGAAAAAGTGAGGGATCGCGTCCACCGCTTGCGGGGCACGCGCATCCTTGCGTCCATGCGAAACGCCCCGCTGCTGGCTGCGCTACTGGTCGGGTCTCTCTTCTATCGCCCCGCGCTCGCGGCCGCCTGCGATGACGACGACGAGTCGTCGGAGCAGGACGACAACGACGACGACGACGATCGCGACGACATCGCCGCCGCGCGCGAAGCGGCCCACGAGGCTCGCCAGGCGGCCCGCGAGGCAGCCCGCGACGCCCAGCAGCAGGCGCGCGAGGCCCGGCAGCAGGCGCGCGAGGCCCGGCGCGAGGCGGAGCAGCAGGCGCGCGAGGCCCGGCGCGAGGCGAAGCAGGCGGCGCGCGAGGCTCGGCGCGAGGCGGAGCAGGCGGCGCGCGAGGCCCTGAGCGAGGCAGATGAGGTGGCGCGCGACGCCCGCGAGGCGGCGTTCGAGGCCCTCGCCGAGTCGGGCGTCTTCACGGCGCTGGCCGGCGCCGACATCCAGATCGAGCCCGACCTCGAGCGCGGTGTGCAGGAGCGGCTGGAGAAGCTGCAGAAGCGGCTCGGCAAGCTGGCGAAGCGCCTCGAGAAGCTCCAGGACAAGCAGTGGTCGTTCGCCGTTCCGCCGATGCCGCCGATGCCGCCGCTCCCGCCGGCACCGCCGATGCCGCCGGCCCCTCCGGCGGCTCCTCTGGCGGCGGCGGCTCCGCCGATGCCGCCGGCCCCTCCGGCGGCTCCGCGCATCCACGTCCAGCCGAAGGTCTGGATCCCGAACGTCCGCGTGGTCCCCGGCAAGAAGGCCGGCGACTTCGACATCGATCTCGACTTCGACTGGCAGCTCGACGTCGATACCGACGACTAGCGCGGACCGAGCTCAGCTCGATGCGCTGGTGTAGTTGCGGAGCGCGATCCGCCACACCATCCGGCTGAGCACCAGCAGCGCCACCGTTCCGCCTAGGGTGGCGAGCAGGGTCCGGAGGTCGAGCCGGCCGAGCAGCGCCATCGCGGGGAACGTCGTCATCAGCGCGACCGGGATCACGAACGTGAACACGACCCGCCACGCGCCGCGGAACACCTGGACCGGCCACCGCGCGGTATCGAAGATCGCGCCGAGCAGGTAGGTCAGGTTGTCGAGCCGGACCACCCAGAACGCCGCGGCGGCGCACAGGATCCACATCGCGTACATCGCGAGCACGCCGGCGACGAACAGCAGCAAGCCGAGCGCGAGGTCGGCCGGCTCCGGCCCGTGGCCGCGCAGCGAGAACGCGTAGATCACGAGGCCGATCGCGCCGAGCAGATCGAACAGCTTCCACGGCTCGAACCGCGACGCCGAGATGATCGCCTGGGCGTCGACCGGCTTGAGCAGCACGTAGTCGAACGCGCCGGATCGGATCCGCTCGACCAGATCGACCAGCGACGGGCTGACCACACCCTCGAGCACCCCGCGCACCGCCATGAAGTAGCCCATCACGATCAGCGCGGACGGCGCGTCCCAGCCGGCGACCTGGCTGCGGCCGTTGTAGAGCACGATCAGCGGCAGCAGGGTGAGCCCCATCCACGCGATCGACATGACGCCCTCGAGCAGGAAGTCGGCGCGATAGGCCATGCCGGCGGCGGCGCTGATCCGCAGCTGGACCGCGGCGAGTCGCAGGTAGCGCAGCATCAGCCCCCCACCGCCTCGAACCGGCGGATCCCGACCCGCCACACCCACAGCGCGATCGCGAGGCTGGCGATCGCCCAGCCGAGCTGGCCGAGCATCAGCAGCACCAGATCGCCGGCGCCGATCTCGAGCGTCATCAGCTCGACCGGCACGCTGAGCATGAACCGGAACGGCAACCACGCCGCGATCTCGCCGATCCAGCCGGGCAGTAGCGGCAGCGGCAGCAGGTAGCCGGACAGCAGCGAGAACAGTCCGAAGTACAGGTTGAGCAGCGCCATCGTCTTGGTGACGAAGAACGCGAGCGCGCCGATCGCGAACAGGATCGCGAACGTGATCAGCCACGCGAGCGCGAGCGAAGGCACGATCAGCGCGAGCTGCACCGGGTCGGTGGTGAGCGCGCTCGCCCCGGAGCTGAGCAACAGGCCAAACGCGATCGGCAGCGCGACCACGCCGCGGAACGGGATCGCGGCGAGGTGGCTGGTGGTGAACGCGATGAACGGATGGATCGGCCGGAGCAGCCGCATCGACATCACGCCCATCCGGATCTCCTCGCTGATCTGCCACGCGACCCACGAGCCGGTCAGGTTGCGGACGATCAGCGTGGCCAGGTAGTAGGCGGTGATCTTGGCCGGGGTGAAGCCCTCGAACGGCGCCTCGTGGGCGACCGTCGTCCACAGCCCCATCATGACCAGCGGCAGGGTGGTGGTCAGGATCCAGACCAGGAACTCGCCGCGGTACGCGACGGTCTCGGCGACGCCGACGCGCAGCAGGGTCGGCACCGCCCGCAGGGTGCGGGCGACCGTCACGAGACGGCCTCGCTCGGCTGCGCTCCGTTCCGGCGGTTCCGGCCGAACATCGCGCGCAGGATCTCCTCGAGCGGCGGATCCTCGATCGCGAGATCCGCGACGTGCAGCACGCCGAGCAGGTGGCTGACCGCTCCGGGGATCTCGCGCTCCGGAACCCGCAGCGTGACCCGCTGGCCATCGCGCGCGAGCAGCGTGCCGATCGCGGCGAGCTGGTCGTCGCCGACCGGGCTGACCGCCGTGAACGACACCCGCTTGTCGGGATCCATCGCCTTGATCAGGCCGCGCAGATCGCCGTCGTGGATCAGCGTGCCGGCGTCGATCACGATGATCCGCGGGCACAGCGCGACCACGTCATCCATGTAGTGCGAGGTCAGCAGCACCGTGGCCTCGTGGCGCTGGTTGTACTTGCGGATGAAGTCGCGGATCGCGAGCTGCATCGCGACGTCGAGGCCGATCGTCGGCTCGTCGAGGAACAGGGTGGTCGGCCGGTGGAGCAGGGCGGCGGCGAGCTCGCACTTCATCCGCTCGCCGAGCGACAGCTGGCGGGTCGGCTTGTCGAGCAGCGGCCCGAGATCGAGCAGCTCGGTGAGCTCGCGCAGCGTGGCGGCGAACTCGTCGCGCGGCACGTCGAACACCGCGCGGTTCATCGCGTAGGTCTCGGCGGGAGGGAGGTCCCAGATCAGCTGGGACTTCTGCCCCATCACCAGGGTGATCTTCTCGAGCAGCTCGGTCTGCCGGCGGTACGGCACGTAGCCCTCGACCTCGACCTCGCCGCTGGTCGGATGGAGCAACCCCGAGAGCACCTTCAGCGTGGTGGTCTTGCCGGCGCCGTTCGGCCCGAGGAAGCCGACCCGCTCGCCGCGCGCGATGTCGAAGCTGACGCCGTCGACCGCCTTGACCGTGACGTAGCGGCGCGCCACCAGCGATCGCATCGCCGAGAGGAACCCGGGAGGCCGCTTGTGGACCCGGAAGTGCTTCTTGAGATCGCGGGCGCGGATCACGGAGGTCGAACCGTACTGCGGGTCGACCGAGGTGTCATCCGAGGGCGAGGATCTCCGAGCGTGCGTTTCTGCTCAGCCGTCGCCGTCGCGGGCGATCTTGGCGAGCTCGCCGACCGTCTTGATCGGCAGCGCGTCGACGCTCTCGCCCTGGAGCACCGCCTCGAGCAGCGCGGCGCCGACCTGCGCGAGCTGGGTCAGCCCGGCGATCCGCTCGGCGATCAGCTTGCGCCGCGCGTCGGTGGCCGGGCCGAGCTCGCCGGACGCCGCGTCGAACGCCTCGTGGGCGGCGCGGATCCACTGGAGCTCGCGCTCGCGGAACACCCGCGACACCATCTTCCAGATCGAGGTCTCGGCCTCGTAGTGCTCGCGCCGCTCGCCGACCACCCACGCCTTCTTGACCGCGCCCCACTCCTGCATCTCGGTGAGCAGCATCGACACCGAGCCGGTCGACAGCCCGAGCCGCTCGACCAGATCCGCGGCCGACAGCGGATGGTCCTCGAGGTAGAGCACCGCCCACATCCGGCCCATGTTGCGCTTGAACCCCCAGCCCTCGAGCAGCGCGCCGACCGCATCGGCGACGCGCAGCACCGCGGGATCGACCCCCGGCGCGGTCATCGCGAGCTCTCGTCGTCCTCGCCGGGCCGCGACAGCAGCTGCTCGCGGGTGGTGACGCGCACGGCGCCGCCATCGAGCCCGGTCGGCTGGATCGTGACGTGCTCCTGGCGGCGGCGCGCGATGATCTCGACGATCTCGCGCTGCGACAGCCCGCCCGACGGCCGGATCGTCACCGTGGCCTTGCGGCCGGTCTTGAGCTCCTTGGCGCGCACGCTGACGATTGACTCGACGTCGACGTCGATCTCGAGCTCGACGCGCACCGAGCCGGCGGGGCCGGGCGGCAGGTCGTCGAGCACGATCTGGCCGAGCTTGCGGTTCTTCGACACGTCCTTCGACTCGCCCTGGTACAGCTCGATCGACACGAACCGCTGATCCGCGGTGGTGGTCGCGAACGTGCGGCGGGCGCGCACCGGCAGCATCGAGTTGCGCGGCACCATCAGCGCGAACTGCGAGTCGCCGACCTTGATCCCGATGTCGTGCGGCGTGACGTCGAGCAGCTGGGCGTCGTCGGACTGGCCGGACAGGAT
The DNA here is from genome assembly GCA_051952595.1 of Kofleriaceae bacterium. Classification (GTDB taxonomy): domain Bacteria; phylum Myxococcota_A; class Polyangia; order Haliangiales; family Haliangiaceae; genus JABFXX01. The sequence goes on from JBQCJR010000239.1 coordinate 11,342, forward strand.
CCCGGCGTACTGCGCGGCGCCGAGCGCGACCACCTCGTCGGGGTTGGCGCCCTTGGACGGCTTGCGGCGGAAGATCCGCTCGACGATCTCCTGGACCGCCGGCCACCGGGTCATCCCGCCGACCAGCAGGATCTCCTCGAGCTGCTCGGGTGCGAGGGACGCATCGGCGAGCGCGCGGCGGCACGGCGCCTCGAGCCGGTCGAGCAGGTCGCGGGTCAGCTCCTCGATGTACTCGCGCGTGATCACGCGCTCGAAGTTGATCGGCGCGCCGTGCTGATCGGCGGCCAGGAACGGCAGGGCGATCGTGGTCTCGCGATCGACCGACAGCGCCTTCTTCGCGGTCTCGCACGCCTCGCGCAGCCGCGACATCGCCATCGGGATCCCGGTGAGGTCGACCCGGTAGCGATCGAACACCTCGTCGACGATCCGCTCGAGCACGCGGCGATCCCAGTCCTCGCCGCCGAGCGCGCTGTCGCCGCCGGTCGCCAGGACCTCGAAGATCCCGTTCTCGACGCTCATGATCGAGATGTCGAACGTGCCGCCGCCGAGATCGAACACCGCGATCAACCGGCGACCCTCGCGCACGCGGTGCGCACCGTAGGCCAGCGCGGCGGCGGTCGGCTCGTTGAGGATGCGCACCACGTCGAGCCCGGCGATCTGGCCGGCGTCGCGGGTCGCCTGGCGCTGGGCGTCGTCGAAGTACGCCGGCACGGTGACCACCGCGCGGGTCACCGGCTCGCCGAGCGTCTCCTCGGCGACGTGGCGCACCGCGCGCAGCACGTGCGCCGCGACCTCCTGCGGCGAGATCGGCTGGCCGTGCACGCGCACCCACGCGTCGCCGTTGGGCGCCGCGACGATCCGGAACGGCGCGAGCCGGGCGAACCACGACACGTCATCGGCGTTGACCTTGCGGCCGATCAGCCGCTTGGCGCCGTACACCGTGGACGCCGCGCTGGTCACGGCCTGGCGGCGGGCGCGCGTGCCGACCGCGATCTGACCACTCGCCGACCAGGTCACCCACGACGGGATCGTGCGCTCGCCATCGGCCTGGGCGAGCGTGCGCGGCTGGCCCTTGTCGTCGAGCACCGCGACGCACGAGTTCGTCGTTCCGAGATCGATCCCGATGATCCGCGACATCGCTAACGGCCCTGGCTTTCAGTCATCTCGTTTTCCCATCAGGCGCGAAAGCAGGCCTTTGCGCTCGTTGGTCGCCTGGCGCCGCATGTCCGCGAGCTCGCGCGCCGCGCGCTCGTTGGACGGATCGATCTCGAGCGCGGTCTCGAACCGCTGCGCTGCCTCGAGCCGGTCGCGCAGCTGGAGCGCGAGCAGGCCCTCGCACAGCTCGATCCCGGCGCGCAGCGGCCGGTCCTGCGGGTGCTTCTTCGACAGCAGCTTGAACCCGGCGAGCGCCTCGTCGAGCCGGCCGGCGTCGATCAGGTCCTCGAGCGCCGCGGCATCGCCCTCGGCGCCCGCGTGGCCGCGCGCCGCGGCGGGCGACGGGGCCGCGGTCGGGTCGGCGGTCGGCGCGCGCGGCGTGGTGCGCACGGCGGCGCCCGGAGGCTCGGCGATCGGCCGGACCGGCGCGCTGCGATCCGCCGCGCCGGGCGGGCGCAGCACCGGGATCTGGGCGGTCGCCGGCCGGTTCACCGGCGGGCGCGGCGCGGCGATCGACAGCGAGACCGCGCCCGCCGGCGGGTGGGCGCGCGGCGCCGGGACCGCGCGCGGCGCCGCGCTGCGGCCGAGCGAGGTCAGCACGGCGATCCGGCCGGCCTCGTCGCCGAGCCGGCGGTACGCGTCGCGGATCAGGATGAAGATCTCGGCGGCCACCGCGCGCAGCTCGGTGGACTCGTAGCGCGCGAACCGATCCGGGTGGTAGCGCTTGGTCAGCTCGCCGAACGCCTTGCGCACGTCGGCGTCACTGGCCTCGTAGCCGATGCCGAGCACCAGGAACGGGTTGAGCTTCTTGAGCGACTCGGCCTCGGCGAGCAGCGCGCGGATCAGCTCGCTCTCGGCGGCCGCGAGATCCTCGCCATCGCCCAGCGACGCGATCGGCCCCGAGCGGGTGGCCGGCAGCGGCGAGACCGGCACGCCGTGGGCCGGGGTCTGCTTGCGCTGCTCGGACGCGAGCGCGCTCTCGATCAGCCAGATCGAGCCGGCGGGGATCGGCGAGAGCTGGAGCTCGACGCCGGTGCCGCGCTGCGGATCATCGATGTGGCGGTGGACCACGCCGCTCAGCGCGACCACCGAGGCGCTCGGCAGCGCGAGATCGATCCGCACCTGCGTCCCGAGCGGCGGCGGCGCCGACGCCCTGAGGAACATCGTTCCGCGGCTCAGGTCGCGCCGGTAGATCGTGGCCAGCTGCTGCCACGAGGTGCACCTGAGCTTGATACTGAGTGCTCCCGAGGCCATGCGAGATCCGCGAGATCATAGGCGTTCATGGCGCGCGTGGCAATGACCGGTACCTGGCGAGCACGCGCTCGTGGCGCTCCTTGATCCGCTGGAGATAGATGCTCTCGCGGGTCCGGTGCAGCGACTCGCGGGCGAGCTGGGCGAGCCGCTCGACGACCTCGCCTAGATCCGGTAGCGGCTTCTCGACGAAGCCGACCACTCCGAGGTCGGCGGCGTGCTCGGCCAGATCGATGTCGTGGACCGAGGTCATGAGGAACGCCGGCAGCCCGGGGATCCCGTCGCGGAGCCGGCGGACCGTCTCGAGCCCGTCGATGCCGGGGAGCTGGGCGGCCACCAGGGCGAGGTCGAGCCCGGTGGTCCGGGCGAGCGTGGTGGCCTCGCGCACCGCCTCCTCGCCGGTCACGTAGGCGAACGTCGCGACCCCGGCGGCCTCGAGCCGATCCGCGAGCTCGTCGGCGAGCGCGCGCTCGTGCTCGACGAGCAGCACCGCGGGTCCGCGGGTCTCGAGCGTCGAGAGCTCGCCGGAGCTGCGGTCCCGGGCGGCGAGCGCCTCCTCGGCGTCGATCGTGCGGCGCTCGGTGCGGATCAGGTCCTTGAGCAGGTCCTCGATGATCGCGCGCTGCTTGGCGAACGCGTCGAGCTCGCGGGCGCGCTCGGCCTGGCGCTGGCAGATCCGCTGGACCACCGCGCGCGCGGTCGCGGTGCCCTCGAGCTGGAGATCGATCACGTCACCGGCTCCGGCGCGCAGCACCGCGACGATCAGCGGCGCGGCGGCCTCGACGGTGACCACGACCGGCTGGGCGTGTGGCAGCGCGCCGATCGTCCGGCGCACCGCCTCGGTGGCGACCCGGACGTCCTCGATCTCGCCCGGCCCGGCGTCGCACAGATCGAGCAGCAGCGCGGGCGGCGACTCGGCGCTGCGGGTCAGCTCGATCGCGGTCGCGAGCTCGTCGACGATCGTGACGACCACGCCGACGCTCGCGAGGCGATCGACCAGGCCGCGCAGCGGGCCACCAGCGCCGTACGGCGCGAACAGGATCGCGGAGGGCTGCACGGTCAGCGGAACTCCCATCGGTGCTCGCCATGCGCGACGATCTCGGACACCGCGAACGGCGCGTCGAAGTGCTGCTGGGGCAGGTAGTACTTGTCGAGCAGGTCGCGGTAGTGCGGGCTGCGGCTGTCGTAGATCACCCCGCCGGGGATCTGCCAGCGCACCTTGATCGGCTCGCCGGGGCGCGACTCGGCGAGGAACCGCTGCGCCGGGCCATCGGCGAACTGCGAGAAGTCGAGGTCCGCCCAGCCGTGGTCGGAGCGGTTGACGTTGAAGTTGTCGCCGGGCTTCGGGAACCCCGGCAGCGCGAGCTCGCCGGGGCGCGGCAGGTCGAGCGACGGGTTGGGGAACAGCGGCTGGAGGGTCAGCCGGTGCTTGGTGCCCCACCGCCACTGCGCGGTGTCGCTCGTCGCGAACCCGTCGGGGCCGCCGAGGTGCTGCATCGCGGCGAGCATCGCTTCGAGCACCGCCTTGGTGCAGCTGTCGTCCGGGCCGGTGACCGCGGCGCGATCGCACAGCATCGCCTGGCCGGTGGTCGCGCTGCGCGAGACCACGCCGTCGGGCTTCACCATCTCGTACGCGATCCGGAGCAGCTGGTTGCTGCCGAGGTCCCACGGGCTGCGATCGATCGTCGCCAGCTCGTCGGACAGCGTGTCGCGGAGGAAGAAGTGCATCCAGGTGTTGAACAGCGCGGTGGCGGCGGAGTCGCGATCCGGCGCGTCGAGCGCGACCGGCGTGGCGAACGTCCAGCCGGCGAGCAGATCGCGCGCGGCGGCGAGCCGCTGGCGATCCGCGAGCGGCAGCCCGGCGAGGTACGGCGCGACGTCGGCCGGCATCGCGGGCGGCGCGCCGGCCACCGCGTCGAGCGCGGCCAGCACGTGTGGCACCAGCTTCGCGCCGACGTTCGAGAACGTGTCGTGCTGGATCGCCGCCATGTCGTCGAGCGTGAGCGCGCCGCCGCGGGTCAACAGCTCGGTGATCCGCTCCTCGCGTACGCCGGCGGCGTACGACACCCCGACGTAGAGCGGCCTGCCATCGATCATCGGCTGGTTCAGCGGATCGTTGTCGAACGTCGCGCCGACCGGATCGGCGTTGGCGGTCGCGAGGTACGCCTGGCCGTTGCCGAGCGGCATGCGGGCGTGTGGGATGTACTGGTTCGACAGCTCGCCCTCCCACTCGAACGCGCCGGTCCCGTCGAGCACGAAGAACGGCGCCGCGGCGTCGGGGCGATCCACGGCGTGCCAGCGATAGCTCGCCGGCGAGCGGACCGGCACCACCGCGTGGGTGGTCCACCCGAGGTCCTGCGCCTGGTCGATCATCGTCCAGTTCTGGCTGCCGAACCGGAAATCGCCGAGCGCCTCGAAGCCCTGCTGCACGCTGGTCGCGTGGACCAGCTTCCATAGCGCGCGGATCTCGAGCGTTGGCTGGTGGCCGGTGTAGCGGACCGACAGCGCGTCGCTGCCGGGTGGGCGCGGGACCAGCCGGTGATCCGGGCCGACCGCCGGGATGATCGGCCCGTGGTGCGGCACGATCTCGTAGGTCGCGGTGAAGCGATCGATGACATCGCCGAAGACGCCGATGCGGATCTCCTCGGTGACCGTCTGGATCGGCACCTGCTGGCCACCAAACGCCACGCAGTCGCCGCCGCCACACGGCGCGATCGACTCGAGGTAGACGTCGTTGACGTCGTGCTCGCTGACCGTGGCCGCCCACGCCAGCTTGCCGTTGCTGCCGAGGATCACCCCGGGGATCCCGGGGAACGTGATCCCGAGGACGTC
>JBQCJR010000240.1:0-3641 GCA_051952595.1 Kofleriaceae bacterium
CACAAGGGGCTGTTCGCCCTGGCGCCGATCCTCGCGATCGCGCCGGTGTTCGTCGCGTTCTGCATCATCCCGTTCGGGCCCACGATCTACCCGCACGCGCTCACCCAGACGCTCGATCCCCATCTGCTCGCGACCAACCCGGGCGCGCAGGTGTTCTCCGAGTCGATCCGGCTGCAGATGTTCCAGATCGACTTCGGCCTGATCTTCTACTTCGCGGTGCTCACGCTCGCGAACTACGGCGGCACGCTCGCCGGCTGGGCCAGCTACAACAAGTGGGCGCTGCTCGGCGGTCTGCGCGGCTCGTCGCAGATGATGTCGTACGAGGTCGCGATGGGCTTCTCGCTGATCGGGCCGTTCCTGGTCGTCGGCAGCCTCGAGCCCGGGTTCATCGTCGCGCACGGCGCGAGCGGTGACATGTCGCCGGCCAACCCGCTCAACTGGCTCTGGCTGTGGCAGCCGGTCGCCCTGGTGCTGTTCCTGACCGCGGCGATCGCCGAGACCAAGCGCGCGCCGTTCGACCTGCCCGAGGGCGAGCCGGAGATCATCGGCTACTTCGTCGAGTACTCCGGCCTGCGCTGGGGTCTGTTCTTCCTCGCCGAGTTCATCGAGGTGGTGTTCATCGCCGCGGTGATCACCACGGTGTTCCTCGGTGGCTACCAGGTGCCGTTCCTCGATCCGGACGGGTTCCGGATCGGCGGCTACATCGACCAGGTCACCGGCATCTCGACCGGCGGCTGGCACCTCGCGCTCGACCACTGGCTGGTCGTGCTGCTCCAGTTCGGCGCGTTCGGCGCCAAGGTGTTCCTGCTGTGCTGGTTCCAGCTGATGATCCGCTGGACGCTGCCGCGGTTCCGCGCGGATCAGCTGATGAGCCTCGGCTGGAAGCTGCTGTTGCCGCTCACCTTGGCGAACGTCATGATCACCGCGTTGATCAAGCTCATCTTCATGGGGTCGTAAGTCATGGCAAGCGCACATCACCTCGAGCCCGTCGCCCACGAGGGCCCGATCGTCCTCTCGGTCTCGGATCGCCACCCGCGCGTCCGCACGATCCAGGTCGCGCGGCCCGAGGCCCACGAGACCACGTTCCTCGCCGCGACCGCCAAGGGCCTCGGCGTCACGCTCAAGCACTTCGCGAAGAACTTCTTCCTGCCGCTCAAGAAGCTCTCGGCGCGCAACGCGCCGGGCGCGCCGGTGGACGAGAAGTGGAAGAACGAGATCGAGACCGTCCAGTACCCCGAAGAGAAGGTGACGTACCCGGAGCGGTTCCGCGGGCTTCACCGGCTCACGATGCGCGAGGACGGCGCGGTCCGCTGCGTCGCGTGCATGTGCTGCCCGACGGTGTGCCCGGCGCACTGCATCACGATCATCCCGGCGGAGTCGGACGACAACGGGATCGAGAAGCGCCCGGCGGTGTTCGAGATCGACGAGCTGCGCTGCGTGGTGTGTGGGCTGTGCGTCGAGGCGTGCCCGTGTGACGCGATCCGCATGGACACCGGCGTCCACGCCGGCCCGGTCGAGGATCGCGCCAACGCGATCGAGACGCTCGAGTCGCTGCTCGCGCGCGGCGTTCGTTCGACGGCGACGCAGGGCGGCGAAGGTCCGGACTGGCGCGCTGGTCAGGCATCGCCCGATCGCGACGCCAAGCGCTGATCGAAATCCGGATCGCACGAGAGCTGCGCGGAGAATCCGCGCAGTTTTGTTTTTCGAGTTGACGAGTGTGCGATCGGTCTCTACTCTCGAATTCGAGCACCGGCGGTTCGATGCGATACCCGGGGCGAATCTGTCTCCTACAACTGCTATCCAGGGATCTGCCTCTGTTCTGGGTGTGCACGCCCGCTCGTCGGGAAGCCCGAAGGATTACCGCGGAGCCCACCTACGCACAGCGTAGGGGATAGAACTGCCTCACGGTCGGACGGTCGTGCTCATTTGACGGGCGTAGTGGAACAACCCACTACGCCCGTCGCCTTTTTGTCGCTACCTACTCGTGACAGGGCTTGCCGCTGCCCATCGGCGGACAGCCGCGCAGCGCCAGCACGTCCATCGTGGTCGCGACGCCGATGTGGATCAACACGCCGCCCCAGATCGAGCGGGTGCGCATCGCGAGCGTGCCGAGGATCAGCCCGGCGCCGATCGCACCGAAGGTCTCGGACATCGGCTTGCCGTAGTGGATCATGCAGTACGGCACGATCATCACGAACAGCGCGTTCGCGCCGAGCGCGCGGCGCAGACCCTGGAGCAGGAACCCGCGGAAGAAGAACTCGAGCGAGATGAACTGCACCGCGTACAGCGCCTCCCACGTCCACAGATCGAACGACGACCGGTTCGCCATCCGGTAGAACGGGTAGGTGTGGCGGAACGAGCTGGTCTCGGAGGCCGCGATCACCGCCGGGAAGATCGCCGCGAACATCGCGGCGTAGATCCACAGGTGGCGGCCGAAGCCGCGCAGCGAGATGTGGTAGTCGCGCAGCCGGTGCCCGGGCAGGCACGCGATCGCGACCATCGGGAGGATCACGTAGCCGAGCACGCGCCACCCCGACCACCACACGAAGCCCTTCAGCTCCCAGTACTTGCTGCCGTCGTAGGGGAAGTAGCGGGCGTAGCGATCCGAGCCGCCGACGTACTCCTGGAGCGTCAGCACGACGCAGCAGGTGACCAGCACGACCAGCACCGCGAGGCTGGAGTTGCCGGCGTCGCCCGGCTCGCGCGGGGTCTCGGCGTCGATCGCGCGCCACTGGTCGATGCTGATGAACTTGAGCCAGCCGCGGACCCGCCGATCCAGCAGGACCGCGACCAGCCCGACGACCCCGATCGCCACCTGGGTGGCGATCCGCGCGGTGGGGCTCCAGCCGGCGCCCTGAACGGCGAACGCCGCCGCCCCTGCCGCGGCCAGCTTGATCAGCAGCCAGACGATCGTCCGTACCACCGCCATCGCCCTACTTGGCCTTGGCGATGAGCTCGGCGGCCTGGCGGAGCCGCCGGCGCGTGATCTCCTTGCCCAGCACCACCAGGGTGTCGGTCAGCTGCGGCGAGGCCGGGCGCGCGGTGATCGCGAGCCGGAGCAGCGAATACGCGTGCTTGGTGGACCAGCCGAGCCCGGCGACCCACGCCTTCATCACCTCGTCGAGCATCGCGGCGTCCCAGCCCTCGCGCGCCTCGAACCGCTCGACGAAATCGAGCAGGCCCTTCGCGATCTCCTTCTGCGCGACGCCGGGGACCGAGGCCACCATCTCGGGCAGCACCAGCCGGTAGTCGAGCTCGGCGCTGAAGAAGAACTCGGTCAACGGGACCAGGTCCGAGAGCTTCTTGATCCGGTTCTTGGCGAGCGGGAGCAGCCGGGCCAGGTAGTCGGGGTTGAGCTTCCACGCGATCACGGCATCGACCAGCTGGTCGATATCGAGCTCCTGGATGTACTTCTGGTTGAGGTCGGTCAGCTTCTCGATGTTGAACGTCGGGCCGCCGAGCGACACGCGATCCCACGAGAACACCGAGACCATCTCCTCGAGCGTGAACTTCTCGCGGTCGCCGCCGAACGACCACCCCATCTGGCCGAGGAAGTTGAGCAGCGCTTTCGGGAGGATGCCGGCGTCGCGGTAGTAGTTGATCGAGACCGGGTGCTTGCGCTTGCTGATCTTCGACTTGTC
>JBQCJR010000241.1:0-2095 GCA_051952595.1 Kofleriaceae bacterium
CGGTGTTCCGCGCACTCGCCAGGGTCGCGCACCACGACAACGAGCTGGTGTCCCCACGCCAGGCGCCGCGGTCCGTACTGAATGCGCGGATCAGCCGCAACCGCCGGTTCGCCACCGCGCGGCTCGAGCTCGCGCGCGCCAAGGCGATCGCCCGCGCCGCCTGCGGCACCCTCAACGACGTGGTGCTCGCGCTGTGCTCGGCGAGCCTGCGCCGCTACCTCGCCGAGCGCGACGCGCTCCCCGCCGAGCCGCTGATCGCGATGGTGCCGGTGAGCGCCCGCGGCAAGGACGACGCCGGCGGCGGCAACGCCCTCGGGGCGATCCTGGCCTCGCTCGCGACCGACATCGAGGATCCCGCCGAGCGGCTCGCCGCGATCATCCATTCGACGTCGACCGCCAAGCAGCAGCTCCAGGGCATGTCGAAGGCCGCGATCCTCCAGTACAGCGCGCTGCTCATCGCGCCGTCGATGTTCCAGATGACGCCGCCCTCGGCCGGCCGGCTGCGGCCGACGTTCAACGTCGTGATCTCGAACGTGCCGGGGCCCGAGGAGCCGCTGTACTTCCGCGGCGCGCGCCTCGAGGCGTCGTACCCGATGTCGATCCCGGTCCACGGCCAGGCGCTGAACATCACCTGCAACAGCTACGCAGGCAGCCTGTGCTTCGGGTTCACCGGATGCCGCGATACGCTGCCTCACCTCCAGCGGATGGCGGTGTACTGCGCGGAAGCACTCGGAGATCTCGAGCGCGCCGTGTGCTGAGCCCGTGCGGTAGGGGCACGCTGGGTCCCGGCGCGCGTGCGCGGTGAACCCGCCACGACGCGTGTGGTCCGGAGCGCCGGCATCGAGCGTGCACGGCTGCCACACATCACTCCACGAGAGAAAGAGAGGATGTCATGGCAGTCGAGGATGTGGTGCGAACAGCCGAGGAGATCCAGCAGGACGTGCTGGCCGAGCTGAAGTGGGATCCGCGGGTATCGCCGAACGAGATCGGCGTGTCGGTCACCGACCGCGTCGTGACGCTGACCGGCTGGGTCGATTCGTACGTCAAGCGCTGGGCGGCGGAGGAGGCGGCCCACCGCGTCCGCGGCGTGAAGGCGGTCGCGAACGAGATCGAGGTGCGCCTGCCGGTCTCGTCGGAGCGGACCGACGCCGAGATCGCCCGCACGGCGGTCGGCGCGCTCGAGTCGAACGCGGTGCTCAAGGCCGAGGACATCCAGGTCACGGTGTCGAACGGCTGGGTGACGCTCAAGGGCAGCGCCGAGTGGAACTTCCAGAAGGAGGACTCCGAGCGCGCGGTGCGCCACCTATGGGGCGTCAAGGGCGTGACCAACCTGGTCCTCGTGCGAGCTCGTCCGACGCCGCAGGAGCTGAAGAAGGAGATCGAGAAGGCCCTCATCCGGAACGCCGAGGCGGACGCGAAGAACATCGACGTCGAGGTCCAGGGCAGCAAGGTGATCCTGAAGGGGCAGGTGCGCGCGTGGGCCGAGCGCCAGGAGGCCGAGCGCGTCGCGTGGACCTCGCCCGGTGTGACCGCGGTGGAGGATCAGATCGTGGTCGCTTCGTACACCGCGCCGTGAGCCCGGCCGGCGCCGCCCTGGAGACGGCGCGGCCCCGGTCCGTTCGGCTCGGTCACGCCGCGGCGAACGCGCCGTGCGGCGGCGTGAACTGCGTCTCGCGCTTGCGCACGCGGAGCGCGGCGGCGATCAGCAGGACGCCGAAGATCAGGGCGTAGACGCCGACCCAGATGCCGAGCGCGATCGCGCCGGCCATCGGCGCGATGAACAGCAGGACACCAAACGCGATCGAGACCACGCCCTCGACCACCAGCAGCCACTCGCGGCGGAGCTGCTTGCGGTGCTTGATCGCCATCGCGATCTCCAGGATGCCCGCCACGACCGCCCACGAGGCGATCACCAGCAGCAGCGCGAGCGCCGAGATCCCCGGCCAGCCCAGCGTCAGGACGCCGGCCAGGATCGAGATGATCCCGCGCGCGATGATCGAGCCCTGCGATTCTCCCGTGCCTCGCGCGGCCATCGTCAGCGCGAGCGCGCCATCGATGATGGCGTAGATCCCGAAGACGATCACCAGCGCGAGAA
>JBQCJR010000242.1:0-10734 GCA_051952595.1 Kofleriaceae bacterium
ATCATGTTCGTCGAGGCGGCGCCGATGCGCGGCAAGGGCGACCTGATCCTCACCGGCCAGCTCGGCGACGTGATGAAGGAGTCCGCGCGCGCGGCGTGGACGTACGCGCGGGCGCACGCCAACCGGCTGTCGATCGACGATCGGGTGTTCGAGCGCGACGTGCACGTCCACGTGCCGGCCGGCGCGATCCCCAAGGACGGCCCGTCGGCAGGGATCGCGATGGCGCCCGCGCTGGTCTCGGCGCTGTCCGGCCGGCCGGCGCGCCACGACGTGGCGATGACCGGCGAGATCACCCTGTCGGGCCGCGTGCTACCGATCGGCGGGCTCAAGGAGAAGATCCTCGGCGCGGTGGGCGCGGGCATCACGCGGTTGGTGATGCCGCGCGCCCACCAGCCGGATCTCGGTGACCAGCCGGCCGACGTGCGCGTGCAGCTGGTGGTCGAGCCGGTCGACACGCTCGCCGAGGCGCTCGCGATCACGCTGCGCGACACGACGCTGCGCGACGGGCGGCTGTGGTTCGGCGAGCCGCGTGGTCCGGAGCGCGGCGCCGACGCGAGCCAGCTCGCGCACTAGCAGCGGCGCTCACCCGGGCTGCGGGGCCTGGTGCTCGGCCTGTGCCGGGTGCGCCGCGGGTCCGCGCGGCACGGTGAAGAAGAACGTGGTGCCGCGGCCCGGCGTGCTGTGGACCCAGATCCGCCCGCCGTGTGCCTCGACGATGCCGCGGCTGATCGGCAAACCGAGCCCGGCGCCGTGGCCGGTGCCCTTCTTGGCCTGCCAGAACCGATCGAACACGTGGCGCAGGCCCTCCGGATCGATGCCGGGTCCGGTATCGGTCACCCAGAACATCACGTCGTTCGCGCGCGCGGCCGCGCCGATGATGATCCGGCCGCCGGCGGGCGTGAACTTGATCGCGTTGCCGATCACGTTCTCGAGCACCTGGTAGAGGCGGTTCGGATCGCCCCACACCTCGGGCAGCTCGGGCTCGAGGTCGAGCCGGAGCTCGAGCGACGCCGCGGCCGCCATCGACCGCTCGGCCTCCACCGCATCGACGAGCAGCCTGGTCGCGGGCAGCGGCTCGCGCTGGAGATGCAGCTGCCCGGCCTCGATGCTGGTGATGTCGAGCAGATCCTGGATGATGTGGCTCATCCGGTCGGCGGCGCGCAGGATCGCCAGCCGCGGCTTGGGGTTGCGGCGCTCGGGCTGGCCGGGGAGCGCCTCGAGCGCGCTGGCCTGGAGCTGGATCAGGGCGAGCGGGTTCCGCAGGTCGTGGGCGACCACACCGAGCACCTGGTCGCGCAGCTCCGAGGCCTGCACCGAGGCCTGATAGAGCCGCCCGTTCTCGATCGCGAGCGCGGCGCGATCGGCGAGCGCCGTGGCGAACGGCAGATCTCTCGTGGTGTAGCTCCGGGGCTGGCCCGCCGACAGGACGAACACGAGCACGCCGAGCAGCTGGCCGCGGATCGACAGCGGCACCGCCATCAGCGAGCGCGGCGCGAGCGCGCCCAGGATCCGGAGCTGCTCGGGGCTCGGCGCGAACGCCTCGAGGTCAGCGGCCCCCACGCGCTCGATCACGAGCGGCTGCCGGGTGCTCCACACCACGCGCGCCAGGCGCGAGCGATCGGCGTCGGAGCCGAGCTGCTCGAGTGGCTCGACGAGCGCGCGCTGCCGCGGATCCGCGCACACGGCTCGTCGGCGCACGCGCCGGTCGCCCTGGGCGAGCTCGATGATGCAGCAGTCCGCGAGCTCGCGCACGGCGAGCTCGCCCACGGCGGTCAGGGTCTGCTCGTAGTCGAGCGACGAGCTCAGCACGGTGCCTGCCTCGGCGAGGAACCGCTGCTTCCGCTCGACTTGCTTCTGCGCGGTCGCGTCGCGCAGCGCGACCGTCATCGTCGTCGCGCCGTCGACCTGTAGCTTCGAGATCGCGGCCTCGGCGGGGAACTCCTCGCCGCTCTTGCGCAGCCCCGCGATCACGGAGGTGCCGTCGCCCATCCGGCGCGAGGTGTCCGGCCCGGCCTGGAACTTCGCGAGGTCCCGGCGATGCTGGTCGCGGAACCGCTCGGGCAACAGGACGTCCAGCGGGCCGCCGAGCAACTCCGCGCGCTGGTAGCCGAAGATCCGCTCCGCGCCGTCGTTGAACAGGATGATCCGCTGGTCGCCATCGATCGCGATGATCGCGTCGGCGGAGATCGAGATGATCCCCGAGAACCACGCCTCGGACCGCCGCAGCGCCTGCTCGCCGCGCTTGCGCTCGGTGATGTCCTCGATCTGTGCGATGAAGTACGCGGCCTCGCCGTCGGGGCCGCGCAGGACCGAGACGCTGAGCAGCACGGTCACCACCCCGCCGTCGCGGCGGACGTAGCGCTTCTCGAGCTGGTAGTGCGGGATCTCGCCGCGCGCGAGCCGGTGCGTCTGGGTGACATCGGTCTCGAGGTCGTCGGGATGGGTGATGTCCTGGAACCGCATCTGCTCGAGCTCGGCGGCGGTGTACCCGACGAGCCGGCACAGCGCGTGGTTGACCCGGACGAACTGGCCGTCGGGGCAGACCAGCGCCATGCCGATCGGAGCATCCTCGATGGTGAGCCGAAACCGCTCCTCGGACTCGCGCAGCCGCGCGTAGGCGGCCTCGCTTTCGTGGCGCGCCGCGCGCTCGCGCTCGAGCAGCAGCTCGCGCTCCTCGGCGATCTGCCGCGCCTTCGAGATATCGCGCGCGATCGTGGCGAAGCCGAGCCGGCGAGTGCCGCTGGTGTCGCGGACAATGAAGTTCTCGGTCGAGACCGGGATCCGCCGGTCGGTGTCCCAGCGACGAAAGTAGGTCTCGCCGGCCCAGTGGCCGCGCTCGAACAGTGAGCTCATGATCACGTCGCGGGCGAAGCCGCGCTCGTCTGGCGGGTAGTACTGCGGGAACTCGGTGCCCCCGACGTCGAGCTCGGGGGACACGCCGATCATGCGGCGGCCGGCGGGGTTGATGTACGTCGGCTTGCCGTCGGGATCCGCGATGCCGATGAAGTCGGACGCGCTGTCGAGCAGCCACACGAATACCTGGCGCTCGTCCTCGCTCCGCTTGCGCTCCGTGATGTCGCGGGCGAACGCCTGGTAGCGACCTCCGGCGACCCGGTTCGCGCTCACCTCGGCGATCAGCGAGGTTCCGTCCTTGCGCCGCAGGCGGTACTCGGAGGTGAGCGATCGCTCGGGTGCGCGGAGCCGCGCCTGGTCGGCCTCGAATCGCGGCGCGTCCTCCGGCGCGACCAGCTCGGCGAGCGGCGTGCCGATCAGCTCGTCGGACTCGTAGCCGAGCATCCGGTAGGCGGCGCGGTTGACCTCCGCGCAGCGGCCCGCGCGATCGGTGAGGAAGAACGCGTCCGGCGCGCTCTCGAGGAGGTCCTGGGCTCGCGCCGCGAGCTTGGAGACCTCGGAGGCGATGTAGATCGCGAGCGCACACACGGCCGCGAACAGCAGCGCCTGCCACACGGCCTGCGACCACGCGAAGCCGGCCTCCATGACCGCGTTGTAGGCGCCGAGGATCACGCCGAGCGCCGTCGCGAAGATCCCGGCGCGGATCCCCGCGAGCTGGCTGGTCACCAGAACCGCTCCGAACAGCAGGAGGAACGGGCTCCGGGGCCCGGTCACCGGCTGGAGGACCGCGCGGCCCTCGATCGCCGCGGCGACCAGGAGGATCGCGAACGCGTAGCGCGCGGTGGCCCGTTCGACCAGGGTACGGCGCAGGAACTGCGACGGGCGCGCGGACGTCATGTGGCCCGAACGAGCACGTTCGATGCCGGATCGCTTGCGCGAGTCTCGCAGCGCCTCGAGCGACAGCAACTTCGGTCAAGCAGCGATCGAACCAGCCCCGTAGGCTCGAACGAAACGTCTGAGAGGCTGCATGAGGATGTCCGTTGGTTGTCAGTGGATGCACGTCCCCGACCAGGAGCGGGGACTCGGAATTTCGATGCTGGTGATGTATCCGACCGCCGCGCCCGAGCAGGTCGTGGCGCTCGGGCCGTTCGAGCTCGGCGTCGCGCGGGATGCGCCGCCGCGCGAGGGCAGGTATCCCCTCGCGATCATCTCGCACGGCTCGGGCGGGTCGCCGCTCACCCACCGCGAGCTGGCGCGCCACCTCGCGGCGCGTGGGTTCATCGTCGCGGTGCCGGAGCATCCGTTCGACCACAGGGGCGATCGCAGCCTCGCCGATTCCGTCGAGCTGCTGGCCTCGCGGCCGCGCGACGTGCGCGTGGTCGTCGATTGGCTGTTCGACCACAGCCCGCTCGCGGCCCACCTCGCGCCGCGCTCGTACGCGATCATCGGACACTCGATGGGCGGCTACACCGCGCTCGCCCTGGCGGGCGGCGTGCCGACCTCGCTGCCTCGTCAGAGCGCGGACGGCCGCGCGACGCGCGTCGAGGTCGTGGCGGATCCTCGCGTGGCCTCGCTCGTGCTGCTCGCACCGGCGACGGTGTGGTTCCGCGAGCGCGGTGCGCTGGACGGCGTGCACGCGCCGATCCTCCTGATCGCGAGCACCGGCGACGAGCTGGCGCCGGGCGCGTACATGGGGCAGATCGTGGCGGATGGCGTGCCCGACCCGGCGAAGCTCGACTATCGCCTCGTCGAGGACGCGCATCACTACGCGTTCCTCAGCCCGTGGCCCGATGCGATGAAGAGCCCGGCGATCCCGCCGTCGCAGGATCCACCGGGGTTCGATCGCCGGCGGTTCCTCGATCAGATCTATGCCGAGATCGCGGGCTTCCTGGCGGCGCACGCCTGAAGCGGCAGGAAGATCTCGGTGACGGCGTCGCGCTCCCGCACGTCGGGGAAGAAGCGCACGCGCTCGAGGAACAGCGGCGCATCGCGCAGCTCCTCGCCGCTCGACGGGAGCCAGGTCGCGTACAGCGCGTCCACGGTCCGGAACAGCGCGTCGTCCGGGCCGACGTGACGGAGCACCGCGCAGCGCCCTCCGGGGATGACCCGCTCGACCACGCCGAACGGGTTCGGCTCGACGGCGCGACCGGTGGCGGCGCAGACATCGAAGCGAAACGCGGCGGGCGGCACGTCGGCGGGGGCGTCGTAGACCAGGTTGAACGTCGCGCTGGTGCGCGGCGGGAGCCGGGCGAGCCGGCGCCACGCGATGAACCGCTGCAGCGAGGCTCCGAGGAGCGCCGCGTCGCCGCGGTGCTCGAGCGCCGCGACGCGCGTGGCGGGGAAGCTCTCGATGCGCACGTCATCGAGTCGGAGGTCGCGGGGCGCGCGCGCGCGGACCTCGCGCAGCCGCTCCTGCGCGGCGAACCACGGCGCCCACGCCGGCTGGCTCCGGAAGCTCGACGGCGCCTGACCGACCGCCTTCTTGAACGCGCGCGAGAACGCCTCGTGGCTCTCGTAGCCGCTGCCCAGCGCGATGTCGAGGATGGGATGCTCGCGGAACGCGAGCTCGTACGACGCGCGGCGGAACCGGACCAGCTGGACGTACTTGTGCACGCCGATGCCGAGCTGCTGCGAGAACTGGCGGTGGAAGTGGTACCGCGACAGCCCCGCGACGGCGCTCAGGACCTCGAGGGTGAGCTCGTCGTCGAGGTGAGCGTCGATGTAGTCGAGCACCCGCTGGAAGCGATGAACCACGGTCGCCACGATACGGCAGGCGAGAGCGAACGCCAAGGACGCGCCGCCCGAGCTCGCTGGCTGTGATTGCGTGATTGCGTGATTGCGAGTGGCTGATTCGCGTAAGCAAGATTCATCAGACTGACGCGTTTGCACTCCGTGCTACCAAGCGGCCATGGCATCCGACCGCGACGAGCAGCGCGCGATCGAAGCGCCCGGTCTGATGCGGATCGCGGAGCACGCGCTGAAGCAGTTCTCCGAGTTGATCGGGTTGATCCCCGAGAGGATCAGCGGCGCCAGACCGGAGGGCAGCGGCTGGTCGTTGCTCGTCGATGTCGTCGAGGTCGAGCGGATCCCGACCACCATGAGCGTGCTGGCCAGCTATCGCGTGGATATCGATCGCAATGGCGCGCTGCTCTCGTTCGAGCGGCTGCGCCGCTTCACCCGGTTGACCACGGACTGACCGATGCATCCCTCGCCGCCGCCGACCTCCCGAGCTGTCTCGCGCTACACCACCGCGCCGCGCCCCGATTCGCTGGCCGACGTGCTCGAGCGCGTGCTCGACCGCGGCGTCGTCATCGCGGGCGACATCGTCGTCAACGTGCTCGATATCGAGCTGCTGACGCTGAAGCTGCGGTTGATCATCGCCTCGGTCGATACGGCCAAGGAGATGGGGCTCGACTGGTGGACCCACGATCCGTTCCTCAACTCGCGGGCGCGCGATCGCGAGCTGGAGCTCCAGAACCAGCAGCTCCGGAGCCGGCTGGCGGCGCTCGAGCAGCAGCTGAAGGAGGCCGCGCCGGGGCCACCGCCGGACCAGGGAGATCCCGAGTGACCGCGCGCGCGCTGTACCTCTACGCCGTCGTGCCGTCGGGGGCGCGGCTCGACGGGATCCGCGGGGTCTCGGACGAGCCGGTGGAGGTCGTCTGGCACGCGCAGCTCGGCGTGGCGGTGGGAGACGCGCTCGTCGAGGCGCTGGCGGCCGTGACCGCCGAATCCGCGGACGCCGCTGCGCTCGGCGAGCTGGCGCGCCGCCACGATGTGGTCGTGCGGGCGGCGATGGCGACCACGCGCGGGGTGCTGCCGTTCCGGCTGGGCACGGCGCTGCGCGATCGCGACGACGTGCGGCGCTACCTGAGCGAGCGCGCCGATGCGCTGCACGCGGGGCTGCGCCACGTCGCGGAGTGCCAGGAGTGGGGCGTCACGGTGCGCGACGATGGCGGCGTGGAGGGCGCGTCGGCCGCGCCCGCCGATCCGGGCCCGATCACCGGCACGGCGTTCCTCGCGCGTCGTCGCCAGGAGGTGGCGGCGGCCAACCAGCGCCGGCGCGCTCGGCACTACGCGAGCTCCGATGTGGCCGCCGAGCTGCGGATGCGGTCGGTCGACGCGGTCGCGGGCCGCCAGCGCAGCGACGAGATCGTGCTCGACGAGAGTTACCTGGTGCGCCGCGACGCGGAGCCGGCGTTCGTCGACGCGGTGGACCGGTGCGGCGATCGGCTGCTCGAGCAGGGGCTGTTCCTGCAGCTCACCGGGCCGTGGCCGCCGTACTCGTTCGCGGGGGCGGCGAGGGAGGCCGGCGATGGGTAGCGCGAAGCCACGAGAGCGGCACGCCGGCACGACCAGCCTGATCGATCTGCTCGACCGGGTGATCGACGGCGGCGCGCTGGTCAGCGGCGACGTCATCATCGCGCTCGCGGGCATCGATCTGATCCGGCTGGATCTGCGGCTGCTGCTCGCGCCGATCGAGCGCTCGTCGAGCCTGTCGAGGGCGCGGCTGTGACCACGCGGCTCGAGCTCGACGCGGACGACGTGGGGCAGGGGCTCGGCCGGCTGGTGGTGGCGGTCCTGGATCTGGTCCGCCAGCTGCTGGAGCGCGAGGCGCTGCGCCGCGTCGACGACGGCTCGCTCGGACCCGAGCAGATCGAGCGGCTGGGACTGGCGCTGCTCGGGCTGGAGCAGCGGCTCGCCGAGCTCCGGGAGATGTTCGTGCAGGAGGACGCCGCCGGCGGCGCACGGGCTCTCGAAGTCCTCTCGATCGAACCCGCCACCGAAACGAGGTCAGCATGTTGACAACCGGCGCCCGTGGGCCGCGCCCGAGCAGCCTGGTCGAGATCCTCGACAAGGGCATGGTGATCGACGCGTTCGTGCGCGTCTCGCTCGTGGGCATCGAGCTGCTCACGATCGACGCGCGGATCGTGATCGCGAGCGTCGATACCTACCTGCGGTTCGCCGAGGCGGTGAACCGGCTCGATCTGTACCCGGAGGGGCAGCCGCGCGCGCTCCCGAAGGTGCTCGAGGAGCTGAAGGAGGGCGGCGCGGAGGCGAAGACGCGCGGGGCGCTGACGGGCGTCAAGCACGCGGCCACCGATCTGTACAAGAGCGTGCGTGGCCGCGGCGGGAACCGCGGCGAGGGCTGAGTTGGAGCTGCTGATCTACGGGATCGTGCGCGCCGCTCACCCCGAGCCGCCTGGCGCGCCGCGGCTCGTGCGGTCCGGGCCGATCGCGGCGGTCGTGCGCGATCTTCCCGACGACGCGGCGCTGGGAGACGACGATATCGTGAGCTACTTCGACGCGCTCGTCGCGCTGATGGCGGGCGGCCCGGTGCTGCCGGTCCGGTTCGGCACCCTGGCGCCCGACGACGGCGCGGTGTGCCGCGAGCTGCTCGACGCCGACCCGGGCGAGCTGGCGGGGCGGCTCGAGGCGCTCGACGGGCTGGTCGAGGTGTGGCTCCACCTCGAGGCGGATCTGGGCGGCCACGCGCGCGAGCTGCTCTCGGTTACGCCCGGGCTGCTCCGCGCCTGGCGCACGCGCGCGAGCGCGGGTGGGTTTGACGGCCAGGTGGAGGTGGGGGAGGCGGTCAGCGGGCAGCTATCGGAGCTCCGCGACGCGCTGAGCGAAGAGCTGTTGGCGCGCCTCGAGGGGCTGGCCGTGGCGCACAAGGTGCTCGGGACCGAGGCGGTCACCGAGCTGCGACACGCCTACCTGGTCTCGGCGGATCGCCTACCGGCGTTCGACGCGGCGGTGCAGCAGCTGCGCGACGCACTCGGCGCGGCCTACGCGATCGAGTACGTCGGGCCACTGCCGCCGTTCGAGTTCACCGACGTGGAGCCGCGCGCACCGGCGGGCCGCTCGCGCTGGGGCTGGTGAGCCGACGCCGCTCGGGCGCGCTCCGAGGCGGACCGCGTCGCGAGGTGGTGGCGCGACCACTGTGCGGTTGTGGCCAGGTGCGGCGAGACGCGACGTGCGCCCGCGCGTGCACGCACCCCCGGGCAGGGAGCGCACGCCACGAGGCGCGCCGGGGCGTGGTGCGTCGCGGCGTGACGCGCGGGCTCGATCCTTGCCCCTCGATCGAGCAAGGAGTCGCGCGTATGGCGCTTGATGCAATCGAGAAGGAAGTGACCGCAGCCCTGCACCGGATCTCGAGGAAGAACCCCGAGATTCGCAAGCGGCTGGACAAGGCCCACGGCTACGCGGTGTTCCCTTCGGTGGGACGCGCCAGCCTCGTGCTGGGTGGGACGTACGGCCGGGGTCAGCTGTACGAGCATGGCGAGCCGGTCGGCTTCGCGACCATGGGGCAGGTCACGCTCGGAGTGCAGGTCGGAGGCGAGACTTTCGACGAGCTGGTCGTGTTCAACTCGCGCGAGGCGCTCGATCGATTCAAGCGCGGCCGCTACGCGTTCACCGCGAACGCATCGGCCGTGATCGTGCGCGCCGCGGCCGCCGGGACGATCGACTTCGAGAAGGACGTGGTCTCGAAGGCGTTCGGGCGCGGTGGGATGATGCTCGAGATCTCGCTCGGCGCGCAGAAGTTCAGCTTCGACACGCCCCAGGCGAAGGCGCTCGCGGTCACCGCCGAGGACGAGAAGCGCGCGCGCGACCAGCGCGAGCCACGGATCGAGCTCCCCGCCGAGGCGCAGGGTGCCGAGGGCGCCGAGGCGCAGGGCGCCGAGGCGCAAGGGGCCGAGGGTGCCGAGGGCGCCGAGGGTGCCGAGGGCGCCGGCGCGCCGCCGAGCGAGGAGGCCGCGCGCGCTGCCGAGGCGGAGGCGCGCGAGACCGCGAAGTCCCACGAGGCCGCCGCCGAAGCGGAGCCCGAGGAAGAAGCCGAGCCGAAGCCGAGCCGCCGCATCGGCAGGCGCACGCGCGCGGTGGCGTCCCGGATCCTCGGCGTCCCGTCGCGCCTCGCCCATCGCTATCGAACCCATCACCCCTGAGGCGAACCATGCAAGCGCGTCAAGGAGTCACCAGGTTGACGAAGACCCTGCTGCACCCGACCAGGGCCGTGGGGCCACTCGCCCGGTTGAAGAAGGCGATCACCCGGCCGATCAAGGCGCTCCGGCGCGAAGCGGAGCTCGGGCCCATCATCCACGATGATGTGCTCGCCGCGCTCCAGCGCTTGAAGGAGCAGCACGCCCACGTCGCCAAGGCGATCGACGAGGCCTACGGGTACGCCATCGTGCCTTCGATCGGCCGCGCCTCCGCCGTGCTCGGCGGCGCGTACGGCGTCGGAGAGTTCGTCGAGCAGGGCCGGGTCATCGGATATGCGTCGATCGTGCAGCTCACGATCGGCGTGCAGCTCGGCGGCGAGACGTTCCATCAGATCGTGCTGTTCCACTCCGCCGACGAGATCAAGCGCTTCAAGGCCGGCAAGCTCGCCTTCGCCGCCAACGCATCGGTGGCGCTCGTCAAGGCTGGCGCCGAGGCCGCGAAGGGCTTCGGCGACGGCACGCGGACGTTCCTGTTCTCCGAAGGCGGCCTGCTGCTGTCGTTCGCGATCGGCGGCCAGAAGCTGAGCTATCACAAGGCCGCGCTCGGGCGGCTCCGCTCCGTTCGGGAGAAGGAGCATCACGCGCAGCCGAGTTGAGGGAGGGCGCAGAGCCCTGTGGACATGACGCGCCTGTGACCTGCGCCGATGTGGCCCAGAGTGCGCGGTGGTTCGCAGCTCCCAGGGCGCTTGGACAACCGTCGGCCCTGGCAGGCCGAACGGTTGTCCACATGCCCACAGGGCCCGCCGCCACCGGGAAGAGTGTAATGCCTCGCCGTGCCCCGTCCCCGGTCGACCGGGATACATGCTAACGGGCGGCGAAATCCCAGGGCATCAGCGCCTCGTTCCGCTCGGCGGCCTCGAGCGCGGCGGTGAGATACGCGGCC
>JBQCJR010000243.1:0-2895 GCA_051952595.1 Kofleriaceae bacterium
GACCTCGCCGGAGGCGTGACCGCCCATCCCGTCGGCAACGAGGAACAACTGCTCGTCTTCGATCAACGAGAAGTAGTCTTCGTTGTGGGTCCGCTTCATGCCCACGTCGGTCTTCGCTGCGTAGCGGATCTTCATTGTGGGCTGTACTAGTGGCGCGCAGGCGCCGTCGAGTCGCACGAAATCATAGGCAACGCGCGGACAGCGCGTCAACCGCGCGGGCACTTCGTTCGCGTGCGGGCCGGTGCCGCGTCGCCACGACCGAGTAGAATGCCGCGCATGCGCGCCGAGATCTTGACGATCGGGGATGAGCTGTGCCGCGGCGAGATCGTCGATACGAACTCGTCGTACCTGGCGGCGCGGCTGTGGGACCTCGACATCACGACGCGGTGGATGAGCAGCTGCAACGATGACGCGGCCGATCTCGCCGCGGCGCTGACCCTGGCGGTCGGGCGGGCCGATCTCGTGGTGTGCTCGGGCGGGCTCGGGCCGACCGAGGACGACCTGACCGTCGACGTGGCGGCGCAGCTCGCGGGGGGCGATCCGGTGATCGACGAGCCGTCGCGCCGCCACCTCGAGCAGCGGTTCGCGGGGCGGATCGAGGTCACGCCGATCCAGCTGCGCCAGGTGCGGGTCCCGGCCGGGGCGCGCGTCCACGGCAACCCGCTCGGCCTCGCGCCGAGCTTCGAGCTGCCGCTCCGCGGCGTGCCGGTGATCTGCCTGCCCGGGTTCCCGCGCGAGATCCACGGCATCTTCGAGCACGGGCTCGCGGCGCGGCTCGCCGAGCTGCGCGAGCGCCACGGCGCCGTCGAGCGGATCGCCCGCCGGATCTACCGGGTGTTCGGACGCGGCGAGTCGCAGCTCTCGCAGGCGTGCCGGGGCCTGGTCGACGGCGTGCCCGGCGCGTCGATCCACTACCAGGTGAAGTTCCCCGAGGTGCTGATCAAGCTGGTGGTCCGGGATCGCGACGCCGCCGCGGCCGACGCCCGGCTCGCCGCGCTCGATGGCGAGCTGCGCGCCCGGCTCGCCCCGCACCTCTACGCCACCGGCGACGAGGACCTGGTCGACCGCACGGTCCGCCGGCTGATCGCCGCCGGCGCCACCGTCGCGACCGCCGAGTCGTGCACCGGCGGCATGATCGGCGAGCTGTTGACCCGCCGGCCGGGCAGCTCGAAGGCGTACGCCGGGGGCGCGATCGTCTACTCGAACGACGAGAAGGTCCGGCAGCTCGGCGTCCGGCCGGACACCCTCGCGGCGCATGGCGCGGTCAGCGAGCAGACCGCCGTCGAGATGGCGCGCGGCGCCCGCGAGCGGTTCGGCACCCAGCTCGCGGTCGCGGTGTCCGGGATCGCCGGCCCGGACGGCGGCACGCCGGACAAGCCGGTCGGCACGGTGTGGCTCGCGCTCGCGCGGCCGGACGGCGTCGCGACCCGCAAGCTGGCGTGGCCCGGCGCGCGCGATCAGATCCGCCTGCTCTCGGCGTGGTGGGCGCTCGCGCTGCTCGACGCCGCGGTGCCGGCCAGCGACCCCGCGGAGGCCGAGCGCGCCCGCCGCATCCTCGATGCCCCCTCGAACCCGAAGGAACTCCGATCGTGACAGAGCGCCCGAATGACCGCCCGAACGACCGAGCCAGCGACTCCCGTGAAGCGCCGCGCGACCGGCCGCCTCGCCCCGAGGGCAAGCGGCTGTTCATCGGGGCGCGGATCTCGGTCGCGACCGCCAACACGCTCGGCGGGGCCGCCGAGACGCTCGCCCGGCGGGCCCGCGACGCCGGGATCGACATCCGGTGGATCGCGCCGCTCGACTACCACGTGACCCTCAAGTTCCTCGGGTGGACGCGGGTCGAGGCGATCGGGGCGGTGCGCGACGCGCTCGACGCCGCGGCCGCCGGCAGCGCGCGGTTCGCGTTCAGGACCACCCGGCTCGGCGCGTTCTCGTCGCTCGACAAGGCGAACGTGCTGTGGGCGGGGGTCGAGGAGCCGGGCGGGCTGCGCTCGCTCGCGGCGCGGATCGAGTCGGCCATGGTATCGCTCGGGTTCCCGGCCGAGGGCCGCGCGTTCCACCCCCACGTCACGCTGGGCCGGCTGCGCGAAACTCGCGCGGTCCGAGAGGTCGTGTTACCCCTTGCTGAACAAATGTTCGGTGACACCCGGGTCGAGGCGATCACCCTGTTCGAAAGCGAAACGAAATCGACAGGTTCGGTCTATCGAGAGCTCGAAAAAATTTCGCTCGAGAAGGCCGCGCGAGCCGCGATTTCGCGCTCCGAACGTCAGACGTCGCCGGTAGAGCTGGGGGCACACGACGCCAGCCCGGACACCGATGACGGGTGGCCACGAGGGCAGGGGCCCAACCCCGATCACTGAGCGACTCATCGAGCGATCCAGAGGAGCGAGACATGGCCAGCAAGGAGACTCCAGCAAGCGCGGCGAACGCCGCCGGCAACCAGGCCCGTGACAAGGCCATCGACCTCGCGCTCGGCGCGATCGAGAAGCAGTTCGGCAAGGGCTCGATCATGCGGCTCGGCAAGGACTCGGTCGAGCGCGAGACCCACGTGATTCCGACGGGTTCGCTCGGGTTGGACATCGCGCTCGGCATCGGCGGGCTGCCGCGCGGCCGGATCGTCGAGATCTATGGGCCGGAGTCGAGCGGCAAGACGACGCTGACCCTGCACATCGTGGCGGAGGCGCAGAAGCGCGGCGGCGTGTGCGCGTTCATCGACGCCGAGCACGCGCTCGACGTCGGGTACGCCAAGAAGCTCGGGGTCAAGACCGAGGAGCTGCTGGTCAGTCAGCCCGACTTCGGCGAGCAGGCGCTCGAGATCGCCGACATGCTGGTGCGGTCGAACGCGCTCGACGTGATCGTCATCGACTCGGTCGCGGCGCTGACCCCCAAGGCCGA
>JBQCJR010000244.1:0-2482 GCA_051952595.1 Kofleriaceae bacterium
CCACGATCCCGCTGGCGCGCCGGCCGGTGCTGTTCGGGCTGTTGCTCGCGCTCGCCCGCGCGTGGCCGGCGCCGGTGCCACGCGACGAGCGGGCGGCGCGCGCGTTCGAGGCGCGGGGGGTCAACGCGTCCCATCGCGCGCGGCTGCGCGTCGAGCTCGGGCGACTGCGCCAGGCGATCGCCGACCTCGGCGCCGCACCGGTCGCGACGCGCGAGGGCTACGCGCTGGACTCGTCCCGCGAGGTGGCGGTGCTGCTGCCGCTCGCCGACGATGACGCGGCCCGGCTCGCGCTGCTGCTCGGCGACGGCGCGGCGTGGTCGGCGCAGGGCCTCGCGGAGCACGCCGGGATCTCGCGGCGCACCGCGCAGCGCGCGCTGCAGGCGCTGGTCGCGAGAGGGGACGCGATCCGCACCGGGACGGGCCGGAGCGTTCGGTATGCGCGGCCCGGCACGCCGATCGCGTCACGAATGTTACTCCTCGGCCTCGTGCCGAAGCGGTAGTGACATCCCATGCAGAGTCAGCATCAGAGTCTGATCGAGAGTCGCGACATGCAGCGTACGAGTGGAGAGGAGCCGCGCGTGGTCTCGCGCGCGGCGTGGCTCGAGGCGCGCCGCGCCCTGCTCGCCCGGGAGAAGTCGTTCACCCGCGAGCGCGACGCGCTGAGCGCCGCGCGCCGCGCCCTGCCGATGGTGGAGGTCGACGCGCGCTACGCGTTCGAGGAGCCCGGAGGCACGCGCACGCTCGGCGAGCTGTTCGAAGGGCGCCGCCAGCTGATCGTCTACCACTTCATGTTCGCCCCCGAGTGGGAGGCCGGCTGCAAGAGCTGCTCGTACGTCGCGGATCACTTCGATAGCGCGCTGCCCCACCTCGCCGCCAGAGACACCTCTCTGGTCGCCGTCTCGCGCGCGCCGGCCGACAAGCTCGAGGCGTTCCGCCGCCGGATGGGCTGGCGGTTCCGCTGGTTGTCGTCGTCGAGCGGCGCGTTCAACTACGACTACCACGTGTCGTTCCAGCCCGAGGACCTCGCCGCCCAGGCGGTGGAGTACAACTACGAGACCACGGCGTTCCCTCACTCCGAGGCTCCTGGGTTCAGCGCGTTCCTGCGCGACGGCGAGCGGGTGTTCCACACCTACTCCACGTATGGTCGGGGCCTGGACCTGATGATCGGCACGTACAACTTGCTCGATCTGACGCAGCTCGGCCGCCAGGAGGCGGACCTGTCGTTCGCGATGGCGTGGGTTCGCCATCATGATCGATATGGGGCTTGAGCGAGGAAGCACTGGTCGCAGAGCGCTGTGGACATGACGCGCCTGTGACCTGCGCCGAGGTGGGAGCAGAGTGCGCGGTGGTTCGCAGCTCGACAGGCGCTTGGACAACCGTCGGCCCTCGCAGGCCGCCGGTTGACCACATGCCCACAGCGCCTGCTGCTACCGGGGAGATTTTCGGTGGCGGGGGAAGAAAGAGGAGAGCGGGGATGGCTAGGACGGCGGACCCGGCGTCTCGTGGATCGAGATCGCTGGGTAGTGGCGCGACCAGCCGGTCGAGAGGAGCCAGGTGCGAGGGGGCGACACGAGGAGGGGCTGGTAGGTGGCGGGCGCGACGAAGCAGGCGCCATCGAGCTCTCTCCAGGACGGGAACGAGATCGCCGACGAGAACGGGTCGATCTGCCAGGTGCGGGCGTGCCGCGCGCGATCTTCGCGATGGCGGCGCCAGTTGTTCAAGACGTAGGCGAGGCAGTGACGCACGGCCCGCGGCGAGGTCAGCGAGCGAGCGTGGTAGTGGTCCGGGAACACGGCGCCGCGGTGCCCGGTGACGGTATTGATGTGTTTCGCTGCGGAGATCTCGAATCCCTGCATCCCGCGAGCGAGCGCGCGCTTGTGCTCGGCCTCGGCGATCAGGTGCACGTGGTTGCCCTGGATGCTCATGTGGATGATGCGGAAGTCCGGTCGACGCGCGGTCACGATTGTCGCCGCACGGAACGCGGCGAACGTCTCGGCCGTGCGCAGGCGCGCGACGTCCTCGGCCACACGGATCGTCACGTGCACCGGATAGCGCGCGACGTGCTCGGGCCGCCGCTTGTGCGACTGACTCGATCGCGCGCCCTTCGGGGGACGCCCCGCACCTGGCCGCTTGCCACCACGTCGCTTGAATTCCAGCTCCTGCTGCACCCGCCGCATGACCACTCTCCGTCGACGATTCGTTGATTTCGCCGATATCCGTATCACGCCTCTCTGACATTCGCGCGCGACCTCTCCGTGCGTCGTTCCGGGATCTCTTTGTCCGCCACCCGGACACACGGTTCGACCTCCCCGACCTCCCGGACCTCCTCTTCTTCCCCCGGATCATGAAACTCTTCCGTAATGCCTCGCCGTCCCCCGTCGTCACCGCCGCGCTCTCCGCGCGCTGAAGTCGGTGAATGACGATTTCCGAAGAAGGCAAGGCACTTCGTGCCGAGATCTTGAAGCTGCGGCCCGACAAGCGA
>JBQCJR010000245.1:0-9136 GCA_051952595.1 Kofleriaceae bacterium
GGGAGCTGGAAGTGACCAAGATCGAGTGGACCGACGTTCCACCGCTCGAGGAGGCCTCGTCGTGAAGAAATACGCCACGCTCCTGATCGCGACCCTGGGATTCTCGCTGCTCGTCGTGGGCGGCATCGCGAGCTGCAAGCAGGGCCTCGGAGACCGCTGTCAGGTCGACGAGGACTGCGAGGACGACCTGACCTGCAATCAGGCCACCAACCCGCCGTCCTGCTCCAAGCAAGGCACCGGGGTGCCGCTCGATGCGGCGATCATCATCGACGCACCGGACGCCCCGACGGACGCGCCCATCGACGCGGCGCCTGACGCCTGACGCCTGACGCCTGACGCCCGCCTGACGCCGACGCCGGCGCCGACCTGGCCGCCTAGCGCCCGGATCGGGCGCAGCGGAACCCGATGTGCGAGAACCGCCGCTCCGGCTCGTAGAGCTGGTTGAACGGGTCTCGCAGGTTCGAGCGCGCGATGAACGCGGGCTGCCGCCACGAGCCGCCGCGGACCACGCGCGGCGACGTCGACGTGCCGTCGCGGCGCGGGTTGATCGAGGGCAGCCCCGCATAGCCCTTGATCCGGTCGTCGTTGATCCACGCGTCGGCCGTCCACTCGGCGACGTTGCCGGCCTGGTCGCGCGTGCCACTCGGGCTCTCGCCCCACACGTAGCTGCCGGGCGGCGCGAGCAGCTCGGCGCCATCGCTGTCGTCGGGATCGCCGAAGTACTGCACCGGGACCTGGGCGGGGGTGCGCTCGATCTCGCGCATCGCGTAGCCGCGCGGCTGACCGTGGTTGAAGTCGCGCGGCTGTTCGAGCTCGCCCCATGGCCAGGTGGCCGCCGGATCGGGGCCACGCGCCGCGCGCTCCCACTCCGCCTCGGTGGGCAGCCGGCCGTCGCGCCAGCGGCAGAACTCCTGGGCCTCGCTCCAGGTCGCGTTGACCATCGGCCACTCGTCGCGCAAGTAGCGCTCGTCGCCCGCGACCAGCGGATCCAGCTTGCACGCGCCGGCCGCCACACACCGGCGGTACTCGGCGACGGTGACCTCGAGGCGATCGATGTCGAACGCGTCGAGGTACACGGCGCGCGGCTCCATGCTGAGCAGGTCGTCGTGGTAGTCGGCGCAGAAGTCGACGCGCTGGTTCGAGACGGTGACGGCGACGAGCGCGCGGAACACCGTGTCGCACTGGGCCTTCGCCGCGCCGGCGGTGTCCTCGTCCACGCCCATCTGGAACCGGCCGGCCGGCACGTGGACCTGGGTGCGCGCCGGCAGCTCGATCCGGACCACGCGGCCGGACGCGCCCCCGCCGGCCAGCGCGGCGACCGGCACGAGCGTCGCGAGCGTCGCGAGCGATGCACGCGGGCGAGGGCCGGCCATGGGCTAATGGTGGCCCAGCCCCGGTGGTTCATCAAGGCGGAGGAGCCCACACGGCGGGGCGTCAGCGCGCCAGCAGCCAGGCGAGCGCGATCCGCACGCGCTCGGCGCCTCCGGGCGGCGCGGCGGCGAGCCGGGCGAGCAGCGGGGCGGTGACCTCGGCGCGGCCCCGGCGCGCGGCCAGCCGGATCAGCGCCGCGGTCGCGACCTCGGGCGAGTCGTCGGCGGCGAGCCGATCGAGCGCCGCGTCGTCGGTGAGCGCCGCGGCGGCGGCCCGGCGGACCTGCGGCGACGGATCCGCGGCGGCGCTCTCGAGCAGCTCGGGCGCACGCTCCGCGAGCTGGGCCAGCGCGGCGGCGCGGACCTCGGCGTCGCGGTCGGCGGCGAGCGCGCGCAGCTCGGCCTCGCTGGCCCGCGGGATCGCGGCGATCCGCACCTCGGGCGCCGGGTCGTCGATCGACCTCGGCCGGTGATCCGGATCGATCGCCCCGAGCGCCGCGACCGCGCGGGCGCGCACGGCCTGATCGCGATCGCGCGCGAGCTCGCCGAGCCGGCGGATCAGCGCGCGCGAAGGCGGCGCCCTGCCCGGCCGCGCCGCGGCGGTCGCGCAGGTGGCGCGCACCGTGGCGTCGGCGTCGCGCAGGCCACGCAGGATCAGCGCCGGCGCACCGGCCGGCGCCGCCGCGGGCAACGCGCTGCACACCCCGGCGCGCACCCGCGCGTCACCGCGCGCGAACCACGCCGCGAGCTTGCCGGCGAGCGCCGGATCCGGTGCCTGGCCGAGCGCGGCGAGCGCGACCGCGTTGCTGCCGCGCGAGCCATCGAGCGCCCCGCGGATCGCGGCGGTCGCGTCGGCGGCGCGCCCGAGCGCCACCAGCCCGGCGGTCTTGGTGATCGCGACCTGCAGCCGGTTCTCCAGCTCGGCCGGATAGTCGACCAGCAGCGGCGCGACCGCCTCCGGATCGCGCAGCGTGGTCGCGGCGGCGATCGCGGCGAGCCGCAGGTCGCCATCCGAGGTCGGCAGCACCAGCGCGTGGACGTCTCGCGCGAGCACCTGCACGTTCGCGCGGCCGATCGCCTCGACCGCGGCGCGCCGCACGACCCCGTGGCTGCTCGCGAGCCCCTCGCGGAGCACCGCGATCATCACCCGCTCGGCCGCGACCGGCCGGCGCGCCTCGGACGCTCGCGCGCCGGCGACCCGGAGCGCCGCGCGATCCAGCTCGCCGCGCTCGAGCAGGCCATCGATCACGCCGAGCAGCGGGAACTCGATGGCCATCACCTGCGCGGTGGCCGGCCCGGCCTGCCGGCGATCCCGGGCGAACAGCCATCGCACGTGCACCTGGTCGTCATCGGACGCGAGCTCCACCGGCGGCGGCGGCAGCGGCCGCGCGTCGCCCAGCACGCCGAGCACCGCGCGATCGAAGTCGCCGTTGCCGCTCGGCTGCGCGATCCGCTTCGACGCGACCGCGCCGTCGCGCCCGATCACCAGCTCGGCGATCGCCTCGAGGCGCGGCGCGTTGAGCGCGTGGCTCGCCGGCAGCCGCACCCGGCAATCCTCGAGGAACTGGCCCCACGCGGGCTGGATCAGCGCGCCGAGCGCGGTCAGGTAGGCCGCGCCCCGGGCGCTCGGATCGACCAGCGCCGGCGCCGGCAGCGCGGGCCCCGCCGGAACGTGCTGCGGCGGCGCGCCCTCGCGGCGAGGCCCCCCGCACGCCAGGCCGGCGATCGCGCACGCGACGAGCAGCCACTTCACCCCGCAAAGGTGGCACGTCGCGGCGCCGCGCGCGCCTTCTCGGCCCGGCATGGGGCAACTCGCCTCGCCGGTGCACGGTCGCACACCGAGGAGTCGCCGGAGCGCGCTCAGGCGGCGTCTGGCGCCGCGTCGATGGGTGCGTCGACCGGCGCGTCGTCCGGTGCATCCGGCGGCGCATCGGGCGGCACAACATCGAACGACAGCGTCGGATTGTTCTTGTCCGCGCCCACGAACGTGTCGAACTGCTGCGTGTACGTCGTGTTGTTCGGGCCCGTGCCGACGACCAGCAGGGTCGCCGGCCCGAACGGCAGCAGCTCGACGTACTCCGCGGTGGTCCCGGGCAGCACCCGGCACGGCTTCGGATCCGTGCCGTCCATGCGCTGCCCGTAGTCCGACTGGCGAGTCACCACCGAGCCGCCCGCCTTCAGCGTGAGCGTCTGGGTGGCCACGCCGGCCAGGTTGCAGCTGAGCCCACCCCACGACAGCCGGAACAGGAACGTGCCGGTGTACGCGCGCTTCCACGCGGTGTACGGCACGTTCACCGTGACCTCGGTGTTCGCGCCGGTGGTCCCGGCGAGCACCTCGCCCGTGCCCGGGACGTTGGTCAGCGGCTCGTGGTTCTCGTCGAGCGGATGGACGAACGCCGCCCACGTCCCCGCCGCGAGGTCGAGGAACGTGGTCTGGTTACCGCCGCACTGCTCTTCCTTCGAGACCACCAGGTTCGGATCCGCGAGGCTCTGCACGTCGACGCGCACGTACGACGCGCCGACGTCGATGCAGGTGTCCCCCGGGAAGTGCCACTCCGGGTACTCGTCGAACCGCCATTTCACGACGGTGCTTCCGGGCAGCGTGCAGCTGCCCGTGGGGCAAGGGTCGACCGGCCCATCGTCGCCGCCGCACGACAGCGCTTGCAAGAACGCGAGCGCACCCGCCGCGCCGAACACCTTGCGCGAGCTCATGCCGAGACCCGCTCGTGGATGTGCACCCCGAGGTGGCGACGGACCGCGAAGTAGCTCTCGCTGACCGCGAACGCGAGCAGGTCGCGCAGCCGGTCCTTGACCGGCAAGCTCGACAGCGCCGCGGTCTCGGTCGCGATCATCCGCGCGGCCGTCTCGAGGTCGTTCGAGACGATGAAGCCGACGCGGTTCGCGGTCAGGTCGGTCGCCGTGCGCCACGCCGAGATCAGGCCGTTGCCGACCCGCCCCGACAGCTTGCTCGACAGCTCGCCGACCTGATCGAGCAGCGGGCCGGGCACCTGCTGCTTGAGCGTCGACGCCAGCTTCTTGGCGTCGTCGTTGACCACGTCCGAGAACGGCTGGCCGTCGTGCGAGGTGAGCCGCGCGCCGCCGGCGAGCACCGAGGCGGCGAACGCCGACTCGAGCTTGGGCAGCGTGCCGAGCGCGAGGGTCACGAACCGCTCGGGCCGCAGGTACGCCATCCGCTTGCCGACCTCGAACGCGAGCTCGCGCTCGTCCTGCTTGCCGATCTGCGGCGCGCCGACCAGGAGCGACGGCACCAGGCGCTGCCGCTCCGAGCCGAGCCCGACGGTGTTGGCGACGCGCAGGCCGTCGCCGGCCTCCTGGAGCCACACCATCGGCGCCGGGTCGATCGCGAGCACGCCGCTGACGTACTTCACGATCCGGCTGACCGGCCGCAGGTCGCGATCCAGATCCGCCCGGGTCTCGGGCGTCAGGCCGAACGACGTGACCGGCTGCGCGCTGCCCGCGGCGAGCGCGCCGAGCGTCGACGAGAAGATCGCGCCGACGTGGCGATCTTCCTTGGGGTGGATGATCGCCTTCTGCCACAGCTCCTCGGTGAGCCGCCGCGGCGCGGGCGTGAACTGCGCCGGCCGGAACTTCTCGTAGAGCAGCTTCTCCTCGTCGGAGGCCGCGCCGAGGAACACCAGCGCCTGGGCGACGCACCACGCCTTGTCGAGCTCGTGCTCGGCGCGATACAGCAGCGCGAGCGCCTTGTACAGCTCGACGCGGTCGGGCGCGTGGCCGAGCAGGAACTGCAGCTCGGCGATCGCCTCGTGGCGGCGCGGCTCGCCGGCCTCGAGGTAGAGGTCGGCCAGCTGCTCGTGGCGCTCGACGTCGTCGGGCGCGAGCTCCACGGCGACCTGGTACGCCTCGGTGGCCGCCTCGCTATCGCCGAGGTGGTCGAGGTAGGTGTCGCCGAGCTTGGTCCACAGCCGGAGCAGCACCTCGGTGGGCGCGTCCTCGCCCATCCGCTTGAGCTGGCGGCGGTACGCACGCGCGAGGTTCTTCCAGTCGCCGCGCTCGGCCAGCAGGTTCTCGATCGCGTCGAACGCCTTGGGCGTGAACGGCGCGTCGTCGAGCGCGGCGTGCAGCTTCTCGACCGCGAGGTCGGCGTCGCGCAGCTCGTCGCGCGCGATCACCGCGGCGGTGTAGTGGAACCGCGCCCGGCGATCCGAGGCGGTCTCCTTGACGGCGAGCTGCTCGAGCATGTCGACCGCGGGCCGCCACTGCTGGAGGTCGGTGTAGGCCTCGAGCAGCTTGTGGAGCAGCTGGCGCGAGCTCGGGTTGAGCGCGAGCGCCTCGTTGTACGCGGTGACCGCCGCGCTCGCGTCGTGCAGACGCTCGCGCCACAGATCGCCGATCTCCTCGAACAGCTTGGCCCGGCGATCCTCGGAGCTCGCCACGCCGGCGAGCGCGTCGACCTGCGCCCGCTTGGCATCGGCGACCATCCGCCACTCGCCGCGCGCGCCACCGAGCTCGACCATCGCGCCGAGCGTGGGCTCGTGCAGCGGCTGCTTCTCGATCGCGCGGCGGAAGCTGGCCTCCGCCTTCTTGTCCTCGCCGAGCGCGCGCGCCGCGACGCCCAGCCGGTACCAGATCTCGGCGACCTGCGCATCGGACACGCCGTTGCGGTGGCGCGCCAGGATCTCGCGGTAGCGGCGATCCACCTCGTGCCACTGCTCCTGCGCGGCCGTGCTGCCCTCCTGGGCCTTGGCCTCGGTCATCAGCACCGCGGCCAGGCCGATCGCGGCGTCGAGGCTATCCGGATCGTGCTCGACGGCGAGCCGGTAGTGGCGCGACGCCTTCTCGGTCCGGTGCAGGGCCTCGTACGCGCGGCCGAGCTGGGCCTCGCGGCGGCTGCGCTCCAGCCGCTCGAGCCCCTCGGCCTGGCGGGCGAGCATCTCGAGCACCGGCAGCGCGTCGTCCCACCGCTTGGCGGCGACCAGCTGATCCGCGACCCGCTGGCCCGCTTCGACGTGGTCCGGATCGAGCTTGAGCACGCGCTCGTACAGCTCGATCGCGCGGTCGCCGTCCTCGAGCTTGGTCTCGACGATCTGGCCGGCCCGCCACAGCAGGTCGACACGATCGGCGCGGTTGCTCGAGTTGGCCTCGGCGCGGAGCATCAGCTCCACCGCCTGGCCCCAGTTCGCGCGCTTCTCGTGCACCGCCGCGAGCCCGCGCAGGGTCGCGAAGTGCTCGGCGTTGTTCGAAAGCGCCTTGTCGTAGTGGCGCTGCGCCAGCTCGAGATCGCCCATGTGCTCGGCGGCGATCCGGCCGGCCTCGGCGTACAGCGGCGCCCCGTCGAGCTCGATCACCGCGTGGCGGGTGAGGATCTCGACCGCGCGATCGTACGCCTGGGTCGCCTGGTAGAGCCGCGCGAGGCCGGCGAGCGCCTGCTTGTTGCTCTCCTCGATGGCGAGCACGTCGCGCAGCGCGTCGATCGCCTTCTGCGGCTCCTCGAGCTTGGCCTCGTACACCTGGGCGGCGGCGAGGCTGAGCTCGACCCGCTGGGCCGGGGTCTTGGCGACCGCGATGTGGCGGCGCTGCAGCGCGACCAGCTCGTCCCAGTTCTCCTGGATGGCCAGCACGCGCTCGAGCCCGCGGTACGCGTCGTCGGCGCTCGGATCCGCGGCGAGCAGCTTCTCGTACGCGGCGATCGCGCGCTCCGCATCGCGATCCTCGAGCTCGACGGCGAGCTTGCGCAGCGTCGCGAGCTTCTCGCCCTCGGGCGCGACCTGGGCGAGCTGCTCCATCGTGCGGAGGTAGTCGTCGGTGCGGCCCGTCTTGTCGTACAGATCGACCAGCGCCTTGAGCGCGGTCGCGTCGCTGCCGTTCGCGGCGACGGCGGCCTCGTAGCGCGCGATCGCGCCCTCGAGATCGCCGAGCTTCTCGGCGCGCATCGTGGCGAGCTCGCGGCGCAGCGCGGCGGCGCGGCCGGTGTCGCCGCTCTCCTCGCTGATCTCGGCGCGGCGATCGAGCACCTTGGCGAGGTTCGCCCACCGCTCGTCGCGGCGGTACAGCCGCTCGAGCGCGGCGAGCGCGTCGTCCGACGAGTCGTCGAGGTCGGCCGCGGCCTGGTAGGCCTCGATCGCCTTGGCGGTCGCCGACAGCTGGCTCTCCTGGAGATCGCCGAGGCCGAGCAGCAGGTCGACCTTGGTCGCGACGTCGGTCTCGATCTCGGCGTGCGCGCGCAGGGTGTCGGCGAGGTCCGCCCACTTGCTCTGCTTGCGCTGGGTCTCGGCGAGCGCGGTGTACGCCGCGGCGTTCTTCGGATCGAGCTCGAGCGCGCGGCGCAGCGACGGCCCCGCGTAGTCGATCCGATCGAGCTTGGTCGCGTACCAGGTGCCGAGCCGCGCCCACCACTTGGAGGCGAGCTGCGGATCCTGGGTCTCGCTCGCGATCTGCTGGGCCTCGGTGACCAGCTCGGCCCACGCGCCGCTCGCGGCGGCCAGCTTCTCGGCCAGCGCGGCGATGGCGTCGTCCTCGGGCGCGATCTGGCAGGCGGTGGTCACCGCCTCGAACGCACGGCTCAGGTCGCCGATCCCGGTCTCGTACACCTCGGCGAGCTGGCGGAGCAGCGCGGCGCGATCCGGGCCGTCGCCCGCGTGCTCGATCCGGCCGAGGATGACCTCGATCACCGACTCCCAGTCCTTGGCCTCGCGGGCGCGCCGCTCGATCAGATCGAGCGCGTCGCGCGCCTCGGCGGCCTCCTCGGAGGTGTCGCCGAGCAGCGCGATCCAGCCCTCGATGTCATCGGCGTCGGGGCGATCCTGCAACAGCGTCACGCCGGCGGTGGCGCACTGATCGCGCAGGGTCTCGAGCCACTCGATCACCGAGCGCTCGGCGACCTCGTCGCCGCCGCGGCCCGCGAGGTTGACCACCTCGATGTGGTGATCCGCCATCAGCTCGTCGACGGTCACCGGGCCCATGCCGGCGCCCAGGAAGTAGTGCGTGCCGCGCGGCGGCTCGAACATGCCGAACACGCGATCGAGCAGCGCGGACAGATCCGGATCTCCGTAGCGGAACCCGACGAACACCAGCGAGCCCTCGACGTACAGCTTGCGCGCGTAGTCGCGGAGGTCGACGGCGCGCGACAGCGCGCGGCGCACCGACCCGGGCGTCACGACGTAGGTGTCGAAGTTGCCGAGCATCTTGACCAGCGTGCGGCGGCGCGGCGATAGCTCGCCGAGCTCCTGGTAGGTCACGACGCGGGTGGGCGGCCACTCCTCGGGAGAGCCGCTCTCGAACGCCTGCTCGATCACCTCGCCGGGGAACGTCGTCCACACGTGGCGGAACGGCAGCTGGGCGAGCGCGCGCGGCAGCGGCGGGATCTCGGAGGGCGCGGCCCACACCTCTTCGACGATCTTGTCGCAGGTGTCCTCGCCGAGCGCGCGGGCGAGGAACC
Organism: Kofleriaceae bacterium; assembly: GCA_051952595.1. Lineage (GTDB taxonomy): Bacteria > Myxococcota_A > Polyangia > Haliangiales > Haliangiaceae > JABFXX01. The sequence continues at coordinate 8,788 of JBQCJR010000245.1, forward strand.
CGACCGCGCGCCCGAGGCTACCCTTGTGGAGCAGCTTCTCGACGTCCTTGGTCGCGGCATCGTCGCCGTCGCGGCCTCGCGTCTCGAGCGCCTTCGTGAGGCGCTCCAGCAGTTGTTTCCAAGATGGGACTCCGATTCCCGCACCGACGACGAGCGCAGCTTTGCCCGTACGGATCTGCTCGATGAGGGACTCGGGGATCGTGTGCTCGGGCATCCTAAACCCCCTGTGTCGTGATCGCTTGCGATCGCTATGAGTTGGAAGGTGAAACCGTGTCGCCGCGCACCCTATCTGGTGTCCACGCGCGCCCGCAAGTGAAACCGTCAACCTACGCGCGTCGTGTTACGGTGC
>JBQCJR010000246.1:0-5791 GCA_051952595.1 Kofleriaceae bacterium
GGACATCGTCGCCGCGCGGCGCGTCGAAGTGCGGGACCCGGCGGCTGGTGTCGCGCACGACGTCGCGGGTCGCGTCGGTCAGCTGGCGCAGCGAGCGCCGGAACATCTCCTTGACCACCAGCCCGACGAACATCGCGATCGCGAACGCGGTGATCGCGGCGGCGAGCGGCGCCACCGCGGCGAGCGAGATCAGCTCGGCGGCGTCGACCCGGAGCAGCAGGTGACAGGTGATCCCGACGATCAAGGCGATCGCGATCGAGAGCGCGATCAGCCGGTGGCGCGTCCGCCGGATCAACGCGACCTCAGGCCGACGCCTCGTCGGGCTGGTCCTTGAACCGGTATCCGACGCCGCGCAACGTCTCGATGTACATCCCGGCGTCGCCGAGCTTCTCGCGCAGCCGCTTGACGTGGGTGTCCACGGTGCGCGTCGTCACCTCCGCCTCGATCCCCCACACGTCGGAGAGCAGCGCGTCGCGGGTCTGGACCCGGCCCTTGCGCGACATGAACGCGTGGAGCAGCCGGAACTCGAGCGCGGTGAGCCCGATCTCCATCTCGTCGACCCACGCGCGGTGCGCGTCGCGATCGATCTTGAGCCGGCCGAACCGGATCAGCGAGGGCTCGCCGTCGGTGCGGTTGACCCGGCGGAGCAGCGCGCGCACCCGCAGGATCAGCTCGCGCACGCTGAACGGCTTGACGATGTAGTCGTCGGCGCCGACCTCGAACCCGACCACGCGATCGATCTCCTCGCCCTTCGCGGTGCACATGATCACCGGGATGTCGCGCGTCCGCTCCTGGTCGCGGAGCCGGCGGCAGATCTCGGTGCCGGACAGGTCCGGCAGCATCAGATCGAGCACCACGACATCGGGCAGCGGCTCGGTGGTCGCGCTCGCGAGGCCCTGGCGGCCGCTGTGGGCCAGCCGAACCTGGAAGCCCTCGGCTCGCAGGTTGTACTCGACGGTCGTTGCGAGATCTACTTCGTCCTCGATGACCAGCACGAGCATGGCCAACCCTTAGCACGGTCCCCGTGACGGCGGTGTGACGCTCGGTTGGCCCCTCGGTGACGTGAGGAGGGGGAGAGATGGCGAGGCGCTCCCGCGGCGTGAGGACCACCTCGGTCACGCGTGCGTCACCGTTGAGCTTTCCGGCACCCGGTCATGCGCCGATCTCTGCTGGCACTGTCGATCGCCGCGGCCGCGGAGGCGCTGGTGCCGCAGGTGGCCCGCGCCCAAGGGAATCCAGATCCGGTGCAGGACGCCGGGGTCGCCGGGTACGACGATGGCTTCTTCTTGACTAGCCGCGACGGTCGGTTCCTCGTGCGGATCACCAGCCGCGTCCAGGTGTTCTACGACTGGGAGCGCACCGCGTCCGGCGGGCCGGACGATGCGAGCTACCAGACCCAGTTCGAGATCCGGCGCGCGCGGCTCGTGCTCGAGGGCCACGCGTGGACCCGCCGGCTGCGGTACCTGTTCCAGACCGATTTCGGGCAGGGCGAGGTGGTGCTCAAGGACTACCGGTTCGACGTCGAGCTCGCCGACGACGCCTGGCTACGCGTCGGGCAATGGAAGCGACCGTACTCGCGGCAGTACATCACCTCGAGCGGCCGGCTCGAGCTGCCGGACCGCGCGATCACCAACGCCGCGTTCGGGACCGGGCGCGACATCGGGATCGCGCTGGCCAACGAGTACGAGCACTCGCCGGACATCGAGTGGACGATCGGGTTGTTCAACGGCTTCGATGCCGACTCGCCCCAGCTGGTCGACGGGACGTTCACCAACGTGCCGCCGGAGTTTCGCCCGGCGCTGATCGGCCGGATCGGGATCAACCGCCACGGGATCCGCGGCTATCGCGAGGGCGACCTCGAGGGCGGGCCGCTGCGCTGGGCGGCCGCGGCCTCGGTGTGGCTGGAGGCGGACTTCGCGCACGACGACCAGGCGGCCCAGCGGGCGGAGATCGATTACATCTTGAAAGTACACGGCTTCTCGTCGACCGGCGCGTTGTACTTGATGTCTGCCCAGGACGGGCCGCGGTTCACCGACCAGACGCCGGCGAAGATCGGCTTCCACGTCCAGGCGGGGTACATGGTGACCCGCCAGCTCGAGGCCGCCGCGCGCTACGCGCTGATCGAGGTCGCCCCGGGGCAGGGCACAGATCAGCAGGAGATCACGATCGGCGGGACCTACTACGCGTTCGGACACGACGCCAAGGTCGCCGCCGCGGTGCGCTTCCTCCGCAACGGCAGCGCCGGGTTCGCGGACGACGTGACGATCGAGATCGGGACGAACGTCGGGTTCTAACCGCGCGGCAGCACGATCTCGGGCTGCTCGGGGTGCGGGCGGTACAGCAGCACGGTGAACCCGAGGACCTGGGCGACCTCGCTGCGAGTGCGCCGGGCGAGCTCGTCCGCGGCGGCGTGGCGATCGAGCTCGGCCGATTCGCCGACCTTGATCTTCACCAGCTCGTGGTCGGTCAGCGCCTGATCGACCGCGGAGACCAGGCCGTCATCGATGCCGTCGCGGCCCACCTGCACGACGGGGCGGAGGTCGTGGCCGAGGGCCCGGAGATGGCGACGCTGCTTGCCGGAGAGCACGGCGCGGTTTGTAGCCGAAAATGGCCGCCGGTGCACGAGGCGATCACGCCCTGCGGCGGAGGTCGCGGGGGCGGCGGAGATCGCGGGGGCGGCGGAGGTCGCGGGGGCGGCGGCGCGCCACGAGCCCGGCGATCGCGAGGCCGAGCGCCAGCCCGCCTGATGCACCACCCGCAGGGCCGGCCGAGCAGCCCTCGAGCAGGCCCGGATCGTTGGACCGGCTGGCGACCCCGGCGACCGTCACGGTCAGCTCGCGCACCGTGGTGTTCGCGCCATCGGTGACCTCGATCCGGATCACCCGCGGGCCTGGCTCGATCTTGGCCGGGGCGGTGAGCTCGAACGGCGCGACCGCCGAGGTCCCCTCGGGCTCCCCATCGACGTAGAGCGACGCCAGCCGCACGCCGGTGTCGTCCTCCGTGGCCAGCCGGATCGTGAACCCGGGCGCGACCACCTCGCCGTCGCGCGGCGAGACGACCTCGACCTGCGGCGCGGTGACGTCTCCCGGCACCCCGCGTGGGCCGAGCCGCTCGGTCAGCAGCGCGACCGAGTTCTGGCCATCGCGACAGACCGAGCCGCCGATCCCACACGGCCGCGCCTCGCGCTCGCCGCACGCCGCGGTCTCGTTCTGGAACGAGCGCGGCCCGGCGTAGCGCAGATAGGACATCGGGTCCGCCGCGAGCATCTCGTGGTCGAGCCCGAAACTGTGGGCGATCTCCTGGGCCTGGATCTCGCAAGCCACGCGGCCGCTCTGCGGCAGCACCGCGGCGAACGTGAACACGATCGAGCTCTCGATGATCCCGCAGTCCGGGGTGAACGGCGAGACCCCGGCGGTGGTCGAGGACAGCCCGAACAGCGCCGGCGAGCCGCCGAACACCGCCTCGATGTGCGGGACCTCGCCGGGGTCGGTCTCGACGAAGTCGATGTCGAACGGCGCGAACAGCTCGCGCACGCACTCCACCGTGGAGGCCCACATCGCCGGCGAGACGTCCCACGGCGGGATCGCCGTCGCGCGCGACGCGATGCTCGAACGGTTGGTGGCCGAGTTGTTCTCGCCGGGTTGCACGATGACGCCGCGGCGGTTGAGATAGACGAGGCGGCTGGTGGCGCGGCCGGCCGGCGCGCCGCGCGACGGGATGATCTGGCGCGCGAGCTGGAGCCCGGAGTCATCGCGCGGCGGGCCGACGAAGATGTCCGGGCGGGGCGCGTCCGCGGCCGCGAGCGTCGGGGCGAGCAGGGCGGCGGCGGCCGCCGCCACAGCCGTGCAAGAGCGCGTGCGCACGAGCCGCGAGAGTCGCCGGGCGAGCGATGACATCGCAACCCGGATCGGCCGCGGGCGGAGATCCGTGTGGCACGGCTCGGCCGTCGCTGGGGTTCGTCCGGGGTGCTTCGTCCGGCGCGGTGCGACGCGTTGTCGGGGCTGGCCCGACAGCGATCAGAGATCTACGGAGCCGCCGCGCACGCGGCCTCGAGCTCCTCGATCTCCTTGGGGCACATCGCGGTCAGCACCTCGTGGCCCTCGGCGGTGATCGCGACGTCGTCCTCGATCCGGATCCCGATCCCTCGCAGCTCGTCCGGCACACCCGGCGCATCGGCGGCGATGTACAGCCCCGGCTCGACGGTGATCACCATGCCCGGCGCGAGCGGGCGCGGCTTGCCCTCGCGGGTGTAGGCGCCGACATCGTGGACGTCGAGGCCGAGCCAGTGCGAGGTGCCGTGCATGTAGAACTTCTTGTACGAGAGGTCCTCGATCCGCGCGTCGACCGGCCCCTCGAGCAGCCCGAGCTCGACCATCACCTCGGTCAGCCCGCGGACGCAGTGATCGTGGATCTGATCGATGGTCGCGCCCGGCCGCGCCAGCTCGATCGCCTGCTTCTGCACCGCGAGCACCCGCTCGTAGACCCGGCGCTGGACCGGCGAGAACCGGCCGTTCGCCGGCCAGGTCCGCGTGATGTCTGCCGTGTAGTGATCGTACTCGCAGCCCGCGTCCACCAGCACGAGATCGCCATCGGCGATCGCGCAGCGGTTCTCGATGTAGTGGAGGATCGTCGCGTTCTCGCCGGCGCCGACGATCGAGGTGTAGCCGGGGCCGCTGCCGCCGCGGCGGCGGAACGTGTAGTTGATCACCGCCTCGAGCTCGTGCTCGAACACGCCCGGACGGCCGGTGCGCATCGCGAGCACGTGTGCCTCGCTGGTGATCGCACACGCCTTGCGCAGCGCCACGAGCTCCTCGGGGCGCTTGTGCAGCCGCAGCTCGTGGAGCGCGGCGCGTGGATCGACCACCGCGCGCGGCGGGCGCTTGCCCTTCTTCTCGAACCTGCGCAGCCGGGCGAGCGCCGCGCCGACCATCCGGTCCATCTCGTCATCGATCCCGAGCGCGTAGTGCAGCTCTTCGCAGTTCGCGATCAGCTCCCACAGCTTGCCCGGCAGCTCGGCAGAGGTGTGCGCGATGTCGGCGCCGTAGCGCTCGACCGCGCCCTCGAGCCCGGCGCGCCGGCCATCCCAGGTCTCCATCTCGGGATCGCGCGGCCGGACGAACATCACGACCCGGTGGTCCTCCGCGCCGGGCCGCAGCACCAGCGTCGCGTCCGGCTCGACGAAGCCGGTCAGGTAGAAGACGTCCGAGTGCTGGCGGAACGGGTGGTAGGCATCGCCATTGCGCAGCCGCTCCGGCAGCGATCGCACGATCGCGACACCACCCGGGCCGATCGCCTGCATGTACGCGTCGCGGCGAGCCGCGAACACGGCGGGGTCGAACATCCGCCGGGTATAGCACTACCGACAACAACCTTTGGCGACCCGGGCGGGTCCAGGGCCTACCATGTTCCTCGACTGCGGCCGGCGCGGAGTCGCCGAACACCGATTTCCCGCAGGAACGCTCACCGTCGTCGAAGGTGCTCACGACTTGGTCGGATCGAACCCGCACCTCTTTGGAAGGATCGTGGCCTGTGCGCTCTCGCTCATGCTCGACGACCGCGAACGTGACCCGAAGAACATCGCCGCGTTCTTGAACGAGGCGATCTTCTGAACATCGTCGCCAAGTCGGCCGAGGACGTTCTGGGTCTCGAGCTCGACTGGCTCGGCTCACCTTGGTAGCCGGCCCCAGGCCGCGCTCCCGCGCGATCCTTCAGATCGGCGCGCGCCTCGGCGTCCGCGACATCGGTGTCGTAGGATGCGCCATGCCGCACTTGCTCCGGTTCGCGTTGGTCG
>JBQCJR010000247.1:0-13141 GCA_051952595.1 Kofleriaceae bacterium
CCCGCCCGTGGCCCCGCCGGCGCCGCCCGCGCGCCCGAGTGGGCTCGCGCCGAGCTTCGCACCGCCCGCCGCGCCGGCGCCGCCCGCGCCCGCTCCGTCACCCGCGCCTTCGCTGCCCGCCGCGCCGGACGCGCTGCACGACGACATCCTCGGGTCGGGCCCGACGGTGGCGTACGAGCCGCCGCAGGATCCGTACTTCCGTCAGGTCTACGACCAGTTCATCGCGGTGAAGAAGAGCTGCAACGAGCCGATCTCCGGGCTGACGTTCGAGAAGTTCACCGAGAAGCTGGTCCGCAACCGCGACGACCTGCGCGCGAAGACCGGCTGCCGCGAGGTCCGGTTCACGGTCTACGTGAAGGACGGCAAGGCCGCGCTCAAGGCCACGCCGGTCAAGGACGAGGCGTAGCCCGCTGCCCTCGGGCACGAGGCGTAGCCCGCGGCCCTCGGGCACGAGGCCGTCGCGCCGCCTGAGTTAGCCGCCGCCGGACGCGATCAACCGCTCGCGCAGGCGCTGCGACTCGGCGAGCGCCTGGGCGGTGGTCGGCCGCCTCGACGGATCCGGATCGCCGATCCGCAGCAGGTGCTGCTGCACCTCGTCGGCGATCGCCGGCTCGGCCGCGAGCACCTGGGGCGGGAGCAGGAAGTCGTCGGCGTGGCGCGTGCCGGCCATCAGGATCTCTCTCGACCACGGCGTGCGCGCGGTCAGGTTCTCGAACAGCACCACCGCGCTGGCGTACACGTCGTTCGCCGGCATGACCTCGCCGCGCCGCTGCTCGGGAGACATGTACGCGAGCGTGCCGATCGCCTCGGCGCGGCGGGCGACCGCCCCGATGTGGCCGGAGGCATCGGGCAGGTGGGCGACGCCGAAGTCGCCGAGCATCACCTCGACGCCGGGCAGGTCGACGTCGCGGCGGAACATCAGGTTCCCGGGCTTGAGGTCGCAGTGCACGATCCCGCGGCGATGGGCGGCGGCGAGCGCCGACAGGATCTGGCCGTGGCGCTCGATCGCGCGGCGCAGCGGGCGCGGACCGCGCTCGCGCAGCACGTCGCGCAACGTGCCGCCGGCGGCGAGCTCCATCACGATCCGGCGCGACGCCACGTCGAGATCGAGCACCGCGACCACATTCGGGTGGCGCAGCGACGCCATCACGCGCGCCTCGTGGAAGAACTTGGTCAGCGCCTCGGCGCGCTCGGTGCCGGCGAGGTGTGGGTGGAGCAGCTTGACCGCGACGTCGCGATCGAGCTCGGCGTCGCGCGCGAGGTAGACCACGCCGGTCGCGCCGCGCCCGAGCTCGCGGATCAGCCGGTAGCGCGCGCCGGCCTGGACCCCCGCGATCTCGCCGGCGGCGATCGTCTCGCCGGCCACCGGCGCGCTCCGGCCGATCACGGTGCGCAGCCGCTCCACGCGGACCCGCACGTTCGGATAATCGACGTCGCGGCCGAGCACCGCCTCGTAGTGGCGCAGCGCGCGCTCGTGGTCGCCGCGCCGCCGCGCGTGCTCGGCGAGCAGGTAGTGGGCGCGCAGCGCGTGGGCCTCGTCGGCGACCTGCGCCTCGTGGTGGGGCTGGGCGGTCTCGAGCTCGCCGCGCTGCTCGTAGCGCTCGACCACCAGGGCGCGCAGCGCCACCACCGCCTCGGCCGGCAGCTCCGGGATGCTGAGCAGCTTCTCGATCCACTCGATCGCGAGCCGCTCGTGGCCGGAGGTCCATACCGCGTCGAGCCGCCGCCGGACATCCGGTCCGCCGACCTCGTCGCGGCGCTTGCCATCGCCGAGATCGCGGACGAGCTGGGCGAGGAACGCCTCGTCCTCGCTGCCGAGGTGGACGGGCTCGGGCGGCGGGGGCGGCGCGAGCGGGGCCGGCGTGGGAGCGCGGCCGAACAACCGGCGGAGCCACGATGCCATCAGCCGATATCGATCTCGTCACCGTCGGCGATCAGGCGATCGCCGCGGATCAGCTGGACGCGCACCTCACCGAGGGGCTCGTCGTTGAACTTGACGTCGCGGCAGCCACCGCGCCCGAGCAGCGGGCGGCCGCGCTGGAACACCACGTCGAGCGCGACGCCGAGCGGCTCGAGCGGGATCCGCCGGCCCTCTTCGGCGGCGATCAGGGCGATCCCGCGATCGAGCCCGGTCGCCGCGCGCACGATCAGCGCGCCGTCGACCACCTCGTAGTCGAGCTGGCACTCGTCGCCGAGCGCGAACCGGCCGCGATCCACCAGCGGGACGCGCCCGGCGAGCGGCATGCCGCGGATCGTGGTGCCGTTGCGCGAGTCGAGATCGCGGAGCAGGAACGCGCCGTCGGCGAGCTCGATCTCGGCGTGCTGGCGCGACACCCCGCCGGCCCGCAGGGTGAGATCGCACAGCGGGTCGCGGCCGAGCACCAGCTTGTGCGCCGCACACGCGACGATCAGCGGCTTGTTGCGCCGCCGTAGCTCGAGCTTGCCGGCGGTCAGCAGCGCGGTGTCGAGCTGGTCGAGCAGCCGGCGGTACTCCGCGGCGACCTGCGCGGCGCCGAGAGCGCGGACCAGCTCGGCGCGCGCGTCGTCGCGCCGGCCCACCCGCATCGCGGTCTCGTAGTCCGCGAACGCGTCGGCCTCCTCGCGCGCCTGGCTCTGGGCATCGTCATCGTGGGCCAGCGCCGTCTCCATCCGCTCGACCAGCCCACCGGCCGAGTACGCGTTCGCCGCCGCGAGGTGATCGCCGATCGCCTCGAGCGCCTCGCCGGCGAGCGCGTGATCGTCGCCGAGCACCAGCAGCTCGGCCGCCTCGCGGACCCGCGCGCGATCGCGCTCGGTGGCGATCCCCTCGGCCTTCGCGCTCTGCCACAGCGCCCGGCCGAGCGCGGCGGCGGCCTGGCGGCGCAGCTCGGGGGCGTCGCCCGCCCACCGGATCGCGTCGCGCAGCGCGCCGATCTCGGCGTGGCGGCTCGGGGCGCGCGCCGCGCGCGCGAGGTGCATCCGGACCGCGCCCGCGTGCTCGCCGGCCAGGCCGTAGCGCTCGGCCGCGAGGTCGACGTTCCCCGCCGCCTCGGCCGCGACCGCGGCTCGATAGTCGGAGGAGAACATGCGGCGCAGGAAGCTCACGCTGCGCAGTATATCGTGAGCGTTCGATCCGGGCGGCGATCCCGCCCGATCACCGCGGCAGCATCTGACCGAACTTCGCCTGGTAGTCCTTCGCGAGCTGGTCGAGCGCCGCCTTGTCGTTCTCGCGCGCGTACGCCTTGGCCAGCGTGCGCCACGCCTGGCCCAGCTCGGGATCCACCGCGATCGCGCGCTTGAGCTTCTCGATCCCGCCGCGGGTGCCGCTCGCGTCGCGCAGTGCGATCACCCCGGACAGGTAGAGCGCCCACGACGCGTTCGGATCCGTCGCGAGCGCCCGGCTACACGCCGCGCGGGCGGCATCGTACTGGCCCATGCGCAGCGCGAGATCGCAGCGCGCCCCGGCCAGCCCGGCCGCGTTCGGCCACTTCTTCTCGGCGGCGCCGATCTCGCGCTCCGCCTCGCCGTACTTGCTCGCATAGACCAGGTCGAGCGACTTGCGGACCGCCGCCACCAGCGCGCCCTCCTGGTCGGCCGCGACCTTGCCGCCGCGCGGTACGCCGTAGCGCGCGCGGGTCTGGGCGATCTGCGCCGCCGCCGGATCCTGCTCGAGCTTGCCCTGGGCGATCGCCTGCTCCGTCCAGGTCAGCGAGCCCATGCTCTGGTAGATCCCGATCACCTTCTTCCACGCCGCGCCCTGGCCGGTGTGGAGGTTGCGGATCTTGCCCTCTGCCTGGACCAGCTCGAGGCGCGCGGCCTTGAGATCCCCGGTGCGGGCCAGCGCCTCGCCGACCGCGAGGTGGGGCCCCGGATCGCCGGGCGCGAGCTCGCTCGCACGCGCACACGCCGCGCGGGTCGTCTTGTCGGCGACCCCGGGCGACCCGAGCATGATGTCGCAGCGCAGCTGGTGCATCGCCGCGTTGCCCGGGTACGCGGTGAGCAGGTTCTCGAGCTCGATCAGCGCGTCCTTGGGCTGGCCCCGCCGGGCGAGCTCGCGGATCCGGTTGAACTGGTCGTACGCCCCGCCGGGCACGTCCGCCGCGGTCTGGCCGGCGCGCGCGGCGTCGAGGACGTTGCGCAGCCGGGCCACCACCTGCTCGCGGTCCGGCCCGATCCAGCCGCCCCACTCCGACTTCTCGATCGATTCGAGCAGCTTCTTGGCCGAGGTCTGATCCGTGCCGCCGCTCAGCCGATCCTCGAGCGCGAGCCCCATCAGCTCGCGGTTGCGCTCGGAGAACCCGGTCTGCTTCGCCGAGTACAGCGGGTGCTGGAGCCACGCCGGATCGGTCTCGGCGATCGCGCCGAGCGTGCTCGCCAGCGCGTGTAGCAGCACCACCGTCTGCTTGTGCCGGCGGTGTGCGCCGAGCAGCTCGTTGCGCTCCGCCTCGCCGAGATCTGGCAGCGAGCCGGCGAGCGCGTCGGACTCCGGTTTCTCGGCCCAGCCGCGCACCACCACGTGCTTGCCGAGCGGCTCGGCGAAGCCCAGCTCCGGCATCGCCTTGGTGGCGGTGTCGCCCGCCGCGATGTAGCCGATCACCCAGGTCACCCGGTCGCCCCGGTCCACCTCGGCGAGCTGGGTGAGCGCCTGGTGAGGCTCGCCGGCGCGATCCCAGTCGTGCCACGACTCGACGGTCAGCCGCGCGCCGATCAGCGGCGTGAGCAGCTGGTTCGCGTAGTCGATCTGGTCGTTGAGATCTTCCTTCCAGCGCGGGTTCGCGCGCACTCCCGCATCGGTCCACACGCGGACCGTGGCGACGCGGGGCTCGCCCTCGCGCGGACGCTCGGCCTCGAGCGTCGACGGGAGGAGCTTCGTCATGTCGGGGGTCGAGCGCTCCTGCAGCTTCGGACCGCCGCAGCTCGCGAGCAGCGCGGCGGACGCGACGAGGAGCGCAACGCGCGCGCATCGCATGGTGGCCACGACTTTAGCGTACGATGTTCGACGTGCTGCTCCTCGACGAGCGAATCCGGTCCGATGGCACCCACGCGCGCAGCTGGGCGCGCCTCGTAGAAGGTCGCATCTCGGTGATGGATGACGACGGCCCCGGCGGCGAGCTCTCGATCGCCGCGGTCGATCGCGTGATGGTGCGCTACGGCCGCGAGGTCGATCCCTCGATCCCACTCGACGGGGAGGCGCTCGAGCTCCCCGGAGGATTCCGGATCCGCCGGCTGCGCTTCCACGCGATCGTCGACGCCACCGGCCGGGATTACCTGGTCTGGGAGCGGCCCGGAGAGCCTCCGCTCTGCGTCGTGGCGACCATGGCGACCGCCGCCCTGCGGTACCTGGCGTCGCGGCTCGCCGGCGAGCGGTCTCAGGAATCTGAGGGGTAGGTGCAGGGTTTGCCGTGATCTTCGGTCTGTAGGAGGAGATCGGCTCCGCTCCGATCGGGCACTTGGGGGTGGCACGAGCAGTGCTATCTCTGAGCTATTCCTATGTTCCGGGTGTGGCTCGTGCTGTTGCTCACGGTGGCGCCTGCCGCCGCGTGGGCGCAGCGGCCCGCTCCGGCCCGCATCGTGGTGGAGGAGCCGCAGGCCGCGACCACGCGCGCTCGGGATCAGGCGAGCGCCGCGGAGCACCGGGTCGGCCAGCTCGCGCTTCGCCGCAGCGCCTTCGACGCGCGGTACGCGAAGGAGCTCGCGGCGATCGACCGGATCAAGAAGCAGAAGCGGTCGTGGCGCCGCGATCGCGAGCTCCAGGACGCGCTCGCCGAGGCCAACGAGACGGCGGGTCAGCTCCAGGCGCTCGTGCGCCAGCTCGCCGACGCGCAGGCCGAGCTCGCGCGCGCGCGCCAGGCGCTGGTCGCGGCGATCGACGCCGAGCTCGCGTCCGGCGCGATCGGGGCGCGCGCCCAGCTGCTCGCGCGGATGCGCCTGCAGGTCGCGCCGGCGCGCCACGCGGTGCGCCGGATCGTGATGCCGGACATGAAGATCGATCCGTATGCGGATCCCGAGGAGCTCGACCAGCAGGCCGCCGCGTTCCGGGAGGCCGAGGCGGCGCTGCAGCGCCAGGTCGTGGGGCTCGAGGAGCAGCACAAGGAGCTGCAGGCGATCGCCGAGCTGCGCGTGCAACACGATCGCTCGATCGAGCTCGATCGACGCGACGACAACACCCCGCGCCGCGGTCCGGGCAGCGCGAGTCGCACGCCCGGGCTCGGCCCGCCGCCCGAGGTGCAGCCGCGCGATGACCTCGGCGGCGGGGTCTCGATGTTCGAGGCCGATGCCGCCGCCGTGCTCGCCGATGTCGTCGACGTCTCGATCACCGATGGCCTGACGCGCGCGCAGCGGTCGAACGATCCCGCGCAGCGCGCCGCTGCGGTCGGGCGCGCGCGCGATGCGGTCGCCACACAGCTCGAGCGGCTGCGCAAGAAGCGCGCGGAGATCGAGCGGGCCGCGCGCGACCGGCGGCGCTAGCGCGCACCTCACAAGCTCCTCCAGAGGATCTGGGCGCAGGGGAGGCCGTCGACCTCGTCGCGGAAGTCGGGGCTTGCGGCGCCGGGCTCGCCGATCCAGCTTGACTCCCAATGGGCGCGGGGGACCTCGACGATCCGGACGCGCCGGAGCCGCGCGACCGCGTCACACCGCTCGAGGTCGCCGGTGGGGTCGTTGGCCTCGTGGCGATCGTGGTCGCCGACGCCGCGACCGGCGGGCTGATCAGCCTGCTCGATGCGATCCCGGCGCCGGCGCCGCGCAACGAGCCGTTCCCGGCGGATCTGCCGCCGCCGGCCGGGACCGCCGCGCCGGTCGCCGACGGGCGCGGCAACGTGCGCTGTACCGGCTGCGGCGAGGTCGTGCCGTGGGCGTCGATGACACTCGACCCGGACGGCTACTTCTGCGCGCGCTGCGCCGCGGCCGAATCTGCGGATGGGTGCCGTGGCCACTCGAGCAAAGCAATCCAGTCGCCTCGCTGACCGCGACCTCGGGCCGGAACGCGCCGCGATTCAGCGGTGTCCACCGCCGCCGCCGCCGCCGTGACCACCACCACCGCCACCGCCGCCGCCGCCCATGCCGCCGTGACCACCGCCGCCCATGCCGCCGCCGCCGCCATGTGAGGGCATACCGCCGCCGCCGTGCGAAGGCATACCACCGCCGTGCGAGGGCATGCCGCCGCCGTGCGAGGGCGGTGGGCCCATCGGGTGCGAAGGTGGCGGCGGGCCCATCGGGTGCGAAGGCGGTGGCGGCCCCATCGGACGCGACGGCACCGGAGCTGGCCGTTGCTGCGGCATCGGGCGCTCCTGCGGTGGCATCGGTCGCTGCTGCGGGGTCGGGCGCATCGGAGGCTGGTTCCGCATCGGGCGCTCCTGCGGAGGCATCGGCCGCGCTTGTCGCTGCGGCTGCGAGACCTGCGTCCGCGGCTGCACGACGTGTGTGGACGGTGCGCGGGCTCCCATCTCGCGCGCGGTCGACGGCCGCGAGAACCGCAGCGCCTGCTGGTTCTGCGCGTTGGTCGCGGGGCGCCCGCGAAGCGCCTGGCGCGCGGCGGCGCTCGGCGGCGGACCCATGCGCGGCGCCTGCGAGAACTGCCGCGGCCCCACCGCGGTGTGTGGCTGCTCGCGAACGAACGGGCGGGTGTGGCGAGCCACCACCTCCGCGCGCTCCCGCGGGAGCACATGTGCATGCAGCGCACGCGAGAAGATCACGTTCCGCGGCACGAACACGAAGAACTCGTTCGGGAAGAAGGTGAACCCGACGGCGAAGCCGCCGAACCAGAACCAGCTCGGCGCGAGCGGCGCCCATCCGACGTAGTCCCAGTCGCCGTAGCCGGTGCGCCAGTCGACCCAGGCGCTCGCGTACTGGCGGCCGGCGATCCACGACCAGCCGTGGCCGGGGACCCAGACCCAGCGGCCGTAGTGGAACGGCGCCCAGCCCCAGTCGAAGTCGCTCACCCAGGTGTAGTTGTTGTTGAGGTAGTCCCAGTGCCCGTTGGTGGCATAGGGCACGAAGTTATCCCCGACGACGTCGCGGCTCGGCACCCACACCGTGCCGTACGTCGGATCGTTGACCCACGATCCATACGGATCGAGCGTCGACCGGAAATCGGTGAGCGCGCTCGGATCGGTATCGGCGTAGGTATTCGCCTGCGCGTGGACGGGTACGCCCTGCGCCCCTTCCTGGTCGACGACGCCGCCGTTCTCGATCGGCTGCGCCGCGGCGTAGCGGTGAAAGCCGATGCTCGCCGCGAGGGCGAACGCGAGTGTCTTGGTGAGCTGGAGCCGCGCCATACCCAAGGCCGTGCAAGGCGTGCGCCCTCGACACGTGCTCGGAGTTGCTGCTAGCGACGCGTGTACACCGCGCCGAGGTAGATCAGCGATCGGCGGAACGTGGTGTCGTCCGGGCCCCAGAAGTTGCGCCAGATCGCCGCGCGGCTCTCGATCGACCACGTCTTCGACAGCGGCCGCGCGAGCCGGACCTGGAGCGAGCTGCGGTTCTCGTCCTCGATGCTGGTGAACGTCTGAGTGATCAGGTCGCGCTCGCGCAGCAGCCCGTCGAGGTACTGATCGATCTGCAGCGTGCCGAGCACGGTGCCGACCAGGCCCCACGGCAGCTGCGTCGTGGTCGACAACGTCACGCGGTGGCGCACCACCGACTGGCCGAAGCTGTTCGAGTCGGTGACGCTGAACAGGTAGCCGCCGGTCGCGACCACGGGGCCGACCCACGTCAGCTCGAGGCCGGCGCGCTGGTAGCGATCGTGGCGGCTCAGCGACGTGCGCGCGAAGCAGCTCGCGTCGGGCGGCTCGGAGTCCGAGCACGCGCTCGCGAGCGCCACGCTCTTGTACGAGCGGGCCTCGAACCCGAGCGTCGCCGCGAGCTCGAGGCTGCGCGTCCCACCCGGCGGCTGCCACAGCGTGAGATCGAGCCGCACGTTTGCGGTCGGCCCGCTCCAGTCGTAGTCGTGGTCCGGCTTGTACGTGAAGCTGCGCCCGCCGAACGCGAACGTCAGGGTGCGCTCGTCGCCGCCGCGCAGCACGAGCAGCGCATCGCCGCCGAGGACCCGGAACGTGCGGGAGCCGGTCTTGCCGCCGAGCTCGAACGCATCGGCGGCGGTGAGGCTGACGCCGAGCGCGACCGGCCGCGCCGCGAGCGCGCGCAGCCAGCGCAGATCGCCGGACGCGAGCGCGATGCTCTCGGTCGACGCGTCCTGGTCGCCGACGATCCGCGCCAGCGACGACGCCGCGACCGAGAATCCCCCACCGAGCAGGCGGCCGCGGTGGTCGATCCGCGCGCCGATGCGGCCGACCGCGGCCTGGATCCGCGGCGCGCGGTCCTCGCGGCCGGACTCGACGCGCTGGACGTTGGTGTCCGCCTCGGCGCCGCCCTCGGCGGTCACGGTCGTCGGGCCGCCGCGGGCGGTGGTCGGAGTCGCCGCAGTGGCGACCACCGCGACCAGCCCCAGGGCCACGCGACTCATGGTCGCAGGGTATCGCATCCCGGCGCACCCCCGCTCGTGCTACATGGCGTCATGCGCTTCGCTCTGCTCCTCTCGTTCGCCCTGGCAGCTTGCAAGGGGGATCCGCAGAAGTGCGAGCAGGCCGCGCGCAACTACGCGACCCTGACGTTCTGGAAGAAGGCGGACGCCGAGATCGCCAAGCTGCCGGCCGCCGAGCAGGAGCTCGCGCGCAAGAAGAAGCTGTCCGAGTTCACCAATGCGCTCGAGCGCGACATCGACTTCTTCGTCGGCCAGTGCCAGTCGGCGAACAACGACGATCAGGTGGACTGCATGATCGCCGCGAAGACGGCGGAGCAGGTCCAGGCCTGCGCCGATCCGGCCGCGACCAAGTAGCGCCGCTCAGCGCCGGTGGTCGCGGACCCGCGACCGGTCGTCGTCGTCCCGCTTGGAGTCGCGTTGATCGCGGTCGCGGTCGCGGTGATCGCGCACCGTCGACGACGACGAGCCGCGGTCCGAACGCGGCGGCGGCGGAGGAGGAGGCACCGGCCGCGCCTCGCCCCGGTGGTCGCGGACCGAGCTGCTCGAGCTCGAGCTCGACCCGCCGCGGTCGCGGTGGTCGCGCACCGCGGCGTCGTCGCGGTGGTCGCGGTCGCGGATCGAAGCACCAGCGCCGTCGCGGTGGTCGCGGATCCGCGAGTCCGGCGCGCGCCGATGATCGCGGACGTGGGTCTCGATCACCGGCGCGACGATCAGCCCGTACGGATCCGCGATCGCCTCGCCGCCGACCTCGCCGCCCCCGACGACGCGCACCTCGCCGCCCGCGTCGCCGAACCGACCCGGATCGCTCCACCCACCCGGGGTCCACTGCCACTCGACCTGGGTCCACGTCCAGTGCCCGACGATCCACACCGCGCCGGGGAACGGCTCGGGGCCCGGCACCTCGGGCAGCGGCGCCGGCCGCGGCGGCCGCTCCTTGGCGCCCAGCGCGACCAGGTAGCCCCGCACGTAGCCCCGCACGCGCAGCGACTCGGCGTCGAGCCGCGCGGCGAGCCGGGCGCTCGCGGTGATCATCGCCTCGCGGCGGGCGCGCTCGGCGTCGGCGAGCCGATCGCGGCGGTTCGGATCGGCGTTGCACTTGCCGACGAAGTAGTGGACCAGCTCGGTGCGCTGGAGGAAGGCCGCCGCGCGCAGGCCCTCCTCGCGCTCGCGCACCGCGCGCAGGCGCAGCTCGGCGTCGAGCCGCGCCTTCATCCGGATCTGCGCCTGGGCGTCGAGCCTCGCCTGGCGCTCGGCGTTCGCCGCGTCGATCCGGCGCTGGCGGATCGAGGGATCGGCCCCGAGCGCCACCAGGTGCGCCGAGAGCTGGGTGCGGACCATGCCGGCCTGGCCAGCGATCGCGAGCCGCTGCGCGCGGGCCTCCGCCTGGAGATCGCGGATCCGCGTGACCTGGAACGACGCGCGGACCGCCGGATCGTCGGTGAGCGCGTCGAGCGTGCACGCGCCGTCCGCGGTGGTGAGCACGTGGACCTTCGCGCCGACCATGCCGGCGCCCACGTCGCCCGGCGCGAGCTCGATCGGCTCGTGCGAGATGGCGCCGTGCGCCGCGGCCTGGCCGACCGCGTCGGCGTTCACCGTGGCGGTCGCGTCGACCTGGGCCTCGCCCGCGGGCGTCGCGACCCGCGTGCTGGCCGTCGCGCGCGGCGCGAGCGCACCGACCAGCGCGCTGGTCACCGAGGCGACGCGCTGGCGATCGCGCTCGCGCTGGCGCTGGAGCTCGGCGATCCGGCGCTCGCGGTAGCGCTCGAACGGCTCGCCGGCCGCGCCGGTCAGCTCGACGCCGGGGCACTGCAGCCTCCACTCGATCTCCTGCGCGCGCGGCAGATCGAACCGGAGCGCCAGATCATAGGAGCCCTGCGCCAGCTGGACGCCACCCGCGCCCGGCGCCGCGACCACCTCGTCCGGCGCGGGCGCCGCGATCGCGCCCCGTGGCGTCACCGATCCGGTGCCCTGGCCGACCAGCTCGGTGCGATAGCGACCTCCTCCACATGCAGCGATCGTGGACACCAACGCCATGGATAGGATCATCCGCATCGTCCGCGGCACGGTTGCAAGGGCGCGGCCACCGGGCTCGCCCGCGACCTGGCCCCGCGCTTGCGAAGGCTGCCCACCATGCACGAACGAGTCGACTGTGCGGACGCGCACTTGCAACCTGTTGGACCTGCCGGCCACCCGCTCGCGAGCGCGCGGCGTGAACGCGCCGCTACTCTCCGATCGACCACAGTGGTCGCGCTGCTACGCGCGATCTCGGCGATCGCGGCGATCGCGCTTTTTGTCGCGTGTGGTGGAACAAATCGCGGAGATACGCACGCGAAGGCGACCGACGCGCAGGGGGCGTGTTGCGAGCACCTCGCCGGCGCCGAGCGCGATCGCTGCCTCGCCGAGATCCCGAAAGTAGAGGACGCGCAGGTCGCGAAGTCCTCGACCAATCAGGCGACCTACGCGTGCGTGACCCAGCACTTCGTGTGTGATCCGGCGACCGGGCGGCCGACCCAGGCGAGCGCGCAGGCGCAGCTCGAGTGCATCCAGGACCTGCAGCAGTAGGCGGCCGAAAACGCGAAACGGGACCCCGCGGGTCCCGTTCCAGAGCGCAGGGGAGGGTGGACTAGAAGTCCATGCCGCCCATGCCGCCCATGCCACCGCCGCCGTGGCCGCCACCGGCCGGCGCCGGCGCTTCCTTCTTCGGGCGCTCGGCGATCATCGCCTCGGTGGTCAGCAGCAGCGACGCGACCGACGCGGCGTTCTGCAGCGCGGTGCGCACGACCTTGGTCGGGTCGATGACGCCGGCCTTGACCAGGTCACCGTACTCGAGCGTCGCGGCGTTGAAGCCGAACGTGCTCTGGCCTTCCTTGACCTTGCTGACGACGATCGAACCGTCGACGCCGGCGTTGGTCGCGATCTGGCGGAGCGGCTCCTCGACCGCGCGGCGCACGATCGTCACGCCGAACTGCTGCTCCTCCGGCAGCTTCAGCGAGTCGAGCGCGTTCTGGGCGCGGATCAGCGCCACGCCGCCGCCCGGGACCACGCCCTCCTCGACGGCCGCGCGGGTCGCGTGGAGCGCGTCCTCGACGCGGGCCTTCTTCTCCTTCATCTCGACCTCGGTCGCAGCGCCGACCTTGATCACGGCGACGCCGCCGACGAGCTTCGCGAGGCGCTCCTGGAGCTTCTCGCGGTCGTAGTCGGAGGTGGTCTCCTCGATCTGGTTGCGGATCTGCTTCACGCGGGCGTCGATGTCGGCCTTCTTGCCGGCGCCATCGACGACGGTGGTGTTGTCCTTGTCCACCGTGATGCGCTTGGCCTGGCCGAGGTCGGCGAGGGTGAGGTTCTCGAGCTTGAGGCCGAGGTCCTCGGTGACCGCCTGGCCGCCGGTGAGGACCGCGATGTCCTTCAGCATCTCCTTGCGGCGATCGCCGAAGCCCGGCGCCTTGACCGCCGCGACCTGGAGCGTGCCGCGGAGCTTGTTGACCACCAGGGTCGCCAGCGCCTCGCCGTCGACGTCCTCGGCGATGATCAGCAGCGGCTTGCCCTGCTTGGCCACCTGCTCGAGGACCGGCAGGAGCTCCTTCATGTTCGAGATCTTCTTCTCGTGCGTCAGGATGAACGCGTCGTTGAGCACGACCTCCATCCGCTCGGTGTCGGTCACGAAGTACGGCGACAGGTAGC
>JBQCJR010000248.1:0-3732 GCA_051952595.1 Kofleriaceae bacterium
GGCGCGATGACGTGGCCGCAGATGGTGCGCGAGCTCGGCGAGGACCCGACCGCGCAGCTCGAGGAGATTGAGTCCTTCAACAAGGAGCTCGACCAGCGCGGCATCGTGCTCGACATCGACCCGCGCAAAACGACGGCTGGTGGCCAACAGCAACAGCTCGCCGGCGACGCAGAAGCGACGGCGACGCGCACTGACTCTTGACGCGGCCGGCATGCCGTGATCCTGACCGCGGTATGGCACAGCGAAGCGTCACCCGGGATATGCCGAAGCTCTCGCTTCGCGCGAGCTTCGATTCGTCCACGGTCGACGTCGAGAAGCGAACGGTGAAGCTGACGTGGACGACCGGCGCGCGCGTGTTGCGCGGCTGGTTCGATACCTACTGGGAGGAGCTGTCGCTTGATCCCGAGCATGTGCGGATGGGGCGGCTGCAGAGCGGCGCCGCCCCGCTGCTGAACGCGCACCGCAGCTACGACATCGCCGACGTTATCGGCGTCGTCGAGGACGCCAAGCTCGAGGCGGACGGCGGCTCTGCAACCGTCCGGTTCGATACCGGCCCCGAAGCCGAGGACGCGTTTCGCAAGGTCCGCGAACGCATCCTGCGCAATGTCTCCGTCGGCTACTCGACGTTCAAGATGCAGAAGATCGAGGACGGCGAGACCACGATCCCCGTGTACCGGGCAGTTGACTGGGAGCCCTACGAGATCTCGATGGTTCCGATCGGTGCCGACGCTGGCGCTGTCACCCGTTCCGGGGGCGGGATGAACAACCCCTGCGAATTCATCCAGGAGAGAGACATGAGCGGTTTGACCCCGTCCCCCGCGCCGGCACCGGCGCCCGTGCCGCAGCCGGCAGCTGCTGACCAGCGCTCCGCCGCCGAGCTCGAGCAGGAGCGCATCCTCGGCATCCAGCGCGTCGGCCGCGCGCTCAAGCGGCCGGAGGCCGAGATCGACGACGCGATCAAGAAGAACACGCCGCTCGCCGACTACCGGGCCGTCGCGCAGGACGCCTGGGCGGCCGCGGACACGATTCCGATCGATAAGCGCGACCCGCGACTCGAGGTCGGCGCCGAGGACCGCGACAAGTTCCTGCGGTGCGCGGAGCATTTGATCTTCCAGCGCGCCGGCGTTGCCAACATGGTTGTGGAGCACGCGAAGGCCCGCGGTGAGACGCTCGTTATCGACCCGGGAGAGTGCCGTGGCATGACGATGGCCGAACTCGCCCGCGAGTTCCTCGAGCGGAGCGGCGTGAAGGCGCGCGGTATGGACAGGGTGGAGATGGTCGGGCGGGCGTTCATGCAGCGCGGGGGTGGGAGTTCCACCGGCGACTTCCCAGTTCTGCTCGAGAACGCGCTCCACAAGACGCTCCTCGCCGCGTACGCCACGACGCCGGACACGTGGCGGCGGTTCTGCAAGAAGGGCACGGTCACCGACTTCCGCCCGCACCCCCGATACCGCCAGGGTGGATTCGGTGTGCTCGAGACCGTGAACGAGGGTGGCGAGTTCACGAACGCACCGATACCCGATGCCGAGAAGCAGGCGATCAGCGCCGGCACGAAGGGGCGCATCGTTGCGATCACGCGGCGGGCGATCATCGACGACGACATGGGTGCGTTCAGCGACATCGCGACCCGCCTCGGCCGCGCAGCCGCGCTGACGATCGAGGTCGACGTCTACAAGCTGCTCGTGGCCAATCCCACGATGGGGGACGGTCTCCCGCTCTTCCACGCGAACCACGGCAACATCGGCGCGGCCGGCGCGATCTCGGTGGCGGCGGTCGATGCCGACCGCGTGCTGATGGCGCAGCAGCTCGACCCGTCGAAGAACGAGATCCTCGAGCTCCGCCCGGCCGTCCTCGTGTTGCCCGTCGGTCTCGGCGGCCAGGCGCGCGTGATCAACCAGTCGCAGTACGACACCGACAAGGTGGCGAACGCCCGCAGCCAGGAGCCGAACAAGGTCGTCGGCCTCTACCGCGATATCGTCGATACTGCGCGCCTAACCGGAACGACGCGCTACTCGTTCGCCGATCCGGCCATCAACCCGGTGTTCGAGGTCGCGTTCCTGAACGGCATCGAGGCTCCCTACATGGAGATGCAACAGGGCTGGCGTATCGACGGGACGGAGTGGAAGGTCCGCCTCGACTTCGGTGTCGGCGCGGTCGACTGGCGCGGTGTCGTGCGGAGCCCGGGCGCCTAGGCCGCAGCCGCAGCGCTCGAGCGTGCGCGAGCACGTGCCCCCTGAGCGAAGGACTCGCCAGGGGGATGGGGCGTCGCAAGGAGCCGATCATGAACAACTACATCAAGTCCGGCCAAAGGATGACCTTCACCGCGCCCGCCGGCGGCGTCGTCTCGGGAACGGCGTACCTCATCGGCACGCTACTCGTCGTGGCCGCGAGCTCGGTCGCGCAGGGCCTTCCGTTCGAGGGCGCCGCCGAGGGCGTGTACACGCTGCCCAAGGCCGCGTCGCAGGCGTGGACCGAGGGCGCGCTCGTGTACTGGAACAACACGGCGAAGAACCTCACCACGACGGCAACGGGCAACACGCTGGTCGGCTGCGCGGCCGCCGCGGCGGGGAACGCCGACACGACCGGGCTGGCGCGGCTCACCGGCGCGCCGGCGGCGCCCAGCGCATGATGTCGTTCGACGAGCTCGTCGCCGAGACCGACCGCGCGGCGCTCTCCGATCTCGGCGGAGAGACCGTGACGTACACCCCGGAGGTCGGATCGCCCGTTCCGGTGACCGGCATGTTCGACGAGCAGTACGTGCTCGCCAAGGGGACCGCCGAGGCTGGCGTCGAGGCGACCGGCCCCGCGGTGTTCCTGCGCCTCGAGGATCTGCCCGTCCACCCCGATGACGACGAGCCGACGCTCACGATCAAATCGGTCGACTACCGGGTGATCGAGCGGCGCCCCGACGGGATGGGCGGCATCGTGCTCGCGCTGCGGCGCGTGGGCTGATGCTCCGCTGGCTCCTCGCGATCTTCCGTCGGCGCGACCACGTTCCTCGTGCGGTGAGGCTTCAACTGCCACCGCCACCGCCGAAGTGCGGCGCGACGGGTGGCGTGTGCCTGCACTGGCGGAGCGGCATGGTGCCGGTCGGGTACATCTGCGAATGCGAGCCGCTCAGGCAGTCGCGCACGCCGCCATCGCCGAAGCCTGCACCACCTCGGGTTCCGGGTCCGGGACGGGCAAGGCGAACGCCGTGACGACGCTGCCGGTCGCTCGAGTCGCGCGTGTCGTGGTGGCGTCGGCTGCTCGCGCGGCGCGAGCTCGTCGTGTACTGCGGCTGTGGACGCGTCTCGGGATCCAGGACCAGCGGCGTACAGCGCTCGATGGCATCGCCGCCGTTGACACGCGTTGCGAGTCGTGATCCTGACAATCGCGATGGCGCACCCGCGAAAGCTCATCCGCCACGCGGTGGTCGCGCAGCTCGTCGGCGCGACGGCCGCCGGCGCGCGCGTGCAGGCGACCCGCGTTGAGCCCCTTCGCAAGGGAAAGCTCCCCACGATCTCGGTCTACACGCTGCACGAGCCCATCGACCAGGACGCCTCGGCGGCCACCAACCCGCGCGAGCTCACCCGCACCGTCAAGGTCGAGATCGCGGGCTGGGTCGCCCACAGCGACGCGCTTCCGGTCGACGACGCGATGGACGACCTCGCCGAGCAGATCGAGGCGGCCATGGACGCCGACCCGTACCTCGGCGGCAAGGCTGGCGACTCCATCCTCGAGGAGACGGAG
>JBQCJR010000249.1:0-5026 GCA_051952595.1 Kofleriaceae bacterium
TCCGCCGCGCGCGATCGCCGCCGCGGTCATCGGTGCGCGCCACCTGCGCAGCGGCCGCAACGGCCAGGACGCCGCGGCCGCGTGGGCCGGCGGCGACGCCGGGGCGATCGTCGTGTGCGACGGATGCAGCGCCGGGCGCAGCTCCGAGGTCGGCGCGCGGCTCGGCGCCGAGCTGGTGATCGCGGCCGCGTCGCGTGCGCTGTCGCGCGGAGCGCCGCCCGGCGAGCTGTGGCCGGAGGTCCACGGCCACGTGGTGCGCGCGCTCGGCGCGCTCGTGGACGCGATGCCCGGCGATCGCGCGACCGCCGTCCACGACCACCTGCTGTTCACGGTCGTGGCCGCGGCGTGGCGCGCGGATCGCGTCGCGGTGTGGGCGGTCGGCGACGGCGCCTATCAGCTTGGCGATCGCGCGCGCGTGCTCGGTCCGTTCGCCGACAACCAGCCGCCCTATCTCGGCTACGAGCTGCTCGGGCTGCCGGCCGCCGCGCACCTCGAGATCGCCGACGCCGGCTGCGGCGTGGTGACCGTGGCGACCGACGGCGCGGCCGAGGTCGGGCTCGACGCGTTCGGTGATCGCGCGCGCTACTTCGCGCGCCCGGACGCGCTGCGCCGCCAGCTCGCGGTGCTCGCGCGCGGCGACGATCGCATCGACTGGGACGCGCGCCGCCTCGATCGCCGTCCAGCGGCGCTGCAGGATGACGGCGCGGTCGCGATCCTGGAGTGGGCGCGATGAAGCGCGTGGTGTGGATCGACGGCGCGCGCGTCGAGCTCGCCCCGGCGGCGCTGCTCGGCCAGGGCGGCGAGGCCGAGGTCTACGATCTCGGTGACGGCCGGGTGGTCAAGTGGTGGAAGCCGCCCGCGCACCCCGACTTCGACGGGCTGCCCGACGCTCAGGCGGCCGCCGCGCACCGGCTCGCCGAGCGCCCCGCCAAGCTGCGCGCGCTGCCGAGCAGCTTGCCCGCGGCGGTGGTCGCGCCGATCGGCCTCGCGCTCGCCGGCAAGCGTGCGCGCGAGGCCGTGGGCTACGTGATGCCGAAGGTCGCCGGCGCGCCGCTGTGCTCGTACGGCGAGCCGCGGTGGCGCCGCGATCACCGGGTCTCCGAGTCCGAGGTCGCGCGCGCGCTGCTCGCGCTCCACGACGCGATCGCCGCGCTCCACCGCGCCGGCGTCGTGATCGGCGACTGCAACGATCTCAACGTGCTCGTCGACGGACCGCGCGTCCACCTGATCGACGTCGACAGCTACCAGTTCGCCGGCTTCGCGTGCTCGATGTTCAGCGAGCGGTTCGTCGATCCGCGGCTGTGCGACGCCGGGGCGCTGGTGCCGGTGCGCCCGCACGATCCGGACAGCGACTGGTTCGCGTTCGCGGCGATGGCGCTGCGCTCGCTGGTCGGCGTGGGGCCGTGGGGCGGCGTGCACCAGCCCGCGGATCCGGCGCGCCGCTGCCCGCCCCCGGCGCGTGGGCTGCGCCGGCTCAGCGTCTTCGCGCCCGACGTCGTGTATCCACGCGCCGCGCGGCCGCTCGCGATCCTGACCGACGAGATCGCCACCGCGTTCCGTGCGGTGTTCGAGCGCGACCAGCGCGGGCCGTTCCCGCGCGATCTGCTGGAGCAGCTCGCGCGCCGGCTGCACATCTGCCCCCGGTGCGGCGACGAGCACGCGCGCGCGCGCTGCCCGTCGTGTCATCCGGGCCACCCCGGCCACCCGGCCCAGGCGCCGTCGATCGTGCACGGCCGGCTGCGCTGGCAGACGATCCACGAAGCCGAGCTCGATCGCTCGGTCCGCGAGGTCGGCGCCACCGGCGCGGTGTGGCTGGTCGGTGGCGCGCTGTGGCGCCAGGAGACGACGAAGCCCGCGCTCGGCCCGGTGCGGATCGGCGACGTGCTCGCCGGCCAGACCCGGGCGTGGGCCGGCCGCGCGCTCGGCGTCGGCTTCTACCGCGCCGCGGGCTACGCGGTCGGGTTCGTGTTTCGGCCGGATCGCGGCGGGCTCGACGATCGCGTCGCGCTGCCGCGGATCCGCGGCCAGCTGGTCGATGCGCGCGCGATGCTCGCCGACGACCGCGCGTGGCTGTGGCTGACCACCAGCGAGGCCGGCCGGATCGTCACCACCGGCGTGGTGATCGGCGCGGATGCGTCGGTGATCGCGTGCGACGACGCGACCGATGCGCCGTGGCTGGCCGGCCTGCCCGGCGCGTGCGCCGCCGGCCCGTACCTGTTCGTGCCCACCGATCAGGGCGTGGCGCGCCTCGACTCCGCGAACGGCGCGATCGTGCACGCCCGCACCTTTGCCGAGACCGCGCCGCTGGTGTCGTCCGGCGATCAGCTCTCGCCCTGTCCCGGCGGGCTCGACGCGACCGCTCCTGGTCGCAGCCCGCTGCGCCTGTGGCTCACCTGAAGGAGGATCCGATGTCCCGCTCCACCCAGCCCTTGCCGCTCCCCGATGTGTTCGACGGCCGGCGCGCCGCCGACTACCACTATCAGCCGCGCGCCGATGCGCTCGCCGTCGCCGCCGCCGACTGGCGCGCGCGCCACGCGATCCGCCCCGCCGCGGCGGACGAGACCCGCATCCACCTGCTGCTGATCGACGTCCAGAAGGACTTCTGCTTCCCCGAGGGCTCGCTCTACGTCGCGGGCCGCTCCGGCAGCGGCGCCGTCGACGACTCGCGCCGGATCGCCGAGCTGGTCTACCGCAACCTCGGCGTGCTCACCGCGATCACGGCGACGATGGACACCCACCTCGCGTACCAGATCTTCTTCCCGAGCTTCTGGCTCGATCGCGACGATCAGCCGCTCGCGGCGCACCGCGTGATCACCGCGGACCAGATCGCGGCGGGCGACGCGCGCCCTCACCCGGCGATCGCGAAGTGGCTGTGCGGCGGCAACTACCCCTGGCTGTGCAAGCAGGTGCTGCACTACGCGCGCGAGCTCGAGCGCGCCGGCAAGTACCAGCTGTACCTGTGGCCGCCGCACTGCCTGCTCGGCTCGGATGGCCACGCGCTCGCCGGGATCGTGCACGAGGCGCGGCTGTTCCACGCGTTCGCGCGCACCGCGCAGTCCTCGGTGGAGGTCAAGGGCGGCAACCCGCTGACCGAGAACTACTCGGTGCTCCGGCCGGAGGTGCTGTCGCGGTTCGACGGCGCGCCGCTCGCCCAGCGCAACACGCAGTTCGTGCAGACCCTGCTCGCCGCCGATGCGGTGGTGATCGCGGGCCAGGCGGCGAGCCACTGCGTGAAGAGCACGATCGATGACCTGCTCGGCGAGATCTCGGCGCAGGATCCGGCGCTCGCGCGCAAGGTCTACCTGGTGACCGACTGCATGTCCGCGGTCACCGTGCCCGACGGGCGCGGCGGGCTGGCGGTCGATTTCACGGCCGAGGCCGACGCGGCGCTCCAGCGGTTCGCCGACGCCGGCATGCACCTCGTCCGCTCCACCGATCCGATCCACAGCTGGCCGGGCATCCGGCTCTAGGAGGTCACGATGAACGACAAGGTTCGAAAGCTGCTCGAGGACGCGCACGGCACGGGCGCGCTCTCCGCGAAGTCGCTCGCCACCCTCGACGTGGTCGACGTCGGCGCGCAGATCCAGGCCGGGCTCGGCGTCACCGTCGACGACGTGGCGGCGAGCGAGGTCGTGCTGGTCACGATGATGCCCGATGACTCGCAGTCGATCGCCGCGGCCGGCAACACCGACGCGGTGCGCGACGGCCACAACCTCGTGCTCGAGGCGCTGCGTGGCTCGCGGCAGGCCGGCGAGGTGCTCGCGCACACGCGCTACCTCAACGGAGCGGTTCTGTGCCCGTACACCACGCTCGACCACGCGGTCGCGATGACCTCGGTCAACTACCATCCCAACCTCGGCACGCCGCTCTACGACCAGACCGCGGTCGTGCTCGGCACGGTGGTCGCGAAGGCGCAGGAGCTGGCGCAGGCCGGGATCGCCGTGCGCACCGTGACGCTGATCATCACCGACGGCGCCGACTGCGGATCCCACCGCTGCCGGCCGTCGGATATCCGGGCGATCGTAGAGGACATGCTGGCCCAGGAGAACCACGTCGTCGCCGCGATGGGGATCCGCGACGGGTCGACCGACTTCCACGCGGTGTTCCGCGCGATGGGCATCCCGGACCGCTGGATCCTCACGCCCGGCAACACCACCTCGGAGATCCGTCGCGCGTTCGCGGTGTTCTCGCAGTCGGCGGTGCGCGCGTCGCAGGGCGCGCAGCTCGGCGGGTTCGGCAACTAGGGCTGATCCGGCGTATCCTCGCGGCCCGATGACGACACGCCCGCCGCGGATCGAGCTCCGGCTGCTCGGTCCCGAATTGCTCGAGCTCTCGATCTCTCGCCAGCGCGCGCCGCTCGAGCAGCGGCTCGGCGTGCGCGTGCCCGACGCGTGGTTCGACGACGCCGATCTCTTCGCGCTGCGGCTCGCGGACGTGCGCGCCGATCCGGGCTACGCGCCGTGGTCGCTGCGCGCGATCTGCCTGCGCGAGCCCGCGACGCTTGTCGGCCACGTCGTCTTCCACGCGGCGCCGGGCTCGGCGCACCTCGCGACGCACGGCGCGCGCGCCGTCGAGCTCGGCTACGCGATCCTGCCCGAGCACCGCGGCCGCGGCTACGCGACCGAGGCGGTCGGGCTGGCGATCGCGTGGGCGCGCGCGAGCCACGGCGTCGAGCGGTTCGTGGCCTCGGTGTCGCCGGACAACGCCGCCTCGCTCGCGATCGTGCGCCGGCTCGGCTTCGCGAAGGTCGGGACGCAGATCGACGAGATCGATGGCCCCGAGGACGTCTACCGCCTCGACGCGCCCTGACACACCGGCGGGCGCAGCACCTCGAGCTCGCCGGTCGCGACGTTGACCGTGACCACGTCGCCGGTCGCCGGTGCGCCCGCGATCACGGCGAGCTTGCCATCGGCGAGGCGGAGCAGCGCGGACTCCCCGGGGTTGCCCATCACCGCGCCGTTGTTCTTGAACACCAGGCTGGTGTCGATCGTCTTCTGCAGCTTGCCCTTCGCGAGGTCGTGGATCG
>JBQCJR010000250.1:0-4936 GCA_051952595.1 Kofleriaceae bacterium
CAGCGAGTGGCGGGCGAACGGTTCGCAAATCCCGGCGATGTCGTGCGTCATCTAGGCGCCGTGCAGGCACAGGATTATCATCAAGCGCTGTGGGCGATCGCCTCGCGCATGGAGCAGGGCGCTGCTGTCGCCCTAGATTGAAGTCGTCGCCCGGGCTCTGCACGGCACCCGTTCGTGTGGCGCAGCTGGCGATGGGCGTCATCCCATGGTCTCCGGCAGGCGTGTTCTTCACACGGCGACATGGCCCCCCCGGCGCTCCCCCGAGGCCGAAGCCCGTACCTGGGAGCAAGCGCGACTGACCATGGGATCACAGCCCCAGCAATTCCAGCGCGCCGTCGGGGGATCTTGCGAGGATGTGCTCGCCGGTCATAGTCGTGCTCAGCCACGCGAGCTCGAGCCTTTCATGTCGTGCGTCGGCACGCGAGATGACGTGAATCGCTCCGCGGATCCCGAGCGCGACGTATCGCGCGGACGCCGCGACCTGCGCGCCACGCGCCACCTTCTCGCCCCACGCGAAACGCTGGCGCGTCTCGCCGCTACGCGTTGCGACGTACCACCCGGTGAGGCCCCACTCGCGCGGTACGATCGCGCCGGCATCCTCCTCGTCGAGCAGCTCCTCGCCATCGCTGTCACGAAACAGAACCACCTCGTCGGGGCCCGCGGGTCCGACGGCGAGCAGATCCGCGGAATCGACGAGTCCCTCGATGAACCGGAACCGACGTTCGATCGTGGGCCCCGCCACCGGCACCTCGGAGGCTTCGAGTAGCACGGCGGTATCGCGAGACTCGCCGAACTCTGCGCCGAGGATCGCGAGCGCCGTTCCACCAGCGACCGGATGAAGCGATGCGACGGCGAGTCCGCCGAGCGGTTGCCGTGTTGCGATCGACGCTTCGAGGCGATGCAGCACGAGCTCGTGCCTGTACGCGATCGCGACGCACGGCTCGCGGTCGCGCACCACGAACGCTGCGTCGACGCAATCGCGCCCGCCCTCGTCGGTGATCGCGATCGGCGCGGATTCGCGGGTCCACACGAGCACTGCCCGTGCATCGTCGCGCACGACCAAGGCCTCGCTTCCGGTCGGAGACAGAGCGAGCGCACGAACCCGACCACTGCCAGCAAGCAGTTGACCATCGAGCCACACGTCGCCGTCGGGATCCGCCACGAGCAGACGCCCCGCGCACCAAACGGCCTTGTCGACCGGAACAGAACACGCGAGCGCTTGGCGGGTCAGCATCTAGGAATCGCGTCTCTCCGCGTACCCACGCAGTGTTCCCTGCCGGCGTTGGAGCCCAAGCTCCGCGCGAGTAGAACGCGGTCCCTCATCAAGTTCAGATGATCGCTCACCCGCTCACCTAGCGCCACCGCATCTGGGATCGGATCTCGCCGCCTCGTGTTCGATTGAAACCTCGTCTGCGTTTCGGGTCCGAGGTTAACGGCAACTCTCCGTGGAAGCAGCCGGGTCTGGGCGACCAGCTGTCTCATCGGCCTGGCGACTCGGTCCGCGCGAGCTTGTTCCGCAGCATCTCGGAGACGAGCGCCGCGGCGAGCTCGTCATCGGTGTCGCCTCGAACCTGGAGCTCCACGGCGTCCAGCTTCCCTGCGTTGCTGACGACCCACGAGACATACTCGGAAATGCTCTTGTCCGCCGCTTCAAACGCCAGCTCCCGCATCTGGCACACGATCTCGAGCTCCGTGCCCTCGAACACGCGGTCATCACGCATCACAATCTTCATGGTTCATGCCTCCTTCGCGCGGGTGCGCCAGTTGTTGGAATCGATGATCGGCCGGCCTTCCACCTGGGAACGCCGCAGGAGATACGTCTCAGCGATCGTACCGTCGGCGAGTCGCATGGGGAACCGCCGATAGAACGTCGGATGCCGCTCCAGGGCGTCGAGTGCCTTCAGTGTGACGGCGTCCACCTCGTAGACCTCTCCGGCGATGGTGCGCCCGCCTCCCCGGACGAGGGCGGGATACGATCCCAGGTTCCGCAGCTCAAACCGGGGCATCGTCACGGCGCCGCCGATGAATCGGGCGCTCGTGAGCAAGCGGTGGTTCCGCTCTCCAGCGAGCAACGTTCCGTAGACGAACACGCGGGTCGAGTCACGAGCCGCCACGCCCGCGCCGGCCTTGGGCGGTTGTAGCGCCGCCGACAAGGACGCCAGGTCAAAGCCGCAGGCCGCGTAGGCACTTCGGATCGCATGGAGGTAGCTCATCGAGGGGACGCCAGCTTCGAAGCTGCCTCGAGGCTGTAGGTAGACGAACGCCGTCCGACGTCGACCAGACTCGTCGATGACGTGCTTCACCTGCCGCTCGTACGCGAACGGGTGTCCCTCGTACCAGTCGAGGATTCGGATCTCCGCCCGTGCGACACGATACAGAAGGCCCTCCACGCGAGCTCCACGCGCCGGGAGCGCCGTCGCCACGGCGCCCCGCCAGCCCCGGCTGAATCCGCCGAACGCGAGCCGGTGGTTCCGCAGAACTCCCCGCGTCTCGACCCTCGCGCTCGAGCAACGTGAGAGGAGCTGGTCCGCATCCAGGTTCGACCCGTACGCGAAGTACAGCACGGGGCGCCCTGGCTGGTCGATCCGCTGCTGAAGGGTGGGCTCATTCATGGCTCTCGTTCCGACCTGCGCCGCTGGGCGCCGTTGCGTCGACCGCGGCCTCGGGGCTGGCCATATCGTCGGTCGTGGTGGATGGTGCTGGCTCGCTGCCAGGCGTTGGAGAAGGCGCTGCGGCGGTCGACCGACGATCCCGTCGCTCGCCCTTCCACGCCGCGGAGCCCGCGAGGTGCTTCGTCAGGTGGTGCCGCGCGGTCTTGAATTCGCCGCCGATCAACCCCAGCGCGAGCAGGAAGACCCGCCAGTCGTACTTGGCCGTCGTGACATTGAAATCTCGGCGCTTGCTCGACGCTGACCTCGCCTTGAGCGCCTTGGCGGCGAGCGCCAGCGTCAGCTGGACGTATGCTTTCACCTCGCCCGCGTGAAGGGTGCCGTTGAAGTAGCGGAACTCGATTGTCCCCCGGAAGAAGAAGCTGTTGAGGTTCAAGCCGCGATACCGGCTCTCGTCATAGCGGGCCGGCCGCGGCCGAGCCCGGCCGTACCAGGCCTCGTTGACCTGCGCCAGCGTGCGCGGTCGGCTCTCTTCGAGCCGCTGAAGAAACGCCGCGTCGATCGGCCGGCAGTGCCAACCGAGCCGGCGTTCGCTCACGCCCAACGCATGCTCCAGCAGACGCTCTTGCTTGTGCACCATCTTCACCAGGTTCGTGAGGCTCTTGGCATCGAAGTGGCTCGCTCCGATGTGGATGTGGATCCCGGTTGTCGAGTCCGCCCGCGCGCCCGCCGCTCGGACTGCACGCACCACCTTCTGAAGCATCTCGATGTCCTCGTAACCAAGGATCGGAGACACGATCTCCCCGCTGTGGAACCCTCCGCTAAGCGAAGCGTCGGCGACCACCCGCCACAACCGCCCGCGCGCGTCGAACGCCCCGACCTGCCCGTACAGGTTCGGCGGCAGCGTGGGATCTCCGATGGCCCCGTGGATTGCCTGTGCGAGCTGCTGAATCGTCAGCCCCACCGTCTCGATCTCGATTCCGAACTTCAGTGTCCTCATCCGAGTGTCTTTCTGCGTCGGCGGTTCCGTCCGGCGCAGGACACACATTGCGTTCAATCAAACACTCATCAAGTCCATTCCGGTCAGTTTGCAGATGATTTATCGGCCAGCAACAACCCTCCTCATGTCGGGCGGTTGCGCGTGACAGCACATCCGACAGGCCACTACCTGTGCCGCCGCGCAGGGCCCCGAGCCGCGTCGCCAGCCTGCGTCACGCAGGTTCCGCGCTCGCCGAGAATTGGAACGCAGCGGCCGAGGCGCCGAGGTACTCGAGGTAGTGCCCCACCGCATCCTGGAGAAAGCGGTTGCGGCTCTTCACGCCGTGCTGGCGCCACACCGCGTCCATCTCATCGACCGCAGCGGTCGGAATGCGGAACGGCAGCGTGGTCATCTCCTCGGCCACACGCACCTTGCGCGGCCCTACCGGGACCCGTCCCTTCTCGGCCTCGCGGATCTTCCAGACCAGGTAGGCTCGATCTCCGCTCCCCGTCGGCCGGCCGACGACCTCGAGGTACTTCGCCTGGAGCTCGGCGATCGACAGCGATGCGAACCGCCCACGCGGCTTCCCTTCCGAGGGAGCTTTGGTCGACGGGGTCCGCTCCTTGCCCCCAACCGCCTTGAGGCCCGACGGTCGCGCCGCGAGCGCCTCTCGGATCCGGCGCATCAAGAACACGCGATTGGGTGTGCGCGTCGATTCGCCAATGACCTTGGCGTACTCGGCCTGCAGCTCCGGCAAGCGCATCTCCTCCAGTCGCTTCATCGTTCGCTTCGTCTTCGCGTTCATGATTCTTCTCCTATCGTTGTGCGTTGGTTTCCGACTTCGCGGTCAACGGACCGCCACGTCCCACGCGGCTCGATCTCCGAGGCGGAGCGGCTCGCCCTGCACCAGGATCACATCGCTTCCAGCAGCACCGGCGCCGTACACCCTGCGCTCGCCGCCATGGCCGCCGACCATGTCGCATCGCGTGGTCAAGCCAGCGATGCTCCACTCGTACGGCCAGTTCGGGGCGGTCATCAACAGCACCTCTGACTTGCCATCTTGCCTCTCGAGCAACTCAATCAACTCCCGAACCTTCATGCCGACAGACCCTCCTCAGGCCAGGTTCGCCGCGGCCATCTGGTCGGCAGCCTGATCACCACGACGATACCGGCAACTTCCGCTGCGGCCGCACAATTGCGCTGCGTGACCACGAGCAACTCAACTCTAGGAATGCGCACCAACAGCGAGCCAACAAACGCTCTGATATCCATTTTACCCTCGCTTCGCACCAGCACGATTGCCGGCGCAACACGACACATGGCTCCACGCCACTAATATCGCAAGTCC
>JBQCJR010000251.1:0-11520 GCA_051952595.1 Kofleriaceae bacterium
GCGCGCTCGCTCGGCTGGGACGTCGTGGTGTGCGCGCGCGAGCCGCGCTGCGCGATCCGCGACCGGTTCACCGGCGCCGAGGTCGTCGATGGACCGCCCGGCGAGCTCGCTGCGAGGATCGCCGAGACCGATCGCGCCGCCGCGGTCGTGATGAACCACGACCGCGAGCGCGACCGCGACACTGTCGCGATGCTGCTCGACACGCCCGTCCGCTACATCGGCGTGCTCGGGCCCCGCGAGCGCGCCCAGCAGCTGCTCGCCGAGCTCGGCATCGAGGCCCCAGATCCGCGGGTCCACGCGCCCGCCGGTCTCGCCCCTCACGCCACCACGCCCCACGAGCTCGCGCTCGCGGTGCTCGCCGAGGCGCAGGAGGTGCTCCACCGCGCACCGGTCGCGGCGGCGCACGCCCCCGACGGCACCATTCCTGAAAGGATCCACACCGGGTCCGGCAGCGCGGCGGCCGTCGCCGCGGCGGCGCTCGAGTGAGCGCCGGAGTCCGAGCTCGACGTCCCACCTGGAGGGGAACATGAAACTGGTCCGTACGTTCTCGACGATCCTCGCGCTCGCGAGCGCACCAGTCGCCTACGCCCAGGCGCCCGCGACACCGTCCAAGGCGCCGACCGAGCCCAAGGCCCCGACCAAGACCACGCCCCCCAAGGGCGAGGAGCTCTCGACGGCCGACGCCGAACAGGTGCTGTCGTTCGTCAACCAGTTCGCCGACGCCGTGGAGTCCGGCAAGGACAGCTGCGCGAAGATGGCGACGGCGATCAACGCCGTCGTCGACAAGAACGCGCCGTTCCTGCGCAAGGCGAAGCAGCTCAAGAACCAGGGCAAGACGCTGCCCAAGGAGACCGAGACCAAGATGACGACGCGGACCCAGGAGGTGATCCCGGTCCTCATGAAGTGCAAGGACGACAAGGCGGTCGAGGCGGCGCTGATGCGCATGGACGACCCGGACGCCAAGCCCGCACCGTCGACGCCCTCGGCGCCGTCGAGCACGTCGCCGCCGGCCGGCACGCCGCCGACCAGCAAGCCGCCGGCCAAGAAGTGAGCCGGCGACCGGCGGCGTCGCGCTCAGCGCTCGATGCGGCGCAGCACGTAGGCGTCCTTGCCCGCGATCCGCAGCCGCCCTTCGACCGCGGTCCCATCGTTGTGGACCGGGTCCTGGCGGCCCTCGAGCCGGGCGTAGCCGGGCGGCACCTCGACGACCGCCTCGTCGTCGCCCAGGTTGACCACCACGAGGCCGTGCTCGAACGCGCGCTGCCGCACCAGGCCGCTGCCGGTGGCCGGGCCCCGCGCCGCGCCGAGCCAGTGCCGGCCGCGGCCGGCCCCGTCGTACTCGTCGTAGCGCCACGCGACGTAGTGGCCGAACACGCCGTTGTCGAACGCGTACAGCCCGTCGCCGAGCAGCGCGACCCCGAGCCCGAACCGCATCGCGGCGTGGTCGTCGCGCGCCTGCTCGTCGCGGCCCGGCTCGATCGTGCCGAACCCGATCCTCGGCGAGAACGCGTTCGCGATCGTGAACCTCCCGCGCGACGACCAGTCGAGATAACGCGCGAGCCCGGTCTCGAAGTCGAGGTAGTCCGCCGGGAGGCCGCGTGGCCAGCCCTCGAGCAGGATCCCGTCGAGCGCGGGGTGTGGGCAGTTCTGCCCGCCGGGGTTCGAGACCAGCGGCACGTCCGGACCGAGCCGCGCGCGCATCGCGTCGACCAGGAGGCCCATGCCCGCCGACCACTGCGCCGAGGCATCGGCCGGCTCGTCGGCGGCCCCGTCGCGATCGAGATCGAGCAGCCCGCCGTTGAGCCACGAGAGATCCTCGAAGCACACGTCGAGGAACACGCCGGTCCACGGCCCGCGATCGACCAGCGCCGCCGCCTCGTCGACCAGCTGCTCGCGCCAGCTCTGGCCGGCCGGCGCCGCCGGCGCGTTCGCCGACAGGTTGAGCATCCAGGTGC
This sequence comes from Kofleriaceae bacterium, assembly GCA_051952595.1. Classification (GTDB taxonomy): domain Bacteria; phylum Myxococcota_A; class Polyangia; order Haliangiales; family Haliangiaceae; genus JABFXX01. Next base: position 1,956 of record JBQCJR010000251.1, read on the forward strand.
CGGCGAAGAACACGACGTGCGCCGCGACCTGCTCGCCCGCCGCGTGCGCGACCGCCGCCGATCGATGGCCGCGCTCGACGACGAGCTCGTCGCCCTGGACGTCGACCAGCTTCACGTGCTCGCCGCCGATCAGCAGGTAGGTCGGCTCGTCCTCGCCGTAGAATGCGGAGGCCGGCCGGCGCAGCGAGAACGCGCCGCCGTCCTCGACCCGCAGCCGGGTCGCCGTCGCGGACACCGGCGCGGCGAGCGGCGAGCCCGGCTCGACCACCCACTGGCTCGGATCGACGCGATCGAACCGCGCGGTCGCCAGCGGGCGCTCGTCCGGCTGCTCGTCGCGCGGGATCTCCTCCGAGGTCAGGTAGGCCAGGAGCTCGCCCGCCGGGTTGGCGCGGCGCAACCGCGCGAGCGGCGCCGGATCCAGCGCGCCGGACTCGACGTCGACGACCACCACGTCGGAGCCCGCCATCGCCGCCTCCTGCGCCGGCGCGATGTGGGTCTCGATGAAGTAGCTCGCGATCCGAGGGAACTGCAGCGGCGCTTGCGTGGCCCCGTGCGCCTCGACGGGAGACGGTGGAGGCGGCGACTGCGGGCGCCCACACGCAGCGGTGGCCGCGACGAGCCACGCGGCGAGACAACGAAGTGACATGGACGCGGATGCTTGGCACGCATGCACGCGTCCGCACGCCGGCTCGCCCTGGCGCGCGCGGCTGCGAGCTCGTCGCGCGAGACTTCCCGAGATCTCCCGAGCCTCGGCGGATCGCTCAGCGCTCGCTGTCGAGCTGCGCCATCTGGCTCTCCTGGTAGCGCGTTCCCGCCGCGGCATCGGCGGGGATCTCGCGCTCGATCCGCGCGACCTCGTCGGGCGACAGCGCGACGTCGAGCGCGCGCAGCGACTCGTCGAGCTGGACCCGCGTCCGCGCGCCGATCACCGGGTAGATCCGCGCCCCCTTCGCGCGCACCCACGCGATCGCGAGCTGCGCCGGCCGCACGCCGCGCTCGCGCGCCAGCTGGCCGAGCGCGTCGATCAGGCGCTGGTTGCGCGCCCGCGCATCGCCCGCGAACCGCGGCAGGTGGGCGCGGAAATCCCTCGCGCCGCTCGGCACCGCGCCGGTCAACAGGCCACGCGATAACACGCCGTACGCCGTGACCGCGATCCCGAGCGCGTCGAGCGCCGGGAAGATCTTCGCCTCCGGCCCGCGGCTGATCAGCGAGTACTCGATCTGCAGATCCGCGATCGGATGGACCGCGTGCGCCCGGCGGATCGTCTCGACGCCGACCTCGGACAGCCCGATCGCCCGGACGTACCCCGCCTTCACGAGGTCCGCGATCGCGCCGATCGTGTCCTCGATCGGGACCTGCGGATCGAGCCGCGCCGGCCGGTAGATGTCGATGTGGTCGACGCCGAGCCGCTGCAGGCTGTAGCCGAGGAAGTTCTTGATCGCCGCCGGGCGCGCATCGAACCCGACGAAGCTGCCGTCCGGGCCGCGCAGCGCGCCGAACTTCACCGACAGCATCGCGCGGTCGCGGCGATCTCGGATCGCGCGGCCGATCAGCAGCTCGTTGTGGCCCTGGCCGTAGAAGTCGCCGGTATCGAGCAGGTCGATCCCGCGCTCGAGCGCCTCGTGGATCGTCGCGATGCTCTCGCGCTCGTCGGCATCTCCGTACATCCCCGACATGCCCATGCAGCCGAGGACCAGCGGCGACACCGCGCGCCCGGCGATCGCGAGCCCGGATCCCGCGGAGGAGGTGGCGGAGGTCGTGGTCGTCATGCCGGCACCTTACCCACCGAGGTCCCATCACACGAGTGAATAGGATAGATAGAACCCATGACGGCCGTTGATGCGAGGGACCTGGATCTCAACCTGCTCCGGGTGTTCGCCGTGGTCGCCGAGACCGGGAGCGTCACCCAGGCCGCCGGCCGGCTCTACCTCACCCAGCCCGCCGTGAGCGCGGCGCTGCGGCGGCTCGCGACCGCGATCGGCGCGCCGCTGTTCGTGCGGCGCGGCCGTGGCCTCGCGCTGAGCGCGCGCGGCGAGCGCCTGGTCGCGGCGATCCGCCCTCACCTGCGCGCGCTGATCGACGCCGCGCTCGCGCCCGCCGAGTTCGATCCACGCACCAGCGACCGCACGCTCCGCATCGGGCTGTCCGACATGACCGAGGTGTGGCTGCTGCCGCCGCTGCTCCGCGCGCTCGAGGCGCGCGCCCCGCAGATGCGCGTGATCGCCGTGCCGGTCCAGTTCCGCACCGTCGGCGAGGCGCTGGTCGCCGGCCGCGTCGATCTCGCCGTGACCGTCGCGGACCAGCTGCCCGCCGGGATCCTCCGCCGCGCGCTCTACGTCGGGGAGTTCACGTGCCTGTACGATCCCGCGCACGTCCGGATCGGGCGCCGGCTCACCGAGGCCACGTACTTCGCACACGATCACGTCGTGGTCTCGTACAACGGCGACCTCCGCGGCGTCGTCGAGGACGTGCTGCGCAAGCAGCGCCGCGTGCGCTGCTCGGTCTCTAGCTTCGCGAACCTCGGCGCGCTGATCGAGGGCACCTCCCTGCTCGCGACCGTGCCGTCGGTGGTGGCCCGGCAGATCCGCCGCACCTACCCGAAGCTGCGCACCACGGCGCTGCCGTTCACCGCCGGCGGCGCGCCGCTCGAGCTGTTGTGGCCCGCCGCGCTCGACGACGACGCGCCGTGCCGGTTCGTGCGCGACGAGCTCGCGGCGATCGTCGCGCGCACCACGCGGGGCCGGAGCGCCAGCTAGCTCACCACCACGGCGGCACCTGCGCCAGCACCAGCTCGCGCTGCTCCGGCTCGAGGTCCGCGCCCCACCAGCGGCGCAGGCCCTTCACCGCCGTCGTGCGATAGAACGCGTCGTCGAGCGCGACGAGCGCGAGGTACTGTGCGACCGCGCGGCGCTGCGCCGGGGTCAGCAGGCGGTGCACCGCCTCGGCCCGATGGCCGTCGACCAGCGCGAACAGCAGCGAATCGAGGCCACACACCCGCTCCGGGCCGCGCAGATCGATCGTCAGGTACGCCGGCAGGTGGTAGCGGATGCCGCGCGGGTCCTGGAACGCGAAGTTGCCCCAGTGGTAGCGCTCGAGCGCGGCGCGGGTCAGCTGCGGCCACGGCGGGCCATGGCCGAACCCGCGCGGCGGCGGATCGAGCTCGCTGCGCGGCGGCAGCGCGTGGTCGTCGATCCGCTCGGCCTCCTCGAGCGACACGCCGCCGTCGAGCGCCACGCCGGCGAACGCGTCGGCGATCTCGGCGGCGAGCGCCGGCCGCGCGTCGTCGATCGATCGCCACCACGCCGGGCGCGCCTCCTCGGGCCGCGGCGGCCGGGCCAGCTCGACGAGCGCCGGATCACACGCTCCGGTGCGGGCGTAGATGCGCTGCGCCTCGCCCAGCTCGCACGGGTAGCGCCCATGCTCCCAGGCTGCGACCAGCGTGTGGTGGTCCCACTGGCACACCTGGCAGAGCGCATCGAGCACCGCGCGGTGCCCGCAGCACGGGCACACGCCGGTCACGTGTGCACCGTCAGGCGTTGGTGGGGCCGGACCACTCGCCCGGCACCGGCGTCGCGATGTTGCGGAGCCCGACGACGCGGAACACCTTGAGCTCCTCCGCCTTGCCCTTCACCTTGACCGGCGGCAGCGCCGTCGCGTCGATCCGCCCCGCCACCTGGCGGTAGGTGTCCTCGGAGATGATGATCTCGCCCGAGCCGGCGACGTTGACCAGCCGCGACGCGACGTTCATCGCGTCGCCGATCGCGGTGTACTGGAGCGCGCGGGTCGATCCGATCGAGCCGGTGATCACGTTGCCGGTGTTGATCCCGATGCCGATCCGGATCGCCGCGAGGTTCTCCGCCGCGCGGGTGCGGTTGAACTCCTCGAGCGCCTGCAGCATCGCGATCGCGCACGAGACCGCCTTGAACGGCGCGTCGTCGATCGCGATCGGCGCGCCGAACAGCCCGATGATCTCGTCGCCGACGAACTTGTCGAGCGTGCCCGAGTACTTGAACAGGATGTCGACCATCACCTCGAAGTACTCGTTCAAGGTGTTGACGACCTCCTGGGCCGGCCGCCCGTCGGACATCGTGGTGAACCCGCGGATGTCCGAGAACAGCATCGTGATCTCGTTGAGCCGGCCGCCCTTCTCGATCGTCAGCTCGCCCTTGACCACCTGCTCCACGACCGACGGCGGGATCAGCCGCGAGATCTGCGCGCGGGTCTGCGCCTCGCGCTCGATCCGGCTCGCCAGCCGCGCGTTCTGGATCGAGATCGCCGCCTGCGCCGCCATGCCGGTGCAGATCTGCAGGTCCTTCTCGGTGAACGCGTTCGAGGTGAACAGCGAGTCGAGGTGCATGATCCCGAGCAGCTCGCCCGAGTGCAGCAGCGGCAGGGTCATCGTCGACCGGATGCCCTGCATGATGATCGAGTGCGCGCCCGAGAACCGCGCGTCCATCGTCGCGTCCGACGACAGCACCGCGGCCTTGTTGTTGACCACCTCGGCCATCACCGTCTTCGACAGGACGATGTTCGGATCGCTCTTGCCGCTGCGGGTCTTCACGAACCGCGGCGACAGCTCGCCGCGATCGTCCATGAGCAGGATCACGCCGCGGTCCGCGCCGACCAGCTCGAACGCCTTGTCGAGGATCTTCGGCAGCAGCTTGTCGAGATCGAGCTCGCTGCCCACCGCGCGGGCGAGCTCGTGGCCGATCCGCAGCCGCTCGTAGTCGCGGCGCAGGTTCTTCTCGTCGGCGATCTGCCGCTCGGGCATGAAGTCGCCGGTGTTGGCCTGGATCCGGCCCCGGATGTGGCTCTCGGTCAGCCCCGGGGCGATCGTCACCCGGCCGAGCGCGTCGTCCGTCTTCGGCTTGTCGACGAACACGATCCGGGTCGAGCCCATCGTGAACTCGTCGTTGTCGTTCAGGTAGTGGTCCGCGACCCGCTCGCCGCGCAGGAACGTGCCGTTCAGCGACTTGAGGTCCCGCAGCAGGTACCGGCCGTCCGCCGCGCGCTGGATCTGTGCGTGTTCCTTCGAGATGATCCGATCCAGGATCTGGATCGTGTTGTCCGGGTGCCGGCCGATCGTGTTGAACGCCGCAAGCTCGAACTCTTGCCGTTCCTCCCCCGAAATGACGATCAGCTTGGCCATCGCAGACTCGAAGTACCGCTTTCTCCGATGGTAGACCGGCCCTGTGCGAGGAGTAAAGACGCGTTCGAAACCAACGCCTCTTGTGCTCGCGCGCGGGCTGTGGCATCAGTACGTCCCGATCGCGAATGTGGCGGAATTGGTAGACGCGCTGGTTTCAGGTACCAGTGGGTAACACCGTGCCGGTTCGAGTCCGGCCATTCGCACGAGGCAACGCCGCTCTCCCCCGAGAGCGGCGTTGCTGCTTTTCGGGCCCGGCATTCAGCCGGGATCGCTACGGGTTCGCGGCGAGCCAGGTCTGGAACCGCTGCTCGATCTCGTACGCCTGGTTCTCGTGTGGGCTGCTCTGCATGACCTGGAGCGCCTCGCCGCGCGCCAGGCGGTAGGCGATCGTCAACGCGCTCAGGCCGAAGTAGCTGACCAGGAACCCGCCCGGGCCCACCACCGCGTACTGCGCGACGTGCACCACCTCGTGCGCGAACGTCTCGATCGAGAGGCTGTCGCGGAAGAACACGTCGCGATCGAGGGTCATGGCCGCGGCGCCGGTCTGGACATCGAGGATCCACCCGCCCTGCCAGAACCGCGGATCCTGCGCGAGGCCGAGGATCAGCCAGAGCCCGTCGCCCGGGTGCGCCGCCGCGTACTGCCGCACCTTGTCGTAGTAGCGCTGCGGGGGCTGGTACCGGGTCGCCACCAGCTTGTTGGTGTCGACCACGCGGTGGAAGATGTTGGCGATCGGATCGACCGCGTCGGACAACGAGAGGATCGCCGCGTCGGGGACGCCCCTTCATCCACTCACCGTAGCGATCGAGCCAGTCCTGCCAGATCCGGTTCGTCGCCGAGCCGATCGCGGCGCGCTCGCTCGGGTTGCGCAGCCGCTGCTCCGAGCGCGGGTTCGACAGGTAGTCCACCTCGACCAGGCAGGCCGAGGTGCGCGCGCCGTGCGTGCGCGAGCTCAGGATCGCGAGCGGACCGCTGCGCGGCTCCGCGACGCCGCCGTAGCGCCCGCTCAGCCGCTCGAGCGCGCGCTGGACGCCCTCGGCGAGCCGGCGCGAATCGGCGCCGGCCTCCGGGTGGACGAAGGTCTCGGGACCGGACACATCCGGCGGTCCGCTGTTCGCGTGGATCGAGACGAACACGTCGGCGTTCTGTTGCGCTGCCTGCTGCGCCCGCGCGCCGGCGCCACAACGTGTCGCGGATCGACCGGTCGGCGGTGACCTGCTCGACCGGCGCGTGGCTGGGCAGCGCGAGAGCGTGCTCGTCGATCTCGTCGTCGTCGTCGAGCAGGGCCGCGGATTCGATGCGGTGGCGCAGCTCGCGCACGTTGCCCGGCCAGTCGTACCTCGACCCGCCGCCACGCCGCCGCCGAGAGCCGCTTGCCGGCGCACCCGATCTCGGCGAGGAAGTGGTTCACCAGCAGCGCGACGTCGTCGCGGCGCCGGTACAGCGGCGGCACGTCGATGCGCACGACCTCGAGGCGGTACAGCAGGTCCTCGCGGAACAGCCGCGCGGTGACCCGCGCCCGCAGATCCTGGTTGGTCGCGGCGATGATCCAGGTGTCCGACTTCTCGGTCACATCGGATCCGACCGCTCGGTACTCGCCGGTCTCGCGACTGGAACGCCCCGGTGAACGCGCCCTTGGCGTGGCCGAACAGCTCCGCCTCGAGCAGGTTGTCCGGCAGCGCGGCGCAGTGGACCACGACCATCGGGCCGCTGCTCCGCCGCGAGCGCGCGTGCAGGTTCTGCGCGACGATGTCCTTGCCGGCCCCCGTCGGGCCGGTGATCAACGTCGTGCGCTCGGCGCGCGCGACCGAGTCCACGCGGCGGGAGATCCCCGCCATGACTGTCCCACCCAGCAACACCACCATGGCCTACCACCGCCCGCTACGCCCATCGTCCATGATGCGGGAACTCGCGGCGCCGGTCCAGCACCGAGCACGCCGCGCGCTGTTGCACGACATGCGCAGCCTCGTGCGCGACCGCGTGGCCAGGGCCTGTTGACCCCACCACGCGCGATAGACACTTCGATCCTGCGGCGCTCCGAACAGCTATTCCATCGTCGGCGGTGTTCGGCGTAACGTGAAGGTTCGGAGGTTACATGTACCGTCGTCGTACGGCCGCGCGTGCGGCCGGTCTGCTGCTTTCGCTGCTGGTGGGCGTGCTGGGCTGTGGGGGCAAGAGTCCGAGTGGGTCCCCGGATGGTGGCGACCCGATCGATGCGCCCATGGGCCCCGATGCGGACCTGTGCAGCGGTGGCTCGCTGTGCGGCGATCCGGTGATGTGCTGCCCCGCCGGCAACGAGTGCGTCGAGGACCAGTGCCTGCCGGCGTGCTCGTCGGGCGTGCGGTGCGGCGCCGGGCTGACCACCTGCTGCAACAGCGGCGAGGTGTGCCTCGCGGACGCGTGCACGCCGCCCGGCGCCGCGTGCGGCGACTCGTACGACTGCCCCGAGGACCACTTCTGCGAGCCGACGCTCGGGCACTGCCTGCCCCAGCCGGACCCGCTCACCTGCAAGATCATCCCGACCTTCACCGACCTCACGGTCACCACCGAGTGGTCGTGGACCGATCACGAGATCATCTCGATCCCGGTGGTCGCGAACCTCGACGGCATCGGCGCGCCCGAGGTGGTGGTCAACCTGACCCAGATGGACGGCGCCGGCTTCCCCGGCGGGCGGATCCAGATCCACGACGGCAAGACCGGCGCGGTCCTGGTCCCGGCGATCCCACACGCGCCACCCACCAGCTACGGCTCGCTCGGCCGCTCGACGATCGCCGTCGGTGACGTCTCGGGCGACAACCTGCCCGACATCATCTACGCCGCGCGCGTCGACGCCACGTTCCGCAGCCTGATCGTCGCGATCGATCGCAACGGCACCGTGCTGTGGACCTCGCACGCGCCGAACGGCACGCCGTATCCGCTGCGCATCGAGAACGGCGCCGCCACGCTCGCGAACTTCGACAACGACCCGATGGCGGAGATCGTGTTCGGCGCGACGCTGATCGATCACGACGGCACGGTGCTGTGGGACTTCGGCGGCAACGGCGCCGGCGGGTTCGTTGGCTCGAACGATGGCTACCAGGGCGGGATCTCGGCGGTCGCCGACCTCGACAACGATGGCAAGCCGGAGATCATCACCGGCAACCAGGCGTGGAAGGTCGTGTGGAACGCCGGCCCGCCGGCGACCGCCACGGTGACGCCGTACTGGACCTACGCCGGGGACGATGGCTACCCGGCGGTCGCCGACCTCGACAAGAACGGCACCCCGGAGGTCGTGCTGGTCGCCAAGGGCAAGGTGCACGTGCTGAACGGCCAGACCGGCAAGCTGTTCTGCGCCGTCGATCCGACCGACGCGCAGTGCCTCGCGTTCCCGAACCGCCGCACCACCCCGATCGCGATCCCCGGCGGGACCGCCAGCAACCGCGGAGGTCCCCCCACGATCGCCGACTTCGACGGCGACGGCCGCCCGGAGATCGGCGTCGCCGGCGGTCACAGCTACTCGGTCTACGATCTCGCGCGCCCCGGCGAGGACACCACCGGCATCACGCCGACGCCGACGCCCGGCAGCGTGTTCGTGCGGTGGTCCAAGGCGACCCACGACATCTCGTCGAACGCCAGCGCCTCGTCGGTGTTCGACTTCCAGGGCGACGGCTCGGCCGAGGTGGTCTACCAGGACGAGTGCAACGTGTGGGTCTACAGCGGCACCGACGGCCGGACCCAGCTCCAGCTGCCGAACACCAACGGCACGATCCACGAGTACCCGCTGGTCGTCGACGTCGACGGCGACGGCAACTCCGAGATCCTGGTCGTGGCGAACAGCAGCAACGCCGCCGCCGACTGCCCCGGCCAGACCCCGACCCGCGGTATCTACGTCTACGGCGATCCGCAGGATCGCTGGGTGCCGACCCGCAAGGTGTGGACGCAGCACACGTACCACGTCACCAACGCGACGTCGGCCGGCAACGTGCCGATGGCCGAGGATCCGAACTGGCGCGTCCCCGGGCTCAACGACTACCGCAAGAACGCCCAGGGCGAGGGCGTGTTCAACGCCCCCGATCTCACGATCGAGCTCGCGATCGGCCTCAGCGCCTGCCCCTCCGGCGAGCTCGAGCTCGAGGCTCGCGTCACCAACATCGGCGCGCTCGGCGTGTACCCCGGCGTGCCGGTCGCGTTCTATCGCGGCACCAACGCGAGCGGCACGCTGCTCGGCACCGGCATGACCACGGTGCCGCTGCTGCCGGGCGGCTCGACGGTCGTGCGGCTGCGGATCCTGTCGCCCAACACCGCGTCCGACTACTTCGCCAACGTCGACGGCGGCGGTGGTGGCGGCGTGGTCGCCGAGTGCGACGAGACCAACAACGGCGACACGGCGACCGGCGCGATCTGCCCGGTCATCCTGTAGCGCCGGCCAGCGTGAGG
>JBQCJR010000252.1:0-6898 GCA_051952595.1 Kofleriaceae bacterium
GGGTGGGTTGAGAGGGGGGGGGGACCCCCCCGGCCCTCCTCCTCCCGCCGCCCCCCCCCCCCCCCCCCCCCCCCGCGGCGGTCCGCCCCCGTGCCCCGCGTTCTCCCCCTCGTCCGCGCGAGGAGCCGGCGTGCCCTACGAGGTTCTGGTCTCTGGTCTCGACAACGCGCGCGCGAGGCGGACGGGTCCCGAGCGAGTAAGGCCCTTCGTCGGCGCGGTCAGGCCGGCGCCGCCTCACGCAGGTGTCGAGCGACGGGGCCCACCCCGCCGCCGTCAGCGCGCGTGCTCGCGTTCTCCCACTCGGCTCGTGCTTCGCTCACCCCGCAACTACGGCGTCGCCCCGGCCGGCGCCGCGGCGGAGCCGGCCTCTGGCTCGCAGTCGTCGAACGGGTTCTTGACGCCGGGGATGCAGATCTTGATGCGGGTCATCACGCACAGCTCGACCTCGCGCTCGCCGTCGAATACCAGCTGGACGCGGCCGGGCTTGTAGCCGGGATGGCGGCACTCGAGCTCGAGGCGCGTGCCCATCGGCTCGACGACGTTGGTGCCGCCGCGGCCGCGGTACGTGGTCCCGGCGTACAGCGTCGCGCCCTCGGGCTGGGTCATCACCACGATGCCGAGCGGGCGGCCGCGGGGCGGCGGCAACAGGTCCACCGGATCGGGATCACGGGTGTGCACCGCGATCCGGGGCCCGGCGTCGGTGGGGCGCTCGACGATCACGGCGGCGTCGTTGGGCGTGGTCGGCGCCACGAGCTGCGCATCCGCCTCGGCGACCTGCACCGCATCGGCGGGCACCGCAGGTGTCACGATCTCTCGGCGATCCGGCGCGCCGCGGTCGCGGCTCTTCATCACCAGCGCGATCGCCACGGCGCCGCCGCCGAGCACGAGCGCGATCAGCAGCAGCACCGGCCAGCGCCGGTTGCGCGGCAGCGCGTGCTCGTCGGTGAACACGTGCTCGAACGTCATCGGCTTGTCGCGCGTGACGAACTCGGGCTCGTCCTTGAGCCGCCGCGTCGTCGAGCCGGTCGGGCCCGTCGACGGCGTGCGCGTGCGCTCCTGCGTGGACGGCGAGGTCGTCGGTGCGACGTGCGGCGCCGGCGTCGTCGGCACCGCGATCGGCGCCGAGCGATCGGCGAGGTTCGGATCCGCGCCCGGCGGCACCGGCGAGAGCGCGTACACCGGGCTGCCGGTCAGGCTGTGCGCGATCGGCGTCTGCAGCTGGTCCAGCGCCGCGAGTAGCTCGCCCATCGTCTGGTAGCGCTGGTCGCGCTTCTTCGCGAGCGCCTTCAGCACCACCGCCTCGAGCTCCGGCGAGATCGCGAGATCCGGGCGCACCTGCGACGGCGGCTGTACCGGATCGAGCATCTGCATCGCCAGCGTGCGCACCATGCTGTCGCCGCGGTGCGGGACCCGCCCGGTGAGCATCTCGTAGAGGATCACGCCGAGCGCGTAGATATCGACCCGACCGTCGGTGTCGCTGCGCCCGGCCGCCTGCTCGGGTGCCATGTACTCCGGCGTGCCGAACTCCGAGCCGGCGCGGGTGAGGCGCGGCTCGTTCGGGTTCTGCGCGCCGGTCACGGGCGTCACCTTCGCGATGCCGAAGTCGACGATCTTGACGAAGTCCGGGCGACCGTCGCGATCGACCAGGAACACGTTCTCGGGCTTGAGATCGCGGTGGACGATCCCCTTGTCGTGCGCGGCGCCCAGCGCGCGGGCGATCTGCGCGGCGATCCGCAGCGCGCGCGGGAACGCGAACGGCGCGCCGCGGCGCAGCGCGCTGCCCAGCGTCTGGCCCTGGACGAACTCCATCACCGAGTACGTCATGCCGTCGGGTGTGGTCCCGAAATCCGTGACGTCGACGATGTTGGGGTGGCCGATCCGCGACGCCGCCTTCGCCTCCTGGACGAACCGCCGGATCGTCGCGGTGTCGCGCATGACCTCGCGCTTGAGCACCTTGATCGCGAGCGGCCGCTCGATCACGGCGTGGCGCGCCGAGAACACCACGCCCATGCCGCCCTCGCCGATCTTCTTCTCGACGTAGTAGCGGCCATCGAGCGTCTGGCCGATCAGCCGGTCGTACGCGTTGTCGCGACCGGTCTGGTAGGCCTCGAGCGCCTGCTGCGGGTTCTCCGACGCCGAGACCGCGCGCAGCTCCGAGGGCGTGTGCGGCGTCGGCTGCGCGGGGCGGTTGCGCGCCTGGGTGACCTCCGCCGTGCCCGCGGGCAGCACCGGGGCCGCGGGAACGGCGGGCGCGGCCGGCGCGGGCGGCGTGGATGGTGTCAGCGGAAACGTTCCGCGGCGCGGCTCGAGGGCGGTGCGAGGCGGGTTGGCAGCCGCCATCGGCGCCGAGACCACCGTGCGGGCCTCGGGGCCCGCGGCGGTGGTCAGCTGCGTGCGGTCGAACGGGCAGTACCCGGGCTCATCGAAGGAGCGCTGGCACGCCGGGCACCGGTAGCGCACTCACCGGCCCTGGCGCGTCTCGCCGTACAGGTTCGTGCGGAAGTAGACGAACACGTCGTTGTCGGCGGAGACCGCGATGATCGGCTGGTTGTTGTAGCTCATCACGGCGACGCCGCGGCCGTACGCCTGGTCCTTCTCGGGCTGGGCGTCGTGCAGCGTCATCACCGGGGTCGCGGTGATCCCGGCGGTCGTGTCGATCTGGAACACGCGCACCAGGCCGGCCTCGACGCCGTCGACGATCTCCGAGGGATAGCCCGCGACCACGTAGCGCTTGCCGTCGAGCTCCATCAGCGCCGCGGTCTTGAGCTGCGACTGATCGAGCAGCGGCGCGCCGACCGGCATCAGCGTGGTCAGGTCGTACAGCCCGAGGAAGCCGCGGTTCGAGTCGTCGTGGCCCTGGAGCAGCGCGTACGGCGTCTCGACGCCGCCGGGGCTGTTCGCGCGGAACGTGAGGATCCGCGAGCCGGGGCCCGGGGTGATGAACGGCGTCGCGACCGGGGCCGGCGAGGCGAGCGGCGCCGAGCCGGTGTCGCAGCCCGCGCCCACCGCGAGCGCGCCGTTGAACACGCGGCTGTCGTACAGCGCGAGCTTGCCGGTGTTGCTCCACCCGATGACCGTATCGACGGTGTCGGCCGCGGCGAACCGGGTCGCGCCGAGGGCGCGCACCACGAACGGCGCGGCGGCCTCGTCGACCAGCTTGCACTTCGGCTGCGGGTTCGGCGCGGCGGCGCCGAGGTGCGAGAACGAGCCGAACACGAAGTCGTCCTGGGCGAGCAGCGGGCTCGACACCGACGCCGTCGTCGGATCGTTGTGCACCGGGGCCACCACGTACGCGCCGGCGTCCGGGCGCTCCGGGCCGAAGATCTGCGACGCGGCGACCACGCCGTTGTTCGCGCGCAGCACCGCGATCGCGCCGCTCTGGCCGGTCGGCGTGAGCAGCGTGACCTCATCGGAGGCCGGGTCGGCGAGCAGCAGCGGCTCGGCGGTCAGGTTGCCGATCGCGTACTGCGTGTTGAGCTCGAGCGAGACCGGCGTCTTGCCGGCGCCGCGCGCGTCGATGTGGACCTCGCTGTAGATCGCCTCGCTCGCGCCGAGCACGGCGATCCTGCCGCCGTCACCGCTGCGATTGATCCGCTGGAGCGCGACGCCCCAGTTGGCCGCGTCGTTGTCCGGCTTGCCGGTCGAGTAGGCCCAGGCGTCTTCCTTGATGTCGTCGAAGTCGGTCCACAGGCAGCCGGAGCCACCGGTCACGACGAGGGACATGGGGAGCACAAGCAAAATCGAGGAGCGCATCACCAGTTCACCTCCATCCCGACGCCAGCGTAGCCGGGGCCGATCTGTGGTTGCAGCGCGAGGGCGCGCACGTCGATCAGACCGGTCGACGGCGGGCCCTTGTCGCGGAACGTGTAGTAGACCGCGGTCAGCGCGGTGATCCCGGCGATCACGAAGGTCGCGTCGGCGGCGATCGAGAAGATCTTGCCCTTGGTGAACCGGCCGTCGTTGGTGTCGACCGGCGGGTTGCCGTTCGCGATCCCGTCGCGCAGCTCGTCCTTGTACTTGTTGGCCTGCAGGCCGAGGAAGATGCCGCCACCGGTGAACCCCGCGGCGAGGATGTACGCGACCACCGCGTCGCTGCGGCTCGGCCGTGGCGCGAGCGAGACCTTGATCGTCGACTCGGTCTTGGCCTGGATCACCACGCGGCGCTGGTACGGCTTCATGCCCGGGCGGGTCACCATCAGGGTGTGCTCGCCCTGGCGCAGCGCCTTGAGGCACGGGCCGCGCTCGCACGCGACCTTGCCGTCGATGTAGACCGTGGAGTCCTCGATCCCGAGGCCGATCACGTTGATCTTGCCGACCGGCTCGCCCTTGAGCGCGGCCTTGACCTCGTGGGTGCCGCCGCGCACGACCTCGAGCTCGACCGTGTACTCGTCATAGCCCTCGGTGGTGATCCAGAACGTGTGCTTGCCCGGCGCGACGTTGCGCGAGTGCGGCGTCTTGGCGATCGCACCGACCGACTTGTCGTCGAGGTAGATGTCGGCGCCCGGCACGTTCGAGGTGATGTCCACCCAGCCGAGCGACTCCTCCTTGCCGAGCGGCGCCACGATCAGCACCAGCTTGCTCGGGTCCGCCGAGATCCGCGGCTCGGCGACCATGAAGCCGCGCTTCTCGATGATGATCTTGTGCTCGCCCTCGAGCGTGCCGGACCACGGCGTGGTGCCGAACGGGCCGTTCTTCACGTCGTCGAGGTAGATCGTCGCGTTCGACGGCTCGCTCTCGATCACCACCAGGCCGCGCACCTTGACGTCGCCGAGGTCCTTGACCTCCTGCGACGGCGCGGCCGCGGGCTGCGCGGCGCTCCCGCCTTCGGGCGCGGTGGCCGGCTGGTCCTTGAGCCGCTGGATCTCGGCCTCGAGCACGCCGATCGCCTTCTCGACCTTCGCCTTGTCGGTCGCCCTGGGATCGGCCTCGAGATACTTGCGGTAGAACTCGACCGCCTGGCCGTAGGACGCCGCGTCGGACGCCTTCTTGCCCTTCATGTGGTACGCGGCGCCGACGTTGTAGAGGAACTGCGGGAACTGCCGCGCGGCGAACGCGTCCTGGAACCCCTTCGCCGCGTCGTCGTACTTGCCGGCGAGATAGTCGAGCTGCGCCTGGTCGAACGCCGCCTGCGCCTTTTTCAGTCCGTCCGCAGGCTGCGCCGCGACCGTGGCGCTGGCGAGCGTGCAGGCCAGCAGGATCGCGATGGCCCGAATCGTTGATCTCATAGTCTCTCCCCGGAAACGAAGGTCGAAATCGTAACACACGGTCAGCGCGTCGACGGTGACGCGAAGGTCACGTTCGTGCCGGCCGGCTCCCGCGTCGTACGGCAGGCGTTCGCCGGGGCTTCCTCGTCGGCGCGACCGAGCGCGATGGCGAGGAGCACGACATCCGTGTCGGCGATCGGCAGACGGGCGCGCAGCGGCCCCGGATAGGCCGCGACCGAGGCCATCGGGCAGCTGGCGACCCCCAGCGCCGCGGCGGCGGTCAGCACGTAGCCCAGCCACACGCCAATATCGACGTAGGCGTACGGACCGAGACGTCGATCACACGACACGACCGCGACGTGGGGGGCATCGAACAGCGCGTAGTTGCGCAGCCATGCGTCGTAGCGCGCGGCGGTGTCCTCGCGCGCGATGCCCATCGCCTGGTACAGCGCGCGGGCACACGCCACGCGGTGCTCCTTGTGAGGCGAGGGGTACTCGATCGGGAACGGCACCTCCGCAGCGGGGAGGCCGGCGCGCGCCGCGGCCTGGAGCTCCGAGGCCAGCTCACCGGTCACCGGCGGCTCGGTGACCACGACCCGCCAGGGCTGGGTGTTGCACCAGCTCGGCGCGGCCTGCGCCGCCGCGAAGATCTGAGCGAGCGTCGCCCGGGGCAGCGGCTCGGGGCGGAACGCGCGGGCGCTGCGCCGCTGGTGCCAGGTCGTCCCGAGCCGGTCGATAAGATCGGACAGCCCGGGGGCCGCGGTCACGGTTTCCTCTTGAGGTTGCGGAACCGGTAGATGCCGGTGGTGTGGCCGTCGGAGAAGTGGATCCCCACGCCGTAGTTGCCGGCCAGGTGCATGTCGGAGACCGTGATGTCGGCCGGCACCGTGTTGGGATCGAGCAGGCGCTCTCCTGTGACCTCGGACTGGCACACCGCGCACGTGCAGCGGAGGCGGAGCTCGCGGGTCGGCCACACGTCCTCGGTGTCGTCGTCCCAGACGAACCGGACTTCTTGTTTTCCGAGGCCAATGATCTCGAGAGGCATGGGCATGCGGAGCTGTCTTACCTCCCGGTACGGCCGAGGAAAATGGCGCGGCGGGACGACCGTCCTCGGCGCAACTTGATAGGGTGCGCGCGTGCCGCCCTCCCGCCCGCGTCCCGGTGCCCGCTCGCGCCCGCAACCGCGCCAGCGCCCGCCCCGTCGCGACGGTCAGCGCCAGCGCCGCAGCCTGTCGATGCCACGCGCGCCTGGCCGGATCGACGCGGGCGGTGATCCGGGGCTCGCCGACGGCCTGGTCGCCGGGCTGCGCGCGCCGGCCACCGATCACGAGATCTCCGAGTCGCTGACCCACCCGTTCCACAGCTACCCGGCGCGCCTCCACCCGGCGACGGCGCGCGTGCTGATCGACCTGGTGGCCCACGGCGCGCCGCAGGGCTCGACGGTGGTCGATCCGTTCTGCGGCTCGGGGACCTCGCTCGTCGAGGCCCGGGCGGCCGGGCTGCGCGCGGTCGGCGGCGACCTGAACCCGCTCGCCGTGCTGGTCGCGCGCGCCAAGACCTGGACCGTGCCGCCGCGCCGACGCAAGGAGCTGCGCGACGCCGGCCACGCGATCAGCGGCCGCGTGCTCGCCGCGGGCAAGGCCGCGCGCCGGGCCGGTGCCGAGCCCTCGCCGCTCCGCCGCCCGGCCGGGTTC
>JBQCJR010000253.1:0-7748 GCA_051952595.1 Kofleriaceae bacterium
CGCCGCTCGCTATGGCGCGGCGATCGTGGCCGGCGTGTACAGCGCGCTCGGCGATCGCGGGCTCGCGTTGGCCAGCGCGGCGACTGGTACGAGCCCCGCCGCGCCCCGCATGTTCGGAGGCTGGACCGCCGCGGCTGCCGGGGCCGCGTTGCTCGTGGGTGGCTTCGTCGCGGGGCGGCTCTCCGCGCCGGCGCGCACGCAGGACGCGGCGGTCGCGCCCACTCGTGCGCCTGTGGCGGTGGCGGGAACGGGCATGGGGAGCTCGTCCGATCCCGTCGCGCCCGCCGAGCCGCCGGCGCGTATGCCGACCTCCGAGGCGGCGAGCGCGCCGACGTCGGTTGCACCCACGCGGCCGTTCGAGGCGGCGAGTGCGCCGACGTCGGCCGCACCCACGCTGCCGTC
Organism: Kofleriaceae bacterium; assembly: GCA_051952595.1. Taxonomy (GTDB): domain Bacteria; phylum Myxococcota_A; class Polyangia; order Haliangiales; family Haliangiaceae; genus JABFXX01. The sequence goes on from JBQCJR010000253.1 coordinate 403, forward strand.
CGAGGCGGCGAGCGCGTTCGCGGCCACCGCACCCACGCTGCCCGCCTCGGCGTCGCCCGCGTCGGCGTCCTCCACCCCGTCCACCTCCGCCCCGACAGGGCCCATCCGCTCCATTTCCGCCCCGGCAACGCCAGCCTCCGCTCCGGCAACGCCAGCCGCGGCCCCCGCACCGCCCCGGGCGAGCTCGAGCGCCGAGGCCGAGCGGCTGCTCCTCGATCGCGCGCGCGCGGGGCTACAGCGTGGTCTGCCCGACGATGCGCTGGTGACCTTGATGTCGCACGCGCGCCGGTTCCCCAGCGGCACGCTCGCGGAGGAGCGCGACGTGCTGATCATCGAGGCCTACCTGCGCGCTGGGAACACCGCGCTCGCGCAGCGCCGGATCGAGCGCTATCGCGCCGAGTACCCGAATGGCGTTCTGCGCGGGCGGGTGGACGCGGCGCGCCTCACGGCGGACTGAGCAGCACCGTCGGGTTGGCGGTCACCCGATCGACCGTCAACCGCACCTTGGCGAGCGACCACCTCTTCTCGACGCGGATCACGACGAGCTCGCCACCCTCGAGCGGCGCGTTCGAATCGCCGCGCAGGATCTGCCCCTTCCAGCCCTTCTCGATGCCAGCGTCGCTGCCGGCCGAGATCGTGATCAGCACGTCGGCGCCCTGGACCTCCGACTTGAGCAGGCGCGCCTTGACCGGATCGACCTTCGCGTGGTCGCAGTTCGGATTGTTCGGGTCGGGGTTCCTCGCGTCCGGGCACCTCGGGAACTTGCCACGACAGCTCGCGACTCTGCGATCCGGCGGCTGGGGGCACGGCATCGTGTCCTGGCAGACCTTCTTGTTGATGTCCGGCGGATTCGGGCACGTGTGAGCGCACGCCGCCCAGTTGGGCGGCGCGTTGAACGACGGGCAGACCACACCACACTCCGGCCTGCGCGGATCGAAGTTCGAGTCATCACAATACCCAGGCACCTCGGCGAGCCGCGGCGGGTCCGGGATATCGAGCTTCGTGACATCGAGTTCCGGAATGAACGTCTCCTGGAAATCGGCGGTCAGCCGGTACTTGCCCGCATCACCGCGACCGATCGCATAGACGCGTACGTAGTACGTGCCGCGGGCGTCGTCGATCGTGAGCCTTCGGGTCCTGCCGCGCGATCGCTTCTGCTTCGACACCGATGACGCGACGACGGCGTTCCACTCGTCCAGGACATCGAAGCCGAGCTGCAACCCGGGGCGCGGCGGTGTCCACGCCAGCTCGAGCTCCAGCTTGCCGGTCTTCTTCGCGGGGAGCTCGAGCCGCTTCCAGTCCACGCGGTCTCCGCCCGGATACGTGACGATGCCGGTCGCGCGCGCCTCGCCGTCGTTCATCACCATCGGCCGCGCGCCTCGCGTGCGGCCGTCGCTCCCCGAGTGTTTGTCCTGGGTGACGTTGTGCGCACACGCTCCCGTGGCGAGCGCTGCGAACACCACCATGAACCTCCCGACCACCGATCTCCCGCGCATCTCGGTAGTGTTGCTCGAATCCGCACTCCGACTCAAGCACTTCGCGAGCTCGCGATCGCGCTCGAAGGTGGGCCAGACTCCAGACTCCCGCGCTCGGCTCGACGTGAGAGTCCGCTGTCGTGGGGTGGTGACCACAACTCCGCGTGCTACGCCGCATGACAGTGCGACGTCGCGGGAGGGTTCATGTGGCTGGCGTCTACGGCGGTGTTTTGGTCGTCCCTGGCGATCGTCGGGTACACGTACGCGGGGTATCCGCTGCTGGTCTACGGGCTGTCGCGGTTGCGCCCCCGCGCGCCGCGCAAGGCGGACATCGAGCCGACCGTCACGGTGGTGATGGCGGCCCACAACGAGAGCGTCCATCTACGCGGCAAGCTCGCCGATCTACTGTCGATCGACTACCCGGCAGACAAGTACCAGATCATCGTGGTCAGTGATGGATCGAGCGACGGCACCGACGAGATCGTCGCGTCGTTCGCCGATCGCGGCGTGATCCTCGAGCGACTCGACCGGCCGTCCGGCAAGGCGGCCGCGCTCAATCACGGCGTCGCACGAGCGACCGGCGACCTGGTGCTGTTCTGCGATGCCCGCCAGCGGCTCGCCCCGGGGGCGCTGCGCGAGCTCGTCCGCCACTTCGCGGATCAGGACGTCGGCGCGGTGAGCGGCGAGCTGCACATGCCCGCCGAGCGCGGCCCGGGCATGTACTGGAGGTACGAGGCGTTCCTCCGCGCGCACGAGAGCCGGGTCGACTCGACGGTCGGCGCGACCGGCGCGTTGTACGCGATCCGGCGCCGGTTGTTCCGGATGTTGCCCGCCGGCACCCTGGTCGATGACCTGTTCACGCCGCTCCAGATCGCGCTGCGCGGCTATCGGGTGATGTTCGAGCCCGCGGCCGCGCTGTACGACGCCGAGGCGACGCCGCGCTGCGAGTTCGCGCGCAAGGCGCGCACGCTCGCCGGAAACTACCAGCTGCTGGTCCATCTGCCGCAGCTGCTCTATCCGTGGCGCAACCGGCTGTTCTTCCAGCTGGTCTCGCACAAGCTGCTGCGCCTCGCGTGCCCGTTCGCGCTCGCCGGGCTGTTCGCGTCGAACCTCGTGCTGGTCGCCACGTTCGCGCCGGGCTGGCCGATCTACGTGGCCACGCTCGGCGCGCAGGTCGCCGCGTACGGCCTCGCGCTACGCGGCGCGCGGGCCGGCGAGCGCGCCGGCAAGCTCGCGCGGCTCAGCCACACCTTCGCGCTGCTCAACCTGGCCGCCGTCGAGGGGCTGCGTCGGTTCCTCGTCTCGGATCTGTCGTGGACCGGCGCGACCGATCGCCGCGCTCCCGCTCCTGCGCCCATTCCCGCTCCCGCTCCCGTTTCGCCCTCGGAGGAGACCCCATGGACGCCTATTCGCTCATGTATCACGACGTGATCCGGCCGGAAGTCACGGGCCCGAGCGGGTTCGATGGCCCCGACGCCGCGTCGTACAAGCTGGACGTGCGCCTGTTCGAGCGCCACCTGACCGCGATCTCCGAGGCGGCCGATCGCGCCGGTCTCGAGCGGGTGATCCGGCCGCGCGAGCTGGCGTGGCGCACGCCCACCCATCGCCCCGCCGTGCTGCTCCACTTCGACGACGGCGGCGCCTGCGCGCTCGACATCGCGGATCGCCTCGAGCGCACCGGCTGGCGCGGCTACTTCCACATCACCACCGATCGGATCGGCACGCGCGGGTTCGTCACCATCGACGATCTGCGCGAGTTGCACGCGCGCGGCCACGTGATCGGCACGCACTCGTGCTCGCACCCCGCGCGGATGTCGAGCCTGTCGTGGGACGTGCTCGTCCGCGAGTGGACGGCGAGCAAGGCGCGGCTCGACGATCTGCTCGGCCAGCCGGTAGTCGTCGCCTCGGTGCCCGGCGGCTACTGCTCGCGCGCGGTGATCCTCGCCGCGGACCAGGCGGGGATCGACGTGCTGTTCACCTCCGAGCCGACCAGCCGGTTCGAGTGGATCCGCGGCTGCACGGTGCTCGGCCGCTACACGATGCGCAGCACGACCGCCGCCGAGCACGCCGCCCGGATCGCGGTCGGCGCGGCGATGCCGTGCTGGGAGCAGTGGGCGACCTGGAACGCCAAGAAGGTGATCAAGCGGGTCGGCGGCGAGCGCTGGCTCGCGATGCGCAAGCAGCTGTTCGGCTGGTACGACCAGCGCGCGGGCCTGCGGCGGAGCTCGATCGATGCGCTCCACGGCGATGCCGGCGAGCGCCGCGAGGCGGGCTGACCGGCGCGCCTGCTCAGTGGAGGCAGGTCACGAAGCCGGTCTTGCCGTCCTCGACGCGGATCGTCCAGGTGCCGGGCGACGAGCTCGGCCAGGTGATCATCGCGCCGTCGTCCCACTCGTTGTTCTTGAGCGGCCCCTGGATCCCGGTGAGCCCACACGCCCCCGCGGTCGCTTCGCCGAGCACGTTGAACGTTCCCGAGCCCGGGTTGGCGGCGCCCCAGGAGCCGGTGCCCACCCAGGTGCCGGCGGGGATGTCGAAGCACACCGCGCCGAGGTACGGGATGCCGGCGGACACCCCGAGGTTCGCCGACTCGAGCACCCAGTTGCCGTTCTCCTGGATGAGCTTGACCCGCGCGCTGCTCGAGGCCCAGGTGCCCGAGTATCCGCTCACCTGGCGCAGGAAGCACTGGCGGTTCGCCGCGACCGGCTCGAGCACCTTCTTGCGATTCACCGAGCCACCCGCGCCGCCGTCGGAATAGAAGGTGCGATTGGCGGTGGTGCCGACGCACACCACGTGCGCATTGACCGTATTGCCCATCACCACATCGCCGTAGTCCAGGCCACCGGCGGAGGTCAGGATCCAGCGGCCGTTGGTGATCGTCAGCCCCGCCTCGGACGCGCGCCCGCCGTGGTCCCAGCCCCACCCGGCGTTCAGGTTGCCGGCGACCCCGGCGAGGAAGCACGTCTGCGTCGACGCAGGCCCGATGTCGAGATCCGGGCCGTTGGTGGTTCCCCACGACGCGAACGTCCGCCCGAGGCTCAGCGAGCTCTCGACCTCGGCGAGCGACTCGTCATCGAGCTCGCCCCCTTCCTCATCGAGGCCGGCCGCGCAGCCGAGCAGCAACGAGCCTGACATCACACCGAGCGCGAGCGACGAGCGCCCCACAATACGATCCATCTTCATAGCCATGTCTCCTCGTGCAGTGCATGCGATTGCAGTGCGGACGGATAGAGGCGGTCGCGTGGCTCGGTGTGACAGCCTTTTTGTCGAGCGAGTCTTTCGGCCAGGTTGCGCCGGGTCTCGGCGGTGCCCAACCGTGATTCCCATGTCGAAGAACCTGCCGATCCTTCCGATGCGCGCTGGCGTGCTGTTCCCCGGGATGGGCCTGCCCATCCTGGCAGCCCGGCCCGCGACCCTGCGCGCGATCGAGGCGGCGCTGCGCGATCCCGACCACCGCGTGTTCGTGGTGGCGCAGCGCGAGGACGTGGACGACGTGCTGCCCGAGGGGCTCTACACCGTGGGCACGATCGCCACCCTCGGCGCGGTCCAGCGCGGCCTCGGTGGGATGCGCGTCGCGCTCGATGGCCGGGAGCGCGGGATCGCGCTGCGGATCGAGCCACGCGATGGGTACCTGGTCGCGGCGGTCGCCGATGCCGCCGAGCTGCCGCCGCTCGCTCCGAGCGATCCGACGTTCGTGGCTCTCCACCGCGAGGTCCGCGAGCGCGCGGCCGAGCTCGCCACCCGCCGCGGCGTGCCGGAGGACGCCGTCGCGCAGATGCTCGGCAAGGTCGAGCAGCCGGGCGAGCTCGCCGATCTGGTCGCCGGCTACCTCGAGGCGCCGGTCGCCGAGCGCCAGGCGCTGCTCGAGGCGCTCGCGGTCGAGGACCGGCTGCGCCGCGTGCTGATCCTGGTCCAGCGCCAGCTCGCCGTGCTGTCCGCGCAGGAGGAGATCCAGTCGAAGGTCAAGGAGGAGATCGGCGGGCGCCAGCGCGAGCACTACCTGCGCGAGCAGCTGCGCGCGATCCAGAAGGAGCTCGGCGAGGGCGACGATGCCGGGGACCAGACGCTCAAGGATCTGCGCGCCAAGCTCGATGCGCTGCCGCTGCCCGACGAGGCCCGCAAGGAGGTCGATCGCGAGTGGGCGCGGCTGTCGCGGATCGGCCGCGAGTCGAGCGAGTCACAGGTGATCCGCACCTACCTCGAGACGATCGCCGAGCTGCCGTGGGGCGTGCGCACCAACGATCACCTCGATGTCCAGGAGGCCGCGAAGATCCTCGACGAGGATCACCACGGGCTCGGCGACGTGAAGGACCGCGTGCTCGAGTTCCTCGCGGTGCACCAGCTGGCGCAGCGCAAGGATCCGAAGGGCCGGATCCTGCTGTTCACCGGTCCGCCCGGCGTTGGCAAGACGTCGATCGCGAAGTCGATCGCCCGCGCGATGGGCCGCAAGTACGTGCGGATCGCGCTCGGCGGCGCGCGCGACGAGGCCGATATCCGCGGTCACCGCCGTACGTACATCGGCGCGCTGCCCGGCCGGATCCTGCAGGGCATGAAGCAGGCCGGCAGCAAGAACCCGGTGTTCCTGCTCGACGAGGTGGACAAGCTTGGCCAGTCGTACCAGGGCGATCCGGCGAGCGCGCTGCTCGAGGTGCTCGACCCGGCGCAGAACGACTCGTTCACCGATCACTACCTCGGCGTGCCGTTCGATCTCTCCGAGGTGATGTTCGTGGCCACGGCGAACATGGTCCAGCACATCCCGGGCCCGCTGCTCGATCGCATGGAGGTCGTGGAGTTCGCCGGCTACACCGAGCGCGAGAAGCTCGCGATCGCGAAGCACTACCTGGTGCCGCGCCAGCTCGAGGCCAGCGGCCTGACCGCCGCGCAGCTCGCGCTCACCGACGACGCGCTCCGCGAGGTGATCACCGGCTACACCCGCGAGGCCGGCGTGCGCCAGCTCGAGCGCGAGCTGGGCCGGCTCGGCCGCAAGGTCGCGCGCCGGATCGCGGCCCGCGAGCTCGAGGGCACGACGCTCGATCGCGGCGACGTGCACCCGCTGCTCGGCCGGCCGCGCGTGCGGCCCGAGAAGGCCGCCGCCGAGGATCAGGTCGGGATCTCGACCGGCATGTACTACACGCCGGCGGGCGGGGACATCATGTTCGTCGAGGCGGCGCCGATGCGCGGCAAGGGCGACCTGATCCTCACCGGCCAGCTCGGCGACGTGATGAAGGAGTCCGCGCGCGCGGCGTGGACGTACGCGCGGGCGCACGCCAACTGGCTATCGATCGACGATCGGGTGTTCGAGCGCGACGTGCACGTCCACGTGCCGGCCGGCGCGATCCCCAAGGACGGCCCGTCGGCGGGCATCGCGATGGCGACCGCGCTGGTCTCGGCGCTTTCGGAGCGCGCCGCGCGTCACGAGGTCGCGATGACCGGCGAGATCACGCTGTCGGGCCGCGTGCTGCCGATCGGCGGGCTCAAGGAGAAGGTGCTCGGCGCGGTGCGTGCGGGAATCACGCACATCGTGATCCCGCGCGAGAACGAGGCCGACCTCGACGATCTGCCGGCGGACGTTCGCGACAAGCTGACGGTGACGCCGGTCGACACGCTCGCCGAGGCGCTCGCGGTCACGCTGCGCGACACGACCCTTATCGATGGCCGGCTGTACTTCGGAAATCACGTCGCGACCCCGGTCAGCGAGCTGGCGCACTAGCCATCTGCCGCATAGATTGCGGCCATGGCTGTCGACCCGACCGGCGAAACCGAAGGTCTCGGGCCCGGTGCGCCGGCCGCGTCGCTCGAGGTGGGCAGCCAGCTCGGCAAGTACAGGCTCGAGCGCGTGCTCGGCGCCGGCGGCATGGGCATCGTGTGGGCGGC
>JBQCJR010000254.1:0-10996 GCA_051952595.1 Kofleriaceae bacterium
CATCGATGCGCCGCGCGCGATCGCGGTGGCGGAGGCCGATCCGGCGATGCCGTACCGCGGCCCGATGGTCGGCGCCGACACGCCGCTGATCGTGCGCACCGAGAAGCCGACGCTGATGGTGGTCGGCAAGGGCGGTGCGCGATTCTCGTACTACCTCAACAACGAGGACGGCTCGGACCTGCGCGGGCCGATCGAGTCGCAGATCCCGCTGTCCGGGACCGCGACGGTCACGCTACAGACCCCGCTGTTCCGCGGGATCAACGAGCTGTGCCTGCTGGTCGAGGGCGCGGCACCTGGTTCGGAGACCGCGAACTGCGTGTCGATCGTGTACCTGTACGCGCGGGACACCTGAGCGCGTCAGCGCTCGACGACGACCAGCTGGTGCTTGCCGGCCGGGCTGCGCGGTAGCTCCGGCACGACCTGGACCGCGACATCGATCCCGGACAGCAGGCGCTCGCCGTTGCGCCGGATCTCGTCGATCGCGGCGAGCGGCAGCTCGCCGATCAGCTTGATCGTGACGGAGCGATCCTTGTGCTGGACGGCCTGGAACTGCCGCACCGCCTCGCCGTAGTCCTGGACGAGGAAGCTCACCGCGATCCCGCTCACCACCGAGCCCTCGGCGTCGCGCAGCATGTCCGAGATGCGACCCTGCACGGACTGGATCCGCGGCAGCGTGCGGCCGCACGAGCACCGCTTCATCGCGCCGACCGTCGCGACGTCTCCGTTGGCGTAGCGGATGAACGGCATGCCGAAGTTGTGCAGGTCGGTGATCACGATCTCGCCGGTCTCGCCTTCGCGGGCAGGGCGCTCGCGTCCGTTCTCGGTCACGACGATTTCGACGACGAGGTTCTCCATCGCGACGTGCATGCCGTCGTGCGCCTCGCACTCGGCGGCGATCATCATCACCTCGCGACAGCCATAGGTGTCGAACACCGCCGGCCCGAACGCCTGGTGCAGGTCGTCGCGGTCGCGCGGCAGGACGCGCTCCGCGCCGCAGATCACGGGGATCGTGGACCAGCTGCGCAGGCCGTTGCGGTTGATGAAGCGCGCGAGCTCGGCGCCGGCTTGCGCGTAACACACGAGGACCTGCGGGCGCTCGCGCTCGATCGCGCGCACGACCTCGCCGAGCCGCTCGTCGCTCATGACCGCGCACTGCAGGTAGGTGTCGCGCCGCAGGCGGCGATCCATCGCGATCTTGAGCCGCTCCTTCCACCCGGGCAGCGTGGGCTCGGGCGCCCCCCAGAAGTGCAGCGCGCGGTCGCCCGGTCGATAGCCCGCCCAGGCGTAGCCGCGGTACTTCACGGCGCGGCGCCAGTGCTCGCTCTCGGGCTCGTAGCCGAACACGAGGGGCTCGCCGGTCGTGCCGCTGGTCTGCTTGCGGATCGAGGGAAACGGCGGCGCGATCGAGGCGCGATCGGCGGCGCCACGAAGATCTCCTCGCCGCAGGATCGGCAGCTTGGCCAGGTCCTCCGCGTCGCGGATGTCGCCGGGCGCGACCCCGGCCGCGTCGAAGCGCGCGCGATAGAACGGCACGTGATCGTACGCGTGGTGGAGCAGCCGCCCGAGCGCGCGCGCCTGTAGCCCGTGGAGCTGATCGGCGGGGAGCCACTGCGTGCGCTCGAGCTCGAGCCAGCGCTGGATCACCGGCCGCTTGCGGAGGTGCGATTCCCACAGGGGAAAGAACACGGAGCGAAAGATCGAGCCGTAGATGTCCATGCTGCCTCCTTGGGGCGTGGTCGTCGTGTCCCGCGCCGGTTCGGGGTCGCCGTGAACGGCCGAGACCAGGCACGCGGCGCTTCCGCCCGCGAGATGGAACTGATCGAGAGGCACGGTCTCGTACTGCAAGCCGCGCGCGCGGACGATCGCTTCGATCCGCGGCACGCGGGCGCCGGTGAGGATCGTGTCGCCCACCGCGACGAGGTTCAGGCCGAAGGCCAGCGCATCGCTGTGGAGCACCGTGACGATGCTGCGGAGCCCGCGCACCCGCTCGAGCACGCGCAGCGCGTGCTCGGTCAGCGCGCCCTCGCACACCAAGGCCGTGCCGTCGGGCAGGATCGACCGCGCCATGTCGAGGTGGAACAGGTGCGGGTCCCGCAGCGCGAGCGGCGTGACCGGCAGCTCCGCGTTGCGCTCGAGCCACCGCGCGGCGGCGAGCTGGGAGCGCTCGCCGTAGCCGAACAACAGCCCCTGGCCCGACGGCAGGACGACGACATCACCGCCTTCCCAGGTCGGGCCGGAGCCCTGCGCGCGCACGTCGTAGCCGCACCGCTCGTAGACCTTCGCGCGGGCGGCCTGTTCTCGCTGGCGTTCGGGATATCGCAGGCGCGCGAGCAGCGCGCGGCGGAAGCGGCGTCTCCCGAGCACGAGCGCCGAGTCCTTCGCGAACACCGAATCGTAAGCGCCGTGCACGAACGGCAGCCACTGGACCGAGGCACCGGCGCGTACGAGCCGCTGGACGAGCGCGTCGTGTTGCGCGGCGGCGCGTGCGAACTCGACGGCGCCGACCTGCATGTGTGGGTTGATCTGCCAGGCGACGCGATAGCGGCATTCGTCGGCGGGCGCGTGGCCCCGACATGCCACATCGCTTACGAGGAACACCGGTGCGGACCGGGCGCCCGGCAGGGTCGTGGGTGTCGCGCGAGAGAGGATGACCTTCATGACTAGCCCGGTGGGCCAGCTGCAAGCGCGACACCTCGCGCATCTGCCCGCGATCACTGCGGGATGCTCGAAGGCGTCGGTGCGGCGACGCGCGCAGTGACGCTTGCGACCGCCTCCGAGAATCGCGGGCGCGCGCTGCCACGCCGCTGCGGCAGAGCCCTCAGGGAGCGGCTGGGATCACTTCGCGCGCTTGGCGATCGCGGCGCGGATCTTGAGGAGCGCGGCGTGGGCGGCCTCGCGCTTGGCGATGTCGCCGATCACGGCGTTGTAGGAGATCAGTCGATAGCGCTCGTCGAGATCGTCGAGCACCACGCCCGCGGCCTTGTGCTTCTTCAGGTCGCTGCCGACCGCCGCGTAGAGCGCGGCGAACGAGCCGGCGGAGACGGGCCCCTCGCCGCCCGGAGGAGGAGGCGTCGGATCGCGATCCCGCGGCTGCTCTGGGGCGGGCTTGGTGCGATCGACCCGGGTGACCTTGGGGCGATCGGGTCGCGTGGGCGTGGGTTGGATCTTGGTGGTGTGGGTGGGCTCGACCGCGGTGGGCTCGACGGCGCTGCCGGCGGCGGGCTCGACGGCGCTGCCGGCGGTGGGCTCGACGGCGCTGCCGGCGGCGGGCTCGACGGCGGCGGGCTCGACGGCGCTGCCGGCGGCGGGCTCGACGGCGGTGGGTTCGACGGGAGCGGCGCTGCCGGCGGCGGGCTCGACGGGAGCCGCGCTGCCGGTGGCGGGCGGCTCCGGGCGAACCGCGATGGTCTCGGGCTGCGCGCGCGCCGGCGCGTCTCCGCCGCGCGTGCCGATCGCGATCGCGAGCACCGCGCCGACGCCGACGACACCGACGCCCCCGGCGATCAGCCAGCGCCGCCGCGAGGGGGGCTCCTCGTGATCGGTCCACGAGGACGCGGCGGGGACGTCGTGCTGCTGCGCCCGCGGGCCGTCGGGCACGTGGACGACGGCGACGGGAGTGGCCATCGCGGAGCTGGCGGGCGCCTCGAGCGGCGCGGGGCTGGGCGTCGTGGGGCTGGGCGTCGCGTCGACGCGCGCGGTGCGGGGCGCGGGCTGGCTCTCGAACGCCAACGGCGGCGGCTCGCTCGGCGGGTGGGGGCGCTGCGCGGCGACCGGTTGGGTCACCTGGGCCTCGCGGACGCCGATGTCGAGCGGCACGCCGAGCGCGGCGGCGGCGGCGGCGCGATCGCGCTCGATCAGATCGAGCAGCTCGCGCGCGGCCTTGGCGGTGGCCGGCCGGCTCTCGCGCTTCTTGGCCATCAGCCGGCGCGACAGCGCCTCGAGCAGCGGATCGACCTCGAGGTACGGCACGCGCTGCGAGATCAGCGGAGGATCGAGCAGCAGGTTGGCGCGCGCGACCTCGGCGCCCGAGCCGTCGAACGGCAGCTTGCCGCACAGCATCTCGTAGAGGACGATCCCGAGCGCGAACAGATCGATCCGGTGATCGATCGGATCGGCGACAGCCTGCTCGGGCGCCATGTAGTGCGGCGTGCCGAGCACGAGGCCGTTGGTGGTCAGCCGGCCGGCGGCGTCGACCGACTCGCCGCCCTCGCGCAGGATCGCGATCCCGAAATCGACGATCCGCGGCACCTCGTTGCCGTGATCGTACTGCTCGACGATCACGTTCTCGGGCTTGAAGTCGCGGTGGATCAGCCCGGCCTCGTGCGCGTGGTACAGGCCCTCGAGCAGCTGGCGAACCAGGTTGATCACGCGCTCGGGCGGCATCGGCGCGTCGTTGAGCAGCGCGGCGAGGTCGAGCCCCTCCGCGAAGTCCTTCACCATGTCGCGCAGGCCCTCGGTGGTCTCGCCGACGTCGACCACGCCGACCACGTTGGGGTGGCGGAGCCGGCCGGCGAGCTCGGCCTCGCGATCGAACCGCTGCGAGACCTTCAGGTCCTCGAGCAGCTTCGGGTGCAGCACCTTCACCGCGAACGGCCGGCCGACCTTGACGTGGCGCGCCTTGTACACCGCGCCCATCGCGCCCTCGCCGAGCTTGAGCTCGATCTGGTAGCGGCTCGCGAGGACCTCGCCGATCAGCTTCTCGGAGCTGGGTCGACCGACGGCCTCGCGCGACATCAGAACCTCCCGACGGCCGCGAACGACACGCCGGAGCCGCTCGGCGCGGGCTCGACCCGGAGCACCGACTCCTTGCCCGAGGTCCCGAACAGGATGCCGGTCGCGATCGCGCCCGCGGCGGCGATCAGCCAGCCGGCGTCCGCGGCGAGCGCGCGGGTGCGGATCGAGTCGCGCCGGTCATCGCCGCAGCTCGGCGGATCGTCGTCGCACGCGCGGTAGCTCGAGCGCGCGCTGAGGCCGAACCCGATGCCCACGCCGATCCCGATCACGGTGACCGCCGCGGTGATCTTCGCCGGGGTCGTGAAGTGGCGCGGGATCTCCGGAGTCATCTTGCCGTCGAACCCGAGCCCGCTCTTCGGCTTGGGCCGCACCGGCGCCTCCGGCAGCAGCTGGCGCGCCGCGGCGAGGAAGCGCGGCCGGGCCTCGGACACCGTGGCGATGTCGAGGGCGGGGCGCGACGCGCTCTTGCCGGACGCCGGATCGACCCACGTGCTGTCGATCTGGACCGCGCCGCCGGAGCCGGTGTCGACCATCACCACGAACAGCAGCTGGTCGACGTCGAGCCGGCGCGCGACATCCACGATGCACGCCGGGGTCGCCACGCAATCCGGCGGCAGGCCATCGACCGGCAGCCGGCGCCGCACCTCGAGCCCGCCGCGCGCCTCCACGATCAGCTCGGCGTTCAGCGCCTCGGCCAGGTCCTGGCTCAGGGCATCGACGCGCGCTGCATCGAGGTTCACCGCGATCCCGGGCACGATCGCGACGCGCAGCGGGGGCGCGGCCGCCGGGGCCACGGGTTCGGCGGCGGCGGAGCCGGCGAGGCCGGCCCAGATCGCCAGTGGCGCGACGAGGCTGCGCATGCTTGTCGGATGATTCTAACGGGACGGTCTACCCCGATCCAGCCGTCCCGACGGTCGCCTCACGCAGCGTTGGGACCAGCTCACTGTAGGGCCGCGTCGCGATCGTCGCTACAGGTCTTCCGGCTCGTCGGGCTCGCGTAGCTGCTTGGTCTTGTTCTTCTTGTCGTCGCCGAACAGGCGCTGCCGGCTGCCGGTGCGGTTGTACTGGAGCGCGTAGACCACGCCGGCGATCCCGGACAGCGGCAGCGCGACCATCAGCACCGGCATCAGCAGGAACACGGGCAGCAGCTTGCCGAGCACCGCCATCGCCGCGAGCCACGCGGCGCCCGCGGGCACCGCCTCGCGCAGCGAGCCGGCGTACAGCCAGCCGAGCGGCCCGACCACCATCGAGGCGATGCCGGACTTGATCCACGACTTCTCGCCGCGCTGCGGCTTGCGCGCGAGCTCCTCCTTGACGTCGTGGGCGCGCCGGGCGAGCGCGAGCGCGTCTCCGACGCCGTTCGTCGACGAGGACGGCGAGTCGGCCGGCTTCTTGCGAGAGACCAGCGCGGCCTGGCGCGTGCGCAGCGCGTCGCGCTCGGCCTGCTGGGTGGCGCGCTGCTCCCGCACCTTGGCGAGCGCGGCTTCCTTGCGAGCTCGCTGCGCGTCGGCATCGGCCTTGACCTCCGCTTCGAGCGCGGCCAGCCGCTTCAGCACAGCGCGGTCATCTTCGGCCGACACGTCTGGGACTATGGCATGATCGGCCGCCATGTCGCGGAGATCGATCGCCCTCGTCGTCGCTCTGATCGGGTCGGCCTGCGGCGGCGGCAACGCGGTGACGGGCGCGGACGAGCCCCAGACCGCGCGCGAGAAGCAGCTGCGAGAGGCCAGGGCCTCCGGAGAGATCGACGACAGCGATCAGAAATGGAGCAAGTGGCAGTACAGCGGCGACCGCGCGGACTGCTTCTTCGTCCTCGGCCGGCGCTGCTTCAAGACCGAAAAGGCCGCATGCGAGGCGGCGCGCTGCAAGCCGGGCGTGAAGTGCGTGGCGATCGGCGGCGGCCCGGCGCGCGTGTCGTGTGCGCGGTGAGGGCGCGCGGTGAGGGCGGGCCGGGGCCGGACTACGCGGCCTTGGCGGCCTTGGCGGCCTTCGGCGCGACGACCTTCGGGATCCGGACGCGCGGGCCGACGCGGAACTCGAGGCGCTTGACGTTGCGGTAGTACTCGCCGTCGATGATCGGCGCGAGCAGCTCCTCGCCCGAGGCCTCGAGCACCATCTCGCGGCACGGCCGGTCGAGGATGTCGCGGCCGCGCATCTCCTCGCCGCGCGCCATGCGCGGCAGGTTGCGGATGATGCTCCACGGGCTCGGCGTGCCGACGATCGCGTTCATCAGGCCGGGCTGGTCGGCCTTGCCGAAGAACCGCAGCACGTTGCCGAGGTTGATCGACATCGAGGCGATGTGGACGCCGGTGAACCGCTCTCCGGGCAGCCGCATGCCGTCGAGCAGCACGGTACAGCTGGTCGGCTCGAACAGCTCGCGCGCGTAGCTGGTCCACGGGCCGAGCGGCAGGCGAGACAGCGGCGACAGCGCGATCGGCGCCGACGCGACGGTGTTCGCGACGACCTTCATGATCGTGCGCGGGTTCGGATCCGGATCGGCGTAGTACTTCTGGTAGAACCGCTGGCCGATGCCGCCGGCCGCGGACGCGAAGCCGTAGGTGCGGAACGCGACGTCCTTGCCATCGACCAGCTGGACGCCGTCGATCACCATCGAGTCGACCTCGGTGTCCTCGATCGTGCCGCCCTGCTCGACCGCGCGGCGGAGGGTGTCGAGGATGCCCTCGGCGTCGCCCTGGATACCGACGTTGTTGGCGACGAAATCGATCGTGCCGCCCTTGGTGGGGAGCGTCATCGGCAGCGACATCGACTGGCCGACGAACTCGTCCTCCTGGAGGATCTCCATGCCCATCCGGAGCATCCAGTGCAGCGCGCCGTCACCCCCATCCGCCACCCAGTACCGCGCGCGCTTGCGCAGGAACTCGCGCAGCACGGGCTTGATCGAATCGATCGACTTGGTCGAGTGGACCTCGCCGATGTCCCCGACGATCCGCTGGAGCCGCTCCGCCCGGTCGGGCCGATTGCGGTTCTTGCGGCTGTTGGGGTTGGTGATGACGCCGATTTCCATCGAACCTGGCCTGCTGCAAAAGGCGGGCGAGACGCGGCGCGTCGTAAGTTGTCAAGATCATGTGACGGTCCCGGAACGAATGCGCTTCGCTGCGTAGGGCGTTACGCGGTGAGTGGATAAGGGTCGCGCCGGCAGGGTGGGGAGGTGTAGACGTGCAGGCGATGCGGTGGTCCTGGTTGGCCTTGCTGGCTGCCTGTGGAAGCAGCGGTGGTGCGCGCCCTGGCAGCGCGTCGCTCGGGCGCCCGGTGGGCGGAGATCCGATGGCGGCGGCGACCGGCCGGAGCGAGGAGGTCGCTGCACGCGACGCGAGCGATCCGGTCGACGCGCTCGCGCCGAGCGATCGCGTCGCGTGGTTGGTGCCGGGCCCGGTGCAGCTCGAGCTCGGCGGCGCATCGATCGATGGCCTCGGCGGCAACCGTCCGCTCGCGGTCGGGCTGATCGCGCGCCGGGGCCAGCTCGCGCAGGTCGCGGTGCGGCTCGACCACGCGCGGTTCGCGGCGTGGACGGATCGCGCGCGGCTGCTCGCGACGGTGGCGCGCGATGAGCACGTCGCCGCCGCACCGGGCGGCTCGCCGGGGCAAGCGCGACCGGACGGGCCGCGCGTCGTGCTGCGCCCGGGGGCGCGGGTGCGCCGGCTCGCGCGCGAGGACGCGTGGACCCGGGTCCGCTACGTCGGCGCCGTCGAGATCGAGGGCTGGATCCCCGAGGCGTCGCTCGCCGAGACCGGCGCGGCGCGCGATCCGATCGGGCGCCTGGCGTCCGGCCGCCGGACGCTCTCGGTGTTGCCGGGCTCGGTGATCCGCAGCGAGCCGCGGTGGGGCGCGCGACCGCTCGCGACGATGGCGAACGGGTTCTTCCTCGATCTCGTGCGCGAGCTCGATCCGGCGTGGGTCGAGGTGGCGTACGCCGACGGCGAGGTCGAGCTGCGCGGCTTCGTGTCGCGCCGCGAGCCGCCGTCGCCATCCCCGGTCCACCGCACGCGCGATCCGGAGACCACGCCGCCGCCGGTCCATCCGACCGCGCGGGTCGCGAGCGGCACCTGCCTGTACGCGCGGCGGGGCGGCGAGGCGGTTGGCTACGTGGTCGGCGATCGCGACGTCTCGCTCGAGCCGACTGAAGATGTCTGGTGGGAGCTGTCGATCGATAGTCCGTGGGGCCCGATCGCGTTCGCGGCGCGCGGGCGGTCGCGCGATGCGCTCGTCCGCTGTGCCCCGCCGGGCAGCGTGCCGCCGTCGACGCTCAGCGGCCCGTGAACGTGGGCGGCCGCTTGCCGAGCAGCGCGGCGATGCCCTCGCGCGCGTCCTCGGTGGTCACGGTCTCGGCCTGCGCGAACGCCTCGAGCCGCGCGGCATCGCGGACGTGCAGCTCGAGCCCGCGGTGGATCGCGCGCTTGGTCGCGCGCACGGCGAGCGGCGCGTTGTCGGCGATCGCGCGCGCGAGCGCCATCGCCTCGGGCAGCACGTCCGCGGCGGGCACCGCGCGGTTCAGGATCCCGAGCCGCTCGGCCTCGGCGCCATCGACCAGCCGGCCGGTCAGCAGCAGCTCGGACGCGCGCGCCATGCCGATCAGGCGCGGCAGCAGGTAGCTGATCGCCATGCCGGGCGCGAGCCCGAGCCGGACGAAGTTCGCGCCGTAGCGGGCGTCGATCGCGCCGATCCGCAGATCGCACACCAGCGCGAGCCCGAACCCGCCGCCGACCGCGTGGCCGTTGAGCGCGCCGATCACCGGCACCGCGAGATCGAGCAGCGACAGGAACGGCTCGTACATCGCGAACGAGCGCTCGTTCGGCGCGCGGTGATCGCCGTCGCGCTGGATCGTGGACTTGAAGTCGGCGCCCGCGGAGAACGACGCGCCGGTGCCGGTGACCACGATGCAGCGCGCGGTGGCATCGGCGCGGGCGGCGGCGCTGGCGGCGGCGAACGCGTCCAGCAGCTCGGGCGTCATGCTGTTGCGGTTGTCGGGCCGATCCAGCGTGATGACGCCGATGTGGGGGTGCGCGGGGTCCCGGGTATAGCGGACCGGTTCGGACATGGGCGCAGCCTACATCGTCGCCTGCGGATCCCGCGGCCGGCCTGCTGAATCTGCAGCCGATCGACCACCGATTCATACGAGGTATCGGGCACTTAGGTGTGGCATCTCGGCTGCACTAACGCTTCCTCGTGACGCCGGCGAATCGGCGGCACATCCGAAGGAGAATCGATATGAACCTCAAGGCGCTCATCACCACGCTCGTTCTCGGCTCGTCGTCTGTCGCGATGGCGCGCCCGGCTGTCTCGGTCTCCGCGCAGGCGAACACGGTCGTGCAGGTTCGCGACCACCGCACCCCCGACCGGTTCGATCAGCGCTACCAGCGGCCGCGCCCGAGCCACTACCCGCAGGGCGGCTATCACGCGCCGCGCGAGGTCACGCTCGGCAGCGGGCTCACCTTCCCGCGCAACGACGACCGCGCGTACATCGCGGTCGGCGCCACCAAGGGCAAGTTCAACCAGGTGCGGATCGAGGCCAACGGCGGCCGCACCCTGATCAAGCAGGTGTTCATCGACTTCGGCAACGGTCAGGAGCAGCTGGTGCGCGGCATCGATCGCGTGCTGACCGGCACCCAGTCGATGACGATCGACCTCAACGGCTCGAACCGCTCGATCCACCGGATCATCGTGTACGGCGAGAACCAGGGGGTCGGCTACCGCAGCCAGGCCGGCTTCGACGTCACCGCGGTCTGAGCTACGACCCGCCGAGCTCGTCGAGGAACTGCTGCGCGTCGGCGAACGCCGGGTCCTCGCGCAGCGCCTTCTTGGCCCACAGCTCGGCCTTGGCGCGGTTGCCGCGGGCGTTCTCGATCCGGGCCTCCCACAGCAGCGCCATCGGTCGGGTCACCGGGGACGGGTTGTCCATCAGGGTGATCGCGCGCAGCGGCTTGAGCGCGAGCTCGTAGTCGCCGACGTCGGTCGCCAGGTGGGCGAGCTCGGCGGCGACCTCGGCGTTCTTGCGGTCGACGTCGAACGCCTTCTTGAGCCAGTTGAGCTGGCCTTCCTTGTCGTTCAGCATCGCGCAGACGCGGCCCATGCGCTGCTGGAGGACGGCGAGCTCGGGCGTGCGCTTCTTCTGCGCGGAGATCGCCGCTTCGAGCGTCCGCCCAGCATCCTCGAGCTGGCCGCTCGTGATCAGGACGTCGACGTTCAGCATCAGCGCGCCGTGATCGTCGGGCTGGAGCTCGAGCGCCTTCTGCGCCGGGACCTG
>JBQCJR010000255.1:0-3585 GCA_051952595.1 Kofleriaceae bacterium
GGCGCACAGGGGGGGCCGGGGGGCGGGCGGAGCGTGCGAGTCCGCCCAGGAGTGGCCCCCGATCGTGTAGACCACCCCGCGCGTGGTGAACGGCACCACCATCGGCGCGACCAACGACTACGACCCGACGTGCAACTCGAGCACGGGCCTCGGCCCGGACCGGTTCTACAGCCTGAACCTGCCGAAAATGGCGTCGCTGACGCTCGACGTCAACGGGTTAGATACCGTGACGACGATGGTCAACTAGACGTGCGGCGGCACGCCGGTGTTCTGCAGCGATCCCCCGACGGTGACCCGCACGGACGTGCCCGCGGGCCAGTACTACATCGGGATCGAGTCCTACGGCACGACAACCGGTGACTTCACGCTCACCACGACGGGCGTGATCGCGAACGGTGGCAGCTGCGAGACCCCGCTGTTCGCAGCCGGCGCGTTCACGTGCAACGTCGGGTACGGCTGCACCGGGGCCGCGGGCTCGCGGACGTGCCAGATCGGCCAGTGCCAGGATGGCATCGATAACAATGGCGACGGCAAGCTCGACTACCCGAACGACCCGGGTTGCACCAGCAGCATCGATCTAACCGAGGACACGGTGTGCCCCGGCCCGGCGTGCCCGGAGTGCGCCGACGGGATCGACAACGACCTCGATGGCTTCATCGACTATCCCGCCGATCTTTCGTGCAAGTCCGCGAGCGGCACCAACGAGACGTGCGCTCAGACCGAGCCCATCGAAACGGTCACCACGCCGACGGTCAACGGTACGACGGTTGGTAAGGCCAACGACTACCGCCCAGCCTGCGGGACGAGCGGGACGCACACGGCCCCGGACGTCGCGTACCAGCTCGACCTGCCGGGGATGAAGACGCTGAACCTGAACCTGACTGGCCTGGGTTCGTTCGACAGCGTGCACGCGCTGCTCGACTCGACCTGTGGTGGGACTCCGATCGCGTGCAACGACGCCGCGAGCATGACGGTCTCCAGCCTCGCCGCCGGCCGCTATTTCCTCGTGGTCGATGGCTACTCCTCGGGCAGCGGCTCCTTCACGCTCAACACCTCCGGCGAGATCGCCGGCGGGCAGAGCTGCGAGCACCCGCTGTTCGCGGCTGGCGCGTTCACGTGCGAGGCGGGCTTTTCGTGCAGCGGCCCCGCGGGCTCGCGCACGTGCGCTCCGCTGGAGTGCCGCGATGGTATCGACAACAACGGCGACGGGCTGATCGACTTCCCGTTCGACCCGGGCTGCAGCAGCCCGAATGACGCCACCGAGGACACCGTGTGCCCGGGCGCGAGCTGCCCGGCGTGCGCCAACGGCATGGACGACGATACGGACACGTTGACGGACTACCCGGCGGACTTCGGCTGCTATGGCGCGGGTGGCACGAGCGAGGCGTTCTGCCCCGCGGAGGCCGACTACGCCGGCGCGATCGCGATGCCGACGCATACCGGCACGCTGGCTGGCGCCGCGGGTAACTTCAACCAGAGCTGCCAGAGCAACACCGGCAACGACCGCAGCTACTCGCTCCAGCTGCCGGTGGCGGTCGCGCGGCTCCAGATCGACACCAACGGGTCGACCATCAGCGACTCGGTGCTGTCGCTCAAGAACGCGAACTGCAGCGCCGAGATCGCGTGCGACGACGACAGCGGCGATGGCAACCGGTCGATGATCGTCGTGACCAACCTGGCCGCGGGCAACTACGCGATCAACGTCGACGCGTACAGCACGACCAACAACGGCGAGTTCACGCTCAACGTGAAGGGCACCGTGGCGCTGGGTACGGCGTGCACGTCGCCGCTGTTCACGAACGGCGTGCTCGTGTGCCCGACCGGTTCGACCTGCACCGCGGGCACCTGCCAGGCGCCCTGAGCGCCCGGCCGGCGTGGGCCGGGCGGTTCGCCGCTCGGCCCCGCCGCTAGCTGCTGGTTAGCAGGCTGACGAGACCGCAGCCTGCGCGGTTCACGCCGCGCGGTTCACGCCGCGCGGATGCGGCCGCGGCGCTTCGCTTCCTGGCGGAGCGCTGCGGCGCGCGCGTTCATCACGCGCTCCTCTTCGTCGTCGCGGTGGTCGTAGCCGAGCAGGTGGCAGAGACCGTGCGACGCGAGGTGGAGCAGCTCGGGGTACAGGCCGCGCTTGGCCTGGCGACGCGCGGTCTCGACCGAGATCACGAGGTCGCCGAGCACCTCGGGGTGGAGCGCGCCGGTGGGGCCCTCGCGCTGGGCGAACGCCAGCACGTCGGTGGGCTTGTTCTTGCCGCGGTAGTCGCGGTTGAGCCTGTGGATCTCGGCGTCGGTGGTGAGCCGCAGCGAGACCTCGAAGTCGGCGCGGCCCTCGTGGCGAGCCGCGGCGCGCACCATCCGCGCGACCTCGGTGGCGAGCCGGCGGCGGAGCGCGGGCGGCACGGCCACCTCGTCGTCGATCGCGAGGTCGAGGCTCACGTGCGCGCCCACACCCGCGCGCCGACGAACACCTCGAACAGGTCGGCATCGAGTTGGCCGCGCTTGACGTCGGCGGCGAGGATCTCGAGGGCGCGATCGGGGGGCATCGCCTTCTTGTACGGCCGATCCTTGGCGGTCAGCGCGTCGTAGATGTCGCTGATCGCCATCATCCGCGCCGGGATCGGGATCTGCTCGCCGCGCAGCTGCCGCGGGTAGCCGCTGCCGTCCAGCTTCTCGTGGTGCGCGCCGGCGATCTCGGGGACGTCGCGCAGCGCGCGGCTCCACGGGATCTGGCACAGGAAGTTGAACGAGTGCGTGACGTGGCTGTTGATCTCCTGCCGCTCCTCGTCGGTCAGCGAGCCGCGCCGGATCTGCAGCGCGCTGGCCTCGCTCGGCGTGAGGAACGGCCCGAGCTCGCCGCGGCCGTCGCGATAGGTCCGGCCGGCGATCTCGGCGATCCGCTCGAACCCGCCCTGCTCGAGCACGGTGGGCTCGTTGGCGTGCAGGATGAACGCGATGATCTCGTCGAGCTCGGCGACCCGGGTGGCGAGCGCGCGATCCACCCCGGCGATCCGCTCGGCGGCCTCGTCGCGGGTCGACTCCATCAGGTAGCGCACCTTCGACTCGAGGCCCTCGATCCGGTAGCCGCGCGCGATCAGCTCGAACCGCTGCAGGATCAGCTCGCGCTCGTGCTCGTACAGCTTCTTGGCCTTGACCAGCACGTGCTCGCGCACGCCGACCTTGCCGAAATCGTGGAGCAGCGCGGCGTAGCGGATCTGGGTCAGGTCGCTGGTCTGAAAGTGGGTGTCGCGGTACTGGCCGCGATCGGCGCGATCGACCGCCTTGGCCAGCCCGACGGTGAGCTCGGCGACCCGCTCGGAGTGGCCGGAGGTGGTCGGATCGCGCGCCTCGATCGCGGTGACCGCCGCCTTGACGAAGCCGTCGAACAGGGTCTGGACCTCCTCGTAGAGGAGCACGTTCTCGAGCGCGATCCCGGCCTGCGACGCGAGCGCCTGGACGTACGCGAGCGAGACGTCATCGAACGGCACCACCCCCTGCTCGAAGTCGCTCGGCAGGTCGAGCGTGATCCACCCCTTCGCGCGCTTGTTGATCAGCTGGATCACGCCGATCACCTCGTCGCGCGCCGAGATCATC
>JBQCJR010000256.1:0-3064 GCA_051952595.1 Kofleriaceae bacterium
CCGCGCCTTGGGAGCGAGGAAGGGGTTGGTCACCAACGCGGAATCCCGCACGCGCGCGACGCGAGACGAACCGAGCAACGCCACGCTGGCAGCCTACGCCGAGATGGCGCGCTCGGCTCGCGGGAGCGCGGCTCCTAGCGGCGGCCGCCGAGATCGAACCGGCCGACCAGCCCGGCGAAGCCCTGAAAGTTCACCTTCTTGTCGTTGATCTCGTCGTAGTCCTCGGTCATCGGCGAATCGGACGCGAGGAACATCGATACGCTCGCGCCGACGACCGGCGAGATCGCGATGTTCGGCGTGATCCGGTAGTCGGCGCCGACCTGCAGGCGCGCCAGCTCGAGGCCCTGGAGCGCGCTCGTCTTGCCGCTGTCGGGCGACATCCACAGCCCGCGCCAGCCGGTGCCGAGGCTGACCCACGGATCGATCGATGACGCCGGGCGGAAGTGCCACGCGGCCTGCACGCCCGCGCTCGCGCCGAACACGCTGGTGTCCTCGGCGACCGCGTCGCCCTTGGCGTAGGTCGAGAACGTGCCGTAGAGGCCGACGGTCAGGTTCGGGATGATGCGGTAGCCGAGCTGGATCTCGCCGCCGCCGCCCGCGCCGGCGAGATCGTCGAAGGTGGCCATGCCCTGGCCGATGTCGCCGCCGCCCTGCGTGTAGCCGCCGCCGATCGCGATCTCGAACGCGCTCTGCACCGGTGCGACCGCGCGATCGAACCCGGTCGCCTCGTCCTCGGCGTGCGCGAGCACCGGGGCTCCGAGGGCGACGACGCTCGACACGATCGAAACGAAATGCACTGCCTTCATGACACGAACTCTTTCCAGGAGCTGTGAGCGATCGACCGCCACGTGCTCCTCGCCGTGGCGCGATCCGATGGGCCGGCGCGAGGGCTCGCACCGCGTGTTGGACGATCCGCGGAGAGAGCAACGCGTGCGCCAATCGTCGACCGCGCTGGTTCGCGATTCTGGGTGGTGTGGCGTCTGGAAACCTTGCAGCTGACGGAGGCGCGTACAGCCACGCGTTGCGCCTCTGGACAGCGCGACCGTGCCACTGCGCGCGGCATCACAGCTGCGCGCGCCGCGTGCGATCGCGTTGAACGATCGCGCGTCGAGCGGGGACGTTCTCGACGAGCGCGCGCTGCCCGATCGTCCGGGTGCGCGCGTCGCTCGCGATGCCTACCGTCGGCGCAGCGCGCGCCGTACGAAGCCGCGCGCCTCCGCGACGCCGGCCGTGGTCATGCCGCCGAGATACACCGCGCCGAACACCGGGATCGCGACGAGCGCGGCCTGCCAGCTGCGCGCGCCGAGCTCGCCGGCGAGGTGCGCGGCGGCGTAGCCGAGCGCACCGGCGAGCGACGCGATCGCGAACGCGCCGAGCCCGAGCCGCACCGGCATCGGCACGCCGCCGATCCGCGCGGCGAGCCAGTGGCGGAGCAGGGCGAGCTCGATCCACGCCGCGAGGCTCGCGGTCGCGGTGAGCCCGAACGCCGCCCAGCTGGCGTCGTAGCCGGCGAGCTCGCGCAGCGGCATCACGATCGCCCAGCCGAGCACGCCGTTGAGCGCGACGCGCACGAGCGCGGCGTGGAGCGGCGGCCGCGGATCGCCGAGCGCGTAGAACGCCGACGCGAGCAGCCGGCCCTGCGCGCTCGCGGTCAGGCCGATCGACGAGCCGGCGAGCACGATCCACACGACCTCGGTGTCGTGCGCGCTGAACCTGCCGGTCTGGAACAGCAGCGCGACGATCGTCCCGCCGATCGCGATGAACGCGATCGCGGACGGCACCACGAGGAACACCACCAGTCGCAGCGCGCCGCCGAGGCGGTCGCGGAGGTGCCGCGCGCGCGCGTCGGCGTCGCCGGTCGCGCCGGCCATCTCGGGCAGCTCGGCCGCCGAGATCGCCATGCCGAACAGGCTCACCGGCAGGAGGTACAGCGTCTGCGCGTTCGCCATCGCGCTCACGATCCCCTTGCCGAGGAAGCTGGCGAGCACCTGATCGACGTACGCCGAGATCTGGACCGAGCCGCGGCCGAACAGGATCGGCACGAACGCGCGCAGCGTCGAGCGCACGCCGGGCAGCCGCGTGTCGAGCGACGGCGCGAGCCCACGCAGCAGCCGGATCACCGTGGGCAGCTGGACCACGAACTGGGCGCCCGAGCCGATCACCGCGCCCCACGCGAGCCACACCGCGATGTCGTCGTCGTGCCCGGCGAGCCGGCGGCCGGCGACGATCGCCGCGGCGATCAGCGCGGTGTTCCACAGCACCGGCGACGCGTACGACAGGAAGAACCGGCGGTGGCTGTTGAGCACGCCGAGGCACCACGCCGACATCACGAGCAGCGCGACGCCCGGGAAGATGATGCGGACGAGCGCGATCGTGAGCTCGCGCTTCTCGCCGCTGAAGCCGGGCACGAGGACGTCGACGAGCGGGCCCGCGCACACCACGCCGAGCACCGCGAGCAGCGACGCGACGAGCGCGAGCAGCGTGCCGACGGCGCGCGCGACCTTCGCCGCCTCGCGCTCCTTGCCCTCGGCGAGCAGCCGCGCGTACACCGGGATGAACGACGCCGACAGCACGCCCTCGCCGAACAGGTTCTGCAGGAAGTTCGGGATGCGCAGCGCGGTGCGGAACGCGTCGGCGGCGCCCGAGATGCCGAGGTAGTGGGCGATCGCGCGCTCGCGCACGAGGCCGGCGATGCGCGACAGGAAGATGCCGGCGCCGACGGCGGCCGCACCGCCGAAGCGTCTACGGCGTCGGGTGGTTTCGGGCGCGGGCACCGGAGTGAACAACGCCCAGCCAACGCGGGCGATTCCGGCAGCTTGCCATGACGGCGCGGCGCGAGCGATGGGTTAGCCTGTCGCATGGCGATCTCCTCGCCACCTCCGCTCGCGCAACGATTGCCGTTCGGCGACGTCTGGCTCGCGCTCGATCCGCCGCGCGAGCGAAGGTGGCGAGGGGATCGCCATGCGACATGCTAGCACCGGCACCCCATCGCGCCGCCGGTGCCTGCGTGGCAAGCTGCCGGAATCGCCCGCGTCCCGCGAGCGTTGGTGAATCAGGTGCCCGC
>JBQCJR010000257.1:0-4811 GCA_051952595.1 Kofleriaceae bacterium
GAAGCCGACCCGCTACGAGCTCGCGGCGTGCCGGCCGTGGCTCGACGAGGAGCTCGCGCAGCTCGCACCCCAGATCGTCGTGTTGCTCGGCGCGACCGCGGCGCAGGCGCTGCTCGGGAGCTCGTTCCGGGTCACCGCGTCGCGCGGCAAGGCGCTGGTGACCTCGTTCGCGCGGTGGACGTTCGCAACGGTGCACCCGGCGGCGGTGCTGCGCGCTCCCGATGACGAGGCTCGCCACGACGCCCGCGACGCGTTCTTCCGCGACCTCGCGGTGGTCGGCGCTCACTTCCGCGCGCTGTGACCGCCGCGGCGCCGCCGCCGGGCCACCACGACCGCGCCACCCGCCGCCACGGCGAGCGCGGCCGCGGCCCCGCCGATCGCGAGCTTCGACGGCCCGCCGCCGCCGCCCGCGGTCGCCCGGCAGGTCGCGTCGCTCGACACCGGCGCGTGGTCGCCGGCGACGAACACCAGCTCGAGCCCGTCATCGGAAAGTGGGCCGCCGGGGCCGGCGAACCGGAAGTCGTGGGTCGGATCGGCGAGCGTCCCGATCCGCGCGGCCTCGATCGCGACTCCCGGGCTGTCCTCGATCTTCACCTCGGTCTCGCCGGGGCGGAGCAGCCGGAACCGGTCGCGGAGGTGGACGCGGTGCCGCCCGCGCAGCGACGACAAACACGGGTACGCGATCATGTCGACGGAGAACGAGCCGGCGGCCACCTTCGGTGACCCCATGCCGACCGAGATCACCGACCACGCGATCCGCTGCGGCGCGCCGTCGATCTCGAGCTCGATCGCGGCGCCGACCTCGCCGGCGAGCCGGGTGCCGAACGCCTGGGCCTCGGCCTCGCTGATCGCGCCGTCGCGATCGCGATCGATCGACGGCCGGGTCTGTGCTCCCGGCACCTCGCCGAAGAACACCGTGTAGGCGATGCGCACCCGGTCGCCCTGCGGGGTGAGCTTCAGGTAGCGGTTGTTGTCGTCGACGGACGGGGCCACGTGGGCCGCCGCCGGAGTCGCCGCGAGTGCGGCCGCCACGACGAGACTCCGACGCATGGCGGCATCCTGCCACGCCGGGCGTGGCACTTCCTATCGAGGCACCGTCCGATCGAAGCCGTTGACCCGGCCGGATCGAACATGCTCAAGTGCGCGAGATGAGGAAGATCAGCGCCGCGCTATTCGCTTCGACTGCGCTACTGGCCGGAGCCTGTGGAGAGGACGAGGCCGAGGACCTGTTCAAGCCCAAGCCGGAGTGCAAGGGCGACGAGGTCGTCGCGCTCTCCGGGACGCACCCGCAGGTGATGTCGAAGCTCGCGGTCGGTGGCGTCGAGGACGGATTCGACCTCAACGGCGATGGCAAGCCGGACAACAAGCTCGCGGCGGTGTCGTCGATCGCGAAGTCGGCGATCGATGACGCGCTCAAGAACTTCGAGATCGTGATCCCGATCGAGATGTTCGATCTCCAGGCGGCGGCCAAGGACTCGTGCGTCAAGTTCGCGGTCTACCTCGGCGACTACCTCGCGGACATCGACCAGGACGGCGAGGACGCGTACGTCAAGGGCGGCGACTGCGACGACCACGATCCGAACGCGCGGCCCGGCGCGCCCGAGATCCCCGGCAACGGCAAGGATGACGACTGCGACGGCCTCGCCGACGAGGGCCCGAACGGCGAGCCCTCGACCGACACCATGGATCGCGACAACGACGGCCAGACGGTGGCGCAGGGCGACTGCGACGACAACGACCCGACGGTCAAGAAGGGCGCGGTCGAGATCTGCGGCGACGGCAAGGACAACGACTGCGACGGCGTCGCGGATCGCACGGGCGACACCGCGACGTGTAGCCCGTTCTCGGCCGACGCCGAGATCCCGCTCGACCCGCTGTCGTTCGTCGGCGAGGCGCCGGCGGTGTCGTTCCGCGACGGCACGATCGAGCAGAAGGGCGGCAAGCTGGTGCTCCACGCGGGCCCGTCGGTGTTCGGCGTCAACATCCCGGTGACCGATGGCATCGCGCTCGATCTGCGGATCACCGGCGCGACGATCGAGGCCGACATCGTCGAGGAGGGTGGCTCGATCGTGATGAAGAACGGCCGGCTCGGCGGCGTGATCGACGCGCGGACCGCCGACACGATCCGCGGGCTCGAGGTCGAGCAGATCGGCCTGACCCCGGAGAACTCGCTGCTCGACGCGACGTTCGCGAACCTGCTCGGCCCGCTGCTCGCGCTGCCCAAGGCGAGCGCCGCGATCACCACGAAGTACCCGGGTTGCCGGACCCCGGACATCGACGTCGACCAGGACGGCCTCGAGGCGTTCTGCGACAGCGATCCGGATAACGACCCGAAGGTCGTCGACGTGTGCATCGACGGCGATGGCACCGAGGTGACCGACGTGGTGAGCGGCGGCGAGGTGGTCATGAACTGCGCCGATGCGATGAAGGGCGACAAGTACCGCTTCGTCGATGGCATCTCGGTCGCGCTGACGTTCGAGACCTCGCCGGTCAAGAAGCTCAAGAAGCGCTGAGCGTCGTGACGCTGATCCTCGCATCGGCGTCGCCGCGGCGGCGCGAGATGCTCGAGCGGGTGGGCGTGCCGATCGAGGTGCGCCCGGCCCATGTCGACGAGCGCGAGCTGCCGGGCGAGGACCCGGCGGCGTACGTCGCGCGGATCGCCGAGGCCAAGGCCGCCGCGATCGCGCGCCCGCCGGATCGCTGGGTGCTCGCCGCCGATACCACGGTGACGATCGACGGCGCGATCCTCGCCAAGGCGGAGACGCCCGAGGAGGCGGCGGCGATGCTGCGCCGGCTCTCGGGCCGGGTCCACCAGGTGTTCACCGCGTTCGTGCTCGAGGGGCCGGCGCGGCGCGCCGCGGTGGTGCGCACCGACGTGGAGATGATCGAGCTCGAGCCGGAGATCCTCGCGGGCTACGTCGCGAGCGAGGACTGGCGCGACAAGGCGGGCGCGTACGCGCTCCAGGGGATCGGCGGGGCGCTGGTCCGCGAGGTGCGTGGCTCGGTGACCAACGTGATCGGCCTGCCGCTGGTCGAGGTGCTCGCCGCGCTGCGCGAGGTGGGCGGGCCGGCGCCGCGCGTGCTGTCGGGGCGCCCGGCGTGACCGGCACGACGATCGCGGAGCGTTGGCGCGAGGTCCGCGCGCGGGTCGATCGCGCGTGCGAGGCGGCCGGGCGCGCGCCGTCCGAGGTCACGGTGATCGCGGTGTCCAAGACCCAGCCGGCCGAGGCGGTGCGCGAGGCCGCGGCGGCCGGCGCGACGGACTTCGGCGAGAACTACGCCCAGGAGCTGGTCGCCAAGCGCGCGGCGTGCGGCGACGTGCGCTGGCACTTCATCGGCCGGCTCCAGCGCAACAAGGCCAAGCTGGTGGCCGGCCAGGTCGCGCTCGTCCACGCGGTCGATAGCGTCGAGCTCGCCGAGGAGCTGGCGCGGCGCGCCGGCGGCGTGGTCCAGCCGGTGCTGCTCTCGGTCAACCTCGCCGGCGAGACGACCAAGGGCGGCGCGACCGCGGCGGACGCGCCCGGGCTCGCCCGTCAGCTCGCCGCGGTGCCGGGCGTGCGACTCGACGGCCTGATGACGATGCCGCCGCCGAGCGACGATCCCGAGGCCAGCCGGCCGGCGTTCCTGGCGCTCCGCGCGCTGCGCGATCAGCTGGCGCAGCAGCTCGGCGCGCCCCTGCCGGTCCTCTCGATGGGTATGAGCGGCGACTTCGAGGTGGCGATCGCGTGTGGCGCGACCCACGTCCGGATCGGAACGGCGATCTTCGGGTCGCGCGCCGCGATCGGGTAGCCGGGCGCCACCAGGTCCACGGCTGGGGTCCGAAGCTCGCGGTTGTCGGACCGCTGGGATAGGGTCGAGCGATGCGGATCCTCGGCATCGATCCCGGCAGTCGCGTGTGCGGCTACGGCGTGATCGATCTGGTCGACGCGCGGGCCGGCGCGCTGGCGTACGTCGAGTGCGGCATCCTCACGGCGCCCGAGGAGCGGCCGATGGAGGAGCGGCTGGGCGAGATCGCCAAGGGGCTGCGCGAGGTGATCGGCGAGCTGTCGCCCCAGGTGGTGGCGATGGAGGACGTGTTCTCGCACCAGAACCCGCGCAGCGCGCTCGCGCTGGCCCAGGCGCGTGGCATGGCGCTCGCGGTGGCCGGGCTGGCCGGGCTGTCGGTGGCGTCGTACCCGCCGGCGAGCGTCAAGAAGATGGTGTCGGGCTCGGGGCGCGCGGGCAAGGATCAGGTCGCCCGCATGGTGCAGAGCCTGATCGGCCTGCGCAGCCTGCCGCGCGCCGACGCCACCGACGCGCTCGCGGTGGCGATCACCCACGGTCGAACCGTGCGCCCGACGGCGGTGCGGATGACGAGCGCCGTGGTAAGGGCAGGGGCAGGACCATGATCGCGCGACTCGAGGGCACGCTGCTCCGCGAAGACCAGCAGGTGATCGTCGATTGCCAGGGCGTTGGCTACGAGGTCCGGTGCTCGGCGTACACGCTGGCCGCGCTGCCGCCTTCGGGCGAGCGGGTCGCGCTGCGGGTGTTCACCCAGGTCCGCGAGACCGAGATCGCCCTGTACGGGTTCTTCGAGCACCAGGAGCGCGGGCTGTTCGATCTGTTGATCACGGTCAAGAACGTCGGGCCGAGCACCGCGATCGCGATCCTGTCCGGCGCGGCGCCGCGCGACATCGCCGGGCTGATCGCGCGCGAGGACGTGCCGGGGCTGGTGCGGCTCAAGGGCGTTGGCAAGAAGACCGCCGAGCTGCTGGTGGTCGAGCTGCGCGAGAAGTGCGAGCTGCTGCTGCTGTCGTGGAACGCGAGCGGCG
>JBQCJR010000258.1:0-15977 GCA_051952595.1 Kofleriaceae bacterium
ACTACCTGTACTGGGAGTCGGGCTGCGTGTTCGTGACGCCGGACCTCGCGGGCACCGAGCAGGTGCCCGGCGACGCGGATCACCGCGCGATCGAGGCCTCGGTCGCCGCGTGGAACGAAGGCACCGCCGGGTGCTCGTTCATGAACCTGCGGCTCGACGCGCCCCGCCCGACCGAGGTCGGCCGCGACGACACCAACGCGATCAAGTTCCGCGACGTCTCGTGGTGCCGCCCGAAGATCGGGGACGACCCGGCGCGCTGCTACTCGCCGGCCGCCGCCGGGCTGACCACCGCGGTGTACGTCGATGACCCATCGAGCAGCCGCGACGGGGCGATCGTCGACGCCGACATCGAGCTCAACGGCGTGGACTTCGCGATCACCGTGGGCGGGGTGACGACCGGTGGGGCGTCGTGCCACGCCGAACTCGCGAACACCCTCACCCACGAGCTCGGCCACCTGCTCGGCCTCGAGCACCCGTGCCGGACCCCCGCCGATCCGCCGCGCGTCGACGGCAACGGCCAGCCGGTCCCGCTGTGCAGCGGGACCACCGACCCGGCGATCATCGAGGCCACGATGTACAACTTCCAGGCCTGCGGCGAGACCAAGAAGGAATCGCTGACCGCCGACGACACCGGCGCGATCTGCGCGATCTATCCGATCGCCGATGACCCGGGGACGTGCGGGCGGGTCGGCGAGGACACCGGGTGTTGCAGCGCGTCGCGCGACGGCACGCTCCCCCTGGGGGGTGGGCTGGCGAGCGCGCTGGTGGGGCTGCTGGTGCTGCGCCGGCGCCGGCCCCAGGCCTGCTAGGCCGGCGGCGAGGAAAACTCGATCGCCGTCGTGGCAGGAGTATCCTCTCGGGTATGACCGCGATGTGCCCGTCGTGTGGCGTGGCCATCATTCCCGGATACGTTCGGTGCCCGAAGTGCCGCGCGGCGCTGCCGGTGCGCGCCAAGCGCCCCACCGCAGATCCCGGCGGGACGGTGCTCGCCGAGCGCAGGTTCCCGGTGGTGCCGGTGATCGCCGTGGTCGCGGTCGCCGGGCTGGTCGTGTTGTTCGCGACCCGCGGCGGTGGGCGCGCGAGCCGCGGCCAGCCGATCGCCGCGCCGGCGTCGGTGGCCGAGGTGGTCGCCGAGCCGTCGCCGAGCCGCATCGCCCCGGCCGCGCCCGCGCCGGAGGCGGCGCCTACCCACGCCCCCGATCCGGCGGCCGCGGTGGGTGGCCTCGAGCGCGCGCTCAAGCGCCAGAAGCTGTGGGCGAGCGTCGAGATCCGGGGCGGCCGGATCGACGTTCGCTCGGCGTTCTGTGGCGATCCCCAGATGGCCCCCGTGATCGAGTCGGCCCGTGCGTCGTTGCGCGAAGCCGGCTTGACCCGGCTGCGGTGCCTGGAGCAGAGTGGCGCCGTTGTCGTCGAACGAGATCTCTGATCCGCCCGCGAAGCCGCATCGATTGATCCTGCCGCTGGGCCTGCGCGTGCTGGTCCAGGTGATCCGGATCGACGAGCGCACCGATGCCGGCCTCTACCTGCCGGTCGGCGCGAAGGAAGCCAGCGACGACGCGCTCTACGGCAAGGTGATCGAGGTCGCGCGCGACCGCCCGACCTCCGATGACGTCACCGAGAACGTCTCCGGCGTGCCACACGGCGCACACGTGCTGTTCCGCAAGGAGGCCGGTGTTCGGGTGCCGTGGGACGATCGCTACCGGCTGATCGACGTGAAGGACATCCTCGCGACCGTCGAAGAAGTGATGGTCGACGAGGCGCACTGAGCGCCGGTCGCGCCTAGTAGACCGCGGCGTCCGCCTTGACCCGCGCGATCATCGCCGCGAGCGCTCGGCGGTCGTCGGCGGACAGCTCGATGATCTTGACGCCGAACCCGGTCGGGAACGTCGCGCTCTCGGCGCTGCCCGGCTCGACCACGCGCACGACCACGACCTTGCCGCGGACGTGCTGATCGTAGTCGTAGAGCTCGAGCGACAGCGTCGAGCCGACCTTGAACGGATACGCCCGCGCGACCTTGGTGTAGAGGAACAGGCCGTGCTCGGAGAGATCGCGGGTGCGGAACACGAGCTCCTGGCCATCCACGCCGTGCACCTTGACGAACGCGTCGACCCGCACGCGCTCCGCCGAGCGCTCCCGAACCTCGGTCATGGAACCGACATTCCACGATCGCGACACGAGGCACAAGGTGCAGTCGATGAATCGCCGTGTTACGTTGCACGGCCAAGACTCGCAATACCTGAGCCGATATGGATGTTCGCTGCGAGAAGTGCCAGACCGAGTACGAGCTCGACGAAGCACGTCTGAAGCCCGGGGGCGTGACCGTCAAGTGCACGCACTGCGGGCACATGTTCAAGATCCGCAAGCGGAGCAACACCCACGTCGGTGGCGTGCCGCAGATGCCGCCGCCGGCCGATCCGCGCGCACGCACGCCATCGGGCGGGCGCGCTGACTCGCTGTTCGACGAGGCGCAAACCCAGCAGGCGGTCGAGCGCCAGTGGCTGATCCGGCTCGAGAACGGCGAGCAGAAGAGCTGCCGCGAGCTGGCCACGCTGCAGCAGTGGATCGTCGCGTGTGTGGTTTCGCGCGAGTCGCTGATCTCGCGCACCGGCAAGACGTGGAAGCGGCTCGGCGACATCGCCGAGCTCTCGCAGTACTTCGACATCGCCGACGAGGCGCGCACCACCCGCGACGAGCGCAGCGCCCGGCCGACGCCGCGCTCGCCCGCCAAGATGGCGATGGCGGACGCGCGCGCGACCATGCTCGGCGTCGGCCACGGCCCGGCCGCCCAGGCGTCCGGCGGGACGATCCTGCCGGACGACGACGACATCGGCGTGACGACCGGCACGTTCCCGCGCGCGCCGGCCCACAACCCGCCTCCCCTGCCGCCGAAGGTCCAGCCCGGCGCCAAGACCCCACCGATGGGATCGTTCGCGGTCCCGCCGGTGCCGATCGCGCAGCCCGCGCCGCTGCCGCCCACGCCGCCGGCCCCCGTGGCACCGCCGCCTGCGCCCGCCGCCGCCGCGCCGCAGATGCTGGCGGCGACTCCACCGTCGCGGCCGATCACCCAGCCGCCTCCGCCACCGAAGAAGCAAGGCTCCGAACCGATCCCGCCGATGCCGACCGCGCCCGCGCGCGCCGCCGCGCCGCCGCCCGCCGCGCCCGCGCGCGCCGTCACCCCGCCGCCGCCCGGTGGACGCAGCACCGCCGCGTGGGCGACCGAGGGCCGCCCCGGCGAGAGCAGCGCGCAGGCCTCGATGCCGTTCGTCGGCAAGCTGTCGGCGCCCACCGACGAGCCCGCGTTCTCCGGCCGGGTCCGCCCGATCGACGAGTCCGGGTTCCAGACCGGCAAGGTCCGGCTGCTCGACGAGGAAGAGGACGAGCTGCTGCCCGGCCGCCGCGGTTCGCGCGCCGGGCTGTGGATCGCGGCCGTGCTGCTCGCGTTCGGCGGCGCCGCGGCCGCGGGCGTCTACCTGTTCGTGATCAAGGACGCGGGCGGCCCGAAGACCGCCACGACGACCACCGGCTCGGGGTCCGATGCCGGATCCGGATCGGCCGCCGGCTCGGATGCCCCGGCGATCGTGGCGGGATCGGATGCCGCAGCCGGCTCGGCGGAGTCGCCGATCACCCCGCTCGACGCCGCGCGCGGCGAGCTGCTCGCGGATCTCGAGCCGCGGCTCAAGACCGCGTACGACGGGCTCGCCGGCAACAGCGAGCCGGCGGCGCAGGTCGTGCGCGCGCAGCTCGGCGCCGCGCTCGCCCAGGCGCTCACCGATCGCGCCGCGCTGCTCGGCGACAAAGCCGAGGCCGAGAAGGCGCGCAAGGAAGCCAAGACCCTCGCGATCGAGGTCGGCACCGTGGCGCAGCGCGCGTTCAAGGCGCTGCCCGAGGACGCCGGCGCGAACCTCGCGATGGCGCACGTGCTGCGCCTGCAGGGCAAGCCGGCGCGCGACGTCCAGCGCTACCTCGACGCGGCGAAGGCCAAGGCGCCGGACTGGGCGCGCGACGTCGCGCTCGGCGAGGCGCTGCTGCTCGCCCGCGACGGCAAGCTCGACGACGCCGCCGCGCGGCTCGCCGCCATCGACGCCGGCGACGGCGCGCTCGAGCGCTCGAACGACGTGCGCGCGCGGTTCCAGCGCGCCCGGGTCGCGCTCGCGCAGAACAAGGCGGCCGAGGCGCGACCGTGGATCGAGCAGGTGCTCGCGACCCAGCCCGAGCACGCCGCGGCGCGCGCGCTGATCGGCAAGCTCGAGACCGCGGTCGCCAGCACCGACCCGCTGCCGCCCGAGGATCCGAAGTCCAGCTCGGAGCCCAAGCCGGGCTCGAGCAACGCCGGCTCCACCGGTCCGACCGGCGGGGGCTCGACCGATCGGCCGGCTCCGGCCAACCCCGGCAACGCGGGCGGCGGTGGTGGCGGCGGCGGCGGCGAGTCGTACGACTCGTTGCTCAAGCGCGCCAACGCCCTCGCCGAGAGCAACTGCACCAAGGCGATCGAGCTGTTCGGCAAGGCGCTCGAGCAGAAGCCGAACGGCGTCGAGGCGCTGACCGGCATGGGCTACTGCTACGTCGACGCCAAGCAGTTCGCGAGCGCGCACTCGAAGTTCCGCACCGCGCTGGTGGTGTCGCCGCGCTACGAGCCGGCGCTGTGGGGGATCG
This sequence comes from Kofleriaceae bacterium, assembly GCA_051952595.1. GTDB lineage: Bacteria > Myxococcota_A > Polyangia > Haliangiales > Haliangiaceae > JABFXX01. Next base: position 4,654 of record JBQCJR010000258.1, read on the forward strand.
CCGAGGCCTACCAGCAGCAGGGCCGCAAGGAACAGGCGATCGAGTCGTTCCGCGCCTACCTCGAAGCGTACCCGGGAAGCGCGAAGGCGCAGCGCCAGCTCGAGCGGCTCGGCGCGGGCAGCGGCGGTGGAGACAGCGGTTCGACGCCCGCGCCCACCCCGCCATCGCAGGAGCCCACACCTGCGACGCCCGCGCCCGCACCAGAAGCCCCCGCAAGTGGATCTGACTGACGTGCTATCAACGGGGCATGCGTCCCCGTGCTGTATGGTTGTGTAGCGTCCTGGCCGCGGCGGCGTGCTCGCCGCATCCGTCGAAGCTCGACTCGATGGTCGAACCCGGCACGGTTCGAGGGAAGACCAGCGATCCGTGGGCGCTCGGGGTGAGCGCCGAGGTCTACGACGAGCAGGAGGGCGGCGGGTTCGGCGCCGACCTCGAGGGGATGTTCAAGAAGATCGCCGAGAACGTCGAGAAGCCGGGGCCGTACGAGGCGCCCGAGAAGTCGAAGGACTTCGACGCCGACAAGCCGCACTGGGCCGTGATCGAGGTCGGCGGCGACGTCGTCGAGCGCGAGGCGTTCTCGCTGCGCGGCGGGCGCGGCACCGAGCTGCGCGCACTCATCGAGCGTCTGCGCACGCTCGCGCGCAACGAGAACATCGCCGGTGTGCTCCTGCGGGTCGGCTCGCTCGATATCAGCCTGCCGGACGTGACCGAGCTGCGCACCGCGATGCTCGAGCTCCGCGCCGCCGGCAAGCCGCTCGCCTGCCACACCGAGGACGCATCGAACGCGACCTACCTGGTGCTCACCGCGTGCGAGCGGATCGGCCTCGCGCCGCTCGGCCAGATCGCGATCACCGGCCCGGCGGCGATGCCGATCCACGTCAAGCCGCTGCTCGACAAGCTCGGCGTGCAGGCGGACTTCCTCCACGTCGGCGCGTACAAGGGCGCGGCCGAGCCGCTGACCCGCGACGCGCCGTCGAAGGAGATGGAGGAGACGATCGACGCGATCCTCGATCGCCACTACCAGACGATGGTCGAGGCGATCGCGGCGCAGCGCGGGCTCGCTCCGGCGGCGGTCAAGGGCCTGATCGACACCGCGCTGTTCACCTCCGACCACGCCAAGGAGGCCAAGCTCGTCGACGAGATCGGCTCGTTCGAGGCGTTCCGCGACCAGGTCGTGAAGGCGCCGTGGATCCAGCTCCAGCTCGACGACAAGTCGAGCTCGGACAGCGTGAAGTCGACGCTGTCGGTGCTGCGGTTCCTCGGCGTGGCGGCGCCCGAGAAGCCGCTGCTCGATCACGTCGCGGTGGTCTACGCGCTCGGCGACATCGTCGATGGCAACGGCGAGGGCGTGCTCGGCGCGCGCCAGCAGATCGCATCGCACACCCTGGTCGCCGCGCTGCGCGCGATCACCGCCGACGATACGGTCAAGGCGGTGGTGCTGCGGATCGACTCCGGCGGCGGCAGCGCCCAGGCGTCCGAGCTGATCTGGCGCGCGGTGGCCGATCTCAAGGCGAAGAAGCCGGTCGTGGCGTCGATGAGCGACGTCGCGGCGAGCGGCGGCTACTACATCGCCGCCGGCGCGACGAAGATCTTCGCGCTCGAGGACACGCTCACCGGATCGATCGGCGTGGTCGGCGGCAAGATCGCCCCGGCCGGCGCGCTCGCCAAGGTCGGCGTGCTCGCGTTCCCGATGGGCCGCGGCAAGCGCGCGACGATCATGAGCAGCCTGTCGCCGTGGAACACCGACGAGAAGGCGGTGATCCAGCGCTCGATGGAGGACGTCTATCGCACGTTCGTCGCGCGGGTCGCCGAGGGCCGCCACAAGCAGCCGGCGGAGATCCAGCCGCTCGCGCAGGGCCGGGTGTGGACGGGCGCGAAGGCCAAGCAGCTCGGCCTGATCGACGAGATCGGCGGGCTCGACGCGGCGATCGCCGAGGCGCGCAAGCTCGCCAACGTCGAGGTGACCACCGAGCTCGAGATCTATCCGCCGGCGCCGACGCTGCGCGACTTCCTGCAGGGCTGGGGCGGCGAGACCCGGATGCCGCTCGGGCTGTCGCTCGGCGGGACGCCCGATGCGATCGCGGCGATCGCGGCGATCGATCCGCAGCTCGCCGAAGCGGCGCAGCGCCTGGTCCGGCTGGTGATGTCGTTCCGGACCACGCAGATCCAGGCGGTCGCGGTCCTGCCCGAGATTCGCTAGCGCGAGCGCGTCACGCGCTCAGCGCGAACGGCTGGTGCGCCAGCCACGCCAGCCGGCCATCGGGCGCGCGGCGCGCGATCCAGATCCCGCCGTTGCGGAAATCGTCGACGGCGAGCGCGTACTCCACCGCCGCGGCGGCGGGGGCTCCGGCGACCGCGCGCGGCTCGCCGACCAGCGAGAACGCGACGCCCGGCGGCGTGTGCTCGAACCAGTGCGCGAGCTCGCCGGGGCCGCGCAGGGTCTGGACCACCGCGCCCGGCTGATCGCGGGTGCCCGGCGCGTGGCGCTCGAGCACGACGTCATCGGTCACCGCGGCGGCGAGCGCGTCGCGATCCGCGGGCGCGTGAACGGCCGCGAGCCAGCGCTCGAACGTGGCGAGCCACGGCACCATGGCGGCGAGGGTACGCCCCCGCTGTCCCGCCGCGCCAGCTCCGATTCTTATTGCAATCCAATTGCAATTGACCACGCGCCGACCTATGGTCACGGCAGGCTCTTTGCAGACGCAAGTGGATTGCGCTGCGATCCCGGATCCCCGAGTATCCCCCACTTCGCATGTTCGCCCTCGCGCTCGTCCTGTCCGTCGCCGGGCTGCTGATCGGCCCCGCCCTCGGAGCGTGGGCGCGCGGACGGACCGGCGCGCTCGCGGCGTTCGATGCCGCGACCCTGGCGCTCGTCCCGGGGCTGATCCTGCTGCGGTTGATGCCCCACCTGGTCGAGGACGCCGGCGTGCTCGCGATCATCGGGTTCGCGTTCGGCTATCTCGCGCTGCAGCTGTTCGACACCCACGGCCACGGCCGCGCGACCCAGGTCGGCGTCGCGGTCGTGCTGCCCACCCTGGTGACCCACGCGTTCTTCGACGGCGCGGCGCTCGGGCTGTCGCTCGGCTCGGACGCGGTCGGCCCCGGCGCGGGCATGATCGTGCTCGCCGTGCTGCTCCACCGCGTGCCCGAGGGGCTGTTCCTCGGGGCGCTGATGGAGGACGCCGGTCCGCGCCGCACCCGGTGGGCGATCGCCGCGATCTCGGTGGCGACGATCGCGGGCGGGCTGTCCGGCCGCCAGCTGCTCCAGCACGCCCACGACGAGCTGGTGCACGCGATCATCGCCGTCGGGCTCGGCGCGATGCTGCGGCTCGTGGTCCATCGCCACGACGAGGTCGCGACCACCCCCGCCGCGCGGCGGATCGGCGGGCTGACGTTCGTGGCGTGCCTCGCCGCCGTGATCGCGATCCCGGGGCCGCAGCGCCTGTTCGAGGCCGCGCAGCCCGGCGAGCTCTCGGTGGTCGAGTCGCTGGTGCCGCTGTTCCTCGAGACCGCGCTGCTCGTCGTCGGCGTGCTCGCGGTCGCCGAGCTCGTCGCGTGGCGCCTGCGCCGCCGCTCCGCCATCGACGAGCAGTGGGCCGCGTCCACGCTGCTCTCGCTCGCCCTGCTCGGGCCGTGCTTCGCCGCGCTGCGCGGGCTGTCCGCGGCGGCCGGCCGCGCGCTCGGCCGGCGATCCACGCCCGCGGTCGCCAGCCCCGCGCCGGTCCGCGCGCGCCAGGTCCTGCCCGCGTACTGCGTCGGCGTCGTGCTCGCGATCGCGACCGAGGCCGCCCTGCCCGCCGGCTCGCTGCGCGGGCTCGACGCCGCCGTGCTGCCCGTCGTGGCGATGCTGGGCGGCTTCGTGCGGATCGGCGGCGCCGGCGTGCCGGTGATCGGGGCGATCCTGCTCCACAAGGGCGCCGCGATCGCGACGGTGAGCGCGTACGTGCTCGCGAGCGCGCTGCCGCTCGCGCTTGCCACCCGATCGCCCGTGCGCCGGCTCGCGGGCGTCGCCCTCGCGTGCGCGGTCGCGCTCGCCGCGTCGCCGCTGGTCGCGCTTTGCGAGGTGCCGTCGCTGCACCAGCTCGGGGCGCACGTGCACCCCGTGGTCGAGTGGGCCTCGGCCGGGATCCTCGTCGCGTGGATCGCGGTGGATCTCGCGCGCACCGGGCCCCGCGACTGGTTCCGCCCCGATCGGCTCGTTGCACCCATTCGACCCGCGGCGTAGAGTGCGTTCATGGCGACGACGAAGGCCAAGCTCGACGAGCTTCGAAAGGCGGTGCGCGATCGCGGCCTACGCGCGACGCCGTCGCGCCTCGCCGTGCTCGACCTGCTGCGCGCCAGCGATCAACCGATGTCGCACGCCGAGGTCGTCGATCGGCTCGCCAACCAGGCGTGGGATCCCGCCACGATCTATCGCAACCTGATCGATCTGTCCGAGGCGGGCCTCGTGCGGCGCACCGACGTCGGCGATCACGTGTGGCGGTTCGAGGTGATCCGCGACGAGCACGCCGCGATGGCGCACCCACACTTCGTGTGCACCGAGTGCGGCACCGTCGAGTGCCTGCCCGCGATGGACTTCGTGGTGCCGCGCGCGCGCACCCCACGCGCCGTCAAGCAGCGCCAGGTCGAGGTCCACGTGCGTGGCCTCTGCGATACCTGCATCTGAGCCGGCGCCGCTACCGCACCGACCAGATCACGCCGGTCAGCGCCACCACGAGCGCGCCCCACAGCACGTAGACGAGCACGTCGATCGCGTCGAGCTTGCGGAACCGCACCGGGCCGCGCTTGGTCATGCGCTGCCCGGCTCGGCGAGCTGGCACTCCAGCGCGTAGACGCGGTCGGTCCACTCGTCGACCAGCGAGATCAGCGCGTCGCGCACCTCGGGCTCGCCGGCGCGCAGCTGCTCGGCGCGCTCGGCGGCGGCTCGGCTGGCCGCGGCGAGCTCGTGGGCGTTGTCGCGCAGCCGCGCGGCGAGCGCGTCCTGCGCGGCCTCCAGCCGGTGCAGCTCGTCGTCGACCACGCTGCGGGTGTTGCGATCGAGCGCGTCGCGCGCGGCGATCGAGGCGAGCTCGAGCGCGCTAGCGCGGACCGCGGCGCGCGGCCGGAACACGTCGCCGAGGCGGGTGCCGGCCACCGGGATCGGCTGGAACCGGTACGCCGAGGCGATCGAGATGCGCGCGCCGGTGATCGCGACCGCGAGCTCGCCGGGATCGAGCGCGCGGCGCAGCTGGTGCGCGAACGCGGCGCAGCTGGCCTCGATCGAGGCGGTGACCTCGCCGCGCAGGCTGCCGCGCCACCGCGCGACGGTGCGGTGGACCAGCTCGTTCGCGAACGCGATCGCCGCCGACCGCGCCGCGGACCCGGTGATCTCGGTCGCGGCGAGCTGGCTCGTCAGCTCCTCGAGCAGGTCCGCGGTGCAGCTCATCACGAGCTTGGTCCGCGCGTGCGCGAGCCGCGCCGCGAGCCGCGCGCGCTCCTCGGCGAACGTGGCCTGGTGGTCGTGGATCGCCTGCTCGGCGGCGACCGCCGCGCGGGTCAGCTCGGCGACCCGCACCGCGTTGGCATCGCCCCGGCTCCACAGCGCGCGCCGCTGCTCGCGCAGATAGCGGCGCAGCCGCGCCACCAGCGCGAACAGCCCCGGCACGTCGTGCTCGCCCCGGCGCGCCCGGCGCTCGACCTCGTTCGAGATCGCGTCGGCCCCGATACATCGCGCGATGGCAGAGATCACCTCGGCGGGCTCCTCGAGGTCGTGACCACGATCGAAGGACGGATCGAGGACTTTCACGCGCTACGCCCCAACCGGAGCAGCCGGCATGCCAGCTGCAAGCTCGCGAACCGCCTGGGGGCCACCGCCCTGCCCTTGCAAGTCGCCACACCGCGACTTGCAGTTTGCCGGGCGCTGTCCCATGCGCTGCGACCGCTTCCGGCGCCCCGGGTCGCGCGGGGGTCGCCGGATCCATGCAATCAGCAGGGCGACGCGCGCCTCCGGTACTCTCGGAGCCATGGGAAGCGATGCGCTACTCGTCGCCCGGGCGGACCACGCGCCGAGCTGGAGCCGCCGCGACGGCGACCGCGAGGTCGCGTTTGCACGGCCGGCGATCCCCGCGGCGTGGCTCGCGCTGTTCGATCAGGGCGCCGTCGCGATGGCGGGATCGAAGCCCAAGTTCGTCGCGCTGGTGACCGAGCGCGAGGCGGGGCTCGCGCGGCTCCGGGCGCGCCGCGCGACGCTGCTCGACGTGTTCTCCCGCGCCTTCGAGCCGCAGCTCGCGCGGTTCGAGCACGCGATCGCGAGCGCCCCGGAGCCCTACCTCCAGGTCGTGCTCTCCGGCACGTACGTCGACTGGACGAAGGCCAGGATGGTGAAGGAGGCCAAGGCGCTCATCCGCACGACCGACCAGCAGGACGACGACGCGTGGCGGAACCTGTTCGCAGCCTTCGACGGCGAGGGCGCGTTCGAGCATCCGGGCTACCTGGTGTGCGCGCTGCGCGGCTGGGTGAACGACGAGCCGGATCCGCAGCGCGCCTCGTACTCGGCGGACGCCGTCGAGGCCACCGAGCGCCTCCGCCAGCGGCTGTACCCTCGACGCGACCGCTCGGAGCTGCGCGCCGAGCTCGAGCGCGCCGCCGACGCGATGCGCGTGGGTGTGGTCCGCGCGGCCGCGTTCCGCTACGAGCTGCGCTCCGACGAAGAGGACGACCTGCAGCTGCTCGCACGCGCCACCCGCGTGCCGCCGCCCGAGCCTGCCGAAGCCCCGGCGCCGGATCCGCTGGTGGACGGCGACCGCGCGGCGCTCCACATCAAGCCGCTCGATCGCGACGCCGAGCTCCGCCTGCTCTCGAACCCCGCGGTGTACGAGCCGAGCTACTTCCTCGAGGATCTCGCGCCGGTGCTGTTTCGGGCCCTGCGCGGCGCGCTGGTCGCGGGCACGCCAGCGCTGCCGTCCCCCCGGTACGCCAGCGAGCTGCTCGAGCTCGTCGCGCTGCTCGGCGGCGACGGCGAGACCGGCGTGCTCGCCATGATCTCCGGCCGCGAGCTCGACGAGACCGGCGCGCTCGGCCGCGCGCTCGCCTGGCTCCACGCCTACGCCGTGTGGGCGGTGGCGACGCTGGAGCACGGCACCGGTCCGTGGACCGGCATCGCGAGCGCTGCGCCGCTGCTCGTGCTCGCGCGGCTCCGGCTCCGCCTGCGCGCCAGCTGGGATGCCTCGCTCGATCTCGAGGCGCCGCGCCGGCGGTTCCCCGCGTGGACCGAGCACTCGCTCGAGCGGCTCGCCGAGACCTCGCGCCGCGCCGACGCGCTGGCGAGCTTCGTCGCGGCGAGCGAGGCCCGCGCCCCGGCGAGCGCACCCGATCTCGACCTGGTGCCGGGCACACTCGTGCTGCAGAAGAAGCGCGGCGTCACGGTCGCCCTCGCGGTCCAGAAGCCGAACGTGACCGTCGCCAGCTTCGCGCACCCCGAGAAGCCCTACCCGCGCATCGCGGCGTCGTTCGTCACGCCGCTCCGGCCGCCCGCGGAGGTCGGCCGCGTGTTCCTCGGCGTGCCGCGCGACCTGCCGGCCTGACGAGGCGCTCCCCGGCGCCGGCCTAGGCCATGCCGATCGACGCCGCGAGCGCGCGCACCGCGGCCCGCGCGCGCTCGATGTGCTCGGCGGCCGAGCTGACGGCGCTGGCGACCGCGACCACCGAGTCGGTCTGATCCATCATCGCGGTCTCGTCGCTGGCCGCGCGCATGTTCGCGCGCAGCGAGTCGATCGACTCCTCGAGCACGTTGACGTGCTCGGCGAGCTCGACCGGTAGCTCGGAGCCGGTGTGAGTCGACTCGCCGCCGCCGCCGCGCGCGCGCGCCTCGGCGTCCGCGAGCTGCTTGCGCAGCTGCGCATCGTCGCGCTGGAGCCGCTCGACCATCTCCTCGAGCTCGCCGGTCTTCGCGAGCATCGACTCGTAGCGGCGCACGTCGAGGTGCGCCGTCGCGTCGGGATCGTGCTCCGGCAGCCGGCGGTTGGTGGTCTCGCTGTCGTCGCGCGCGTCGCGCAGATCGAGCTCGAGCCGATCGCGCTCGAGCGCGATCTGGGAGAGCTTGGCGCGCGCCTCGCGTAGCTCGCGCTGGAGCTGCGCGATCTCGCGCTCGGTCTCGGCGGCGAACGAGCGCACGTTCTCGGCGGCGTCGTTCTCGCGCTGCAGCTCGTCGATCCGGGCCTGCATCGCGGCGAGCTGCGCGGGCACCACGCCAGCCCGCTGCGCCGCCTCGCCGGCCCGCTGCGCCGCCTCGCTGGCTCGCTGCTCCGCGCCGTCGGCCCGCTGCTCCGCGTTGTCGGCCCGCTGCTCCGCGTTGTCAGCCCGCTGCACCGCCTCACTAGCCCGCTGAGCCGCCTCGTCCGCCCGCTGCTCCGCGTCATCGGCGCGCTGCTCCGCCTCGTCCGCCCGCTCCTCGACCTCGCGCACCCGCGCCTCGGCCTCGCCCGCCCGGCGCTCCGCCTCGCCCGCCCGGCGCTCGAGCTCGCCCGCGCGGCGCTCCGCCTCGCCCACGCGGTGATCCGCTTCGCCCGCCCGCGCCTCGGCCTCGCGCGCCCGCGCCTCGGCCTCGCCCACGCGACGAGCTGCCTCGCCCGCCGTTTGCTCGGCGTCGCCCAGCCGCGCCTCGAGCGCGCGGCCGCGCCCCTCGGCGTCGCGCGCGCGCTGCTCGGCGGCCTCGATCCGCTCGCTGGCGAGCGCCTCGGACTGCTCGCTCGCGCGGCCGGACTCGCGCGCCTGGGCCGCGTCGCGCTCGAGCCACGCCAGCTTGGTCAGCGCCTCGTCGAGCTGGCGCTGGAGCGCGCTCGCCCGGCCGATCGCCAGATCCGCGGCCTCGGCGCGCGCGGTCAGCGCGTCGATCTTGCGCTCCGCCTCGCCGGCGCGGGCCAGCGCGTCCTCGAGCCGCTCGCGCTCGGCCTCCGTCGCGCCATCGCGCGCCTCGGCGGCGCGGGAGAGGCCCTCGATCTCGCGCCGCGCGTCGTGCAGCGCGGCCTCGGCGGTGGCCTGCGCCTCGCCCGCCGCGGCGAGCTGGCGGGTGAGCTCGGCGAGCTGGCCGCGCAGGTCGGCGAGCGCCGCCTCGGCCTGGCCGGTCGCGGTCCGCGCCTCGGCGAGCTGGGTGGTGAGCCCGGCGATCTCCTCGCGCAGCTCGCCGAGCGAGGCGGCGTGCGCGGTCTCGGCGACCGCCATCTCGCTCTCGAGATCTTCGATCCGATCCTCGAGCGTCTCGATCTGCACCTCGTGCTCGGCCAGCCGCGCCTCGGCCTCGTCGGCGCGCTTCTCCGCCTCGGGCAGCTGGGCGCGGACCTCGGCGAGCTCGCGCTCGAGCTGGGTCTTGCGATCCACCATCGCGAGCGCCGTCGAGCGCTCGGCGGCGAGCTCGCGCTGCGCAGCCTCGAGCTTGCCGGTCAGCTCCTTGTCGCGCGCGTCGAGCTTGCCGGCCAGCTCCTTCTGGGCCGCCGCCAGCTCGTCGGCGAGCCGCTGCTCGAGCTCGCGGATCCGCGCCTCGGCGGTGGTCGCGCGGCGCTCGGACTCCTCGGCCACCCCGGTGGTCTCGGCGCTGCGCGCCTCGGCCTGCTCGGCCCGCCGCACCAGATCGCTGATCTCGCGGCTGGTGGTCCGGGTCCGCGCGTCGGCATCGGCGGCGCGGCGCAGCGCCTCGGCGACGTCCTTGGCCATCGCCTTGGCCATCGTATCGGCCGCGCTCGCGCGCTGCTCGGCCTCCTCGGCGCGCTGCTCGGCGTCGCGCGACCGCGCCTCCGACGCGGACGCCCGGGACTCGGCCTCTTCGCGCGCCTGGGTCGCGGTCGCGATCGTCGCCTCGGCCTCGCCAAGCGCGACCAGCTGCTTGTCGCGCGCGGCCACCCGCTGCTCCGCCTCGGCGAGCTTGCCCGCCGCCGCGGCGGCCTCGGCGCGCGCCTCGTTGATCCGGCCCGCGGCGGCTCGCGTCGTGGTCTCGGCGGTCGCGACCGCCTGCTCGAGCTCGATCAGCCGATCGCGGCGGGTCTCGAACTGCGCGGTCAGCTCGGCCAGCTCGCCGGCGAGCTTGGCCGCCCGCGCCTCGGCGGCCTGGACCGGCGCATCGCCCGCGCCGACCCGCGCCTCGAGCGCCGCGATCCGCTCGCGCGCCTCGGCCAGCTCGTCGTCGGCGGCCTTGCCGCGCGCGACCGCCTCGGCGAGCTGCTGCTCGAGCTGCGCCGCGCGCGCCTCCGCCTTGGCCGACTGCGAGCTCGCGTGGCTCACGTTGCGCTCGGCGCCCTGCGCGCGGATCTGCGACGCGGCCAGCTCCTTCTCCGCCTTCTCGGCGCGCGCGGTCGCCGCGGTGAGCTGCTCGGACAGCTCGCGCTGGCGCCGCTCCACCTCGGGATCTGGCGCGCCGGCCCGCGCCTTCAGCTCGGCGAGCTCGCGCTGCAGGCCGCCGACCACCAGGTCCGCCTCGGCGAGCTTCTCGGCCACCACGACGCCCGCCGCGGTGTCGGCCATCAGCGTGGCCTCGCGGGCCTTCGCCAGCTCGAGCCGCACCGCCTCCAGCTCGGCGTGGCTGGTGCGCCGCAGCTCGTCGAGCTCGTCGCGCAGCTCCTGGGACTCGCGCGCCGCCTCGCCCGCGGCGTGCTGGGCGACCGAGCGCGCGGCCTCGGCCTCCTCGAGCTCGGTCTGGATCCGCTGGACCTCGCGGTTCAGCTGCGAGGTCTCGACCTCGGCGTTCGACGACCACTCGGCGCGCTCGGCGAGCTGCTGGTGGAGCTCGCCGACCCGCCGCGCGAACGCGTTGCGCTCCTCCTCCACGGTGGCGCGCCCCTTGCGCTCGAGCTCGAGCCACGACGCCAGCGTCCCGTGCAGGCCGACCGGCGGAGGCAGCGTGCCGCTCGCCGGCATCAGCCGGATCATCAGGCTGCCCACCAGGATGATCTCGCCGGTCGGCACCTGCGCCCGCGCGACCCGGTTCGGGCCGACGAAGATCCCGTTCGAGCTACCGAGGTCCTCGACCCACAGGGTGCCCTGGTCGAGGAAGAACCGGGCATGCATTCGAGAGACCCGCGGGTCCTCGCTGCGGATCGCGCACTCGGCTGCGCGTCCCACCATCACCGGCTCGGCGCCGAGCGCGAACGAGCGATCGACGCCATCGGCGTCCGAATAGACCAGGGTCGCCATTCCCGAGGTGGAACGCTATCACGGGCGCGGAGTCAGCGCCTCGATCAGCGCCTCCGCCGTGACCAGGGCGCGGTCGGTATCGTCGTCGAGCAGGGTGACGTGCCCCATCTTGCGGCCGGGCGCTGGGGCGTCCTTGCCGTACAGGTGGAGCCGCGCCTCGGGGC
>JBQCJR010000259.1:0-5445 GCA_051952595.1 Kofleriaceae bacterium
GATCACCGCGAGCCGCGGCGCCTCGCGCACGACCACCCCGGCGAGCAGCGCGGCGCTGCCCGCGGCGGTCGCGACAAACGCACCGGCTGCGTCCGGTGCGCGCCAGATCCATAGCCAGGCGCCGAGCTCGACCGCGAGCGCCGCGCACAGCACGTAGAACCAGCCCTGCGCGGCGCCCTCGATGCCGGCGCCCTGCGCGATCAACCAGCCGGCCGCCGCGGCGCTGATCGCGCGGCCGGCGAGCGCGAGCGCGGCGAGCCGGCGGCGCTGCTCGCCCGCGGTCCACCACACCGCGACGGTCGCGAACAGGGTCGGCATCGCGCCGAGCCACAGCAGCAGCCGCGGCGCCACGCCGGCCTCGGCGTACAGCCGCGTCCCGGCGGCGTACATCGCGCGCCACGCCGGCTCGTCCTGCATCAGCAGGTGCAGCTCGGTCCACGACCACGCGACGAACCCGAAGCAGCCGAGGGCGGTGGCGAGCGCGGCGCGGCGCCAGCGCGGCCGGATCGCCGCCTTCGCGAGGTACAGCGCGTAGAACCCGGCGATCAGCGCGGGCACCACCGCGCCCCACCGCGGCCCGAGCAGCAGGTTCGCGGTGTAGAACCGGCGCTGGTAGAGCAGCTGGAGGAACAACAGCGGCGCGACGCCCGCGGTGATCCCGCAGCCGAGCATGAACGGCAGCCGGTCGCGGATCTGCGCGGCGAGCGGCTCGTCGGCGCGCCGCAGCGCCTGGACCAGCGCGTAGCCGGTCCCCGCGACGACGTAGCTGATGAACACCACGTGGAGCGCGAACGTGATCAGGTACAGCGCGAGCCACAGCGAGGTCGCGCCGCCGGTGAATGGCCACATCACAGCGGACCTCCTGCCGGCGCGGTGCCGGCCTCGTCGAGCCAGGCCTGGATCTGCTGGAGCACCGCCGGATCCGGCGGCGCGGTCGCGGACGCATCGATGCGTGGCGCCCCGGCGCGCTCCCAGCGCAGCAGCTGGACCAGCGCCTCGACGTCCTCGGCGTTGCCGGCGAACGGCGGCATGAAGCCCTTGGTGCGCTGGAGCTTGGCGATATTGAGCCGCATCTGGTCGTCGGTCCAGGTCCCGACGAGGTGGACCAGCGCGTTCGCCCCGCGCATCGTGTGGCACGCATCGCACAGCGCGCGGTGGACCTTGGCGCCGCGCACCAGCTGCGGCGTCGGATAGCGCGCCTCGTCGCGCAGCGGGTACGGATCGATCGTGGTCGCGCCGGTCTGGCGCAGCCGCTCGACCTCGGCCGGGGTCAGCGACGTCGAGTACAACACGCCGCGCACGGTGAACGGCTTGCGCGCACCCTCGCGCACGAACTCGCCGGCCGCGGTCGCACCAAACGCGAGCGCGAGCAGCAGGGTCGCGGTGGCGCCGTTGATGTAGAGCCGCTTCGCGATCAGCCCGACGACCACGTAGCCGCCGATCAGCGTCGACGCACCGGCAGCAACGCCGACGAACATCGTCATCGGCAGGCTGCCGCCGAGCAGCCAGCCGCGGCTGTCCTCCGGGATCGCCGCGAGGAACCACAGCGCGAGCAGCGGCATCGCGGCGATCGGCGCGGCGAACCACGACACCCGGCGGATCAGCTGGCCGCGCCGCTCGCGCGACAGGTCCATCGTGTTGATCACGATGCAGGCGACCAGCGCCGCGAGCGTCCCGGCGACCGCGGTGCGGAACAGCAGCGATGGCCAGAAGCTCGGGTTGAAGAACCCGGCCCACATCCCACCGCCCTCGAGCCAGCCGCCCGGCGTGAGCTGCCACGACAGGATCCCGTTGATCCAGAACAGGCTCATCCACGACGCGATCGCGTAGGTCCCGAGCAGCCGGCGGCGCGCGCGGTCCGAGAGCCGCGGACCGAACCGGTAGAACGCGTAGCCGGCGACGATCTCGATCGAGAACCACACCCACTCGGTGGCCCACAGCCAGTGGAACTCGTCGATCATGAGCCCGATCGTGCGCGCGCCGACCTGGATGGTCGTGAACCACATCGCGACGCCGGTGAGCGCGCCGGTGACGAAGCTGATCAGCACCAGCCACTTGAAGTAGCCATCGACGAACGAGCGCGCGTCGCGATCGCCGCGCTGCGCGACCCGCTCCATCGCGTAGAGCAGCGCGCCACCGCCGATCGCGAGCTGGGCGAGGAAGACGTGCAGGATCCCGACGCCGCCGATCACCAGGCCCTTCATCAGCGGGCCGAGGTCGTTCACCGGATAGTAGGGGATCGGTGTGTCCACGCCCCTTCGATGCTACAGAGGCTCGTCCGAGAGTGGGTATTTCGCGCTTTCAGGTGCGTCGAAATGCCACCACTCGGTGGGGATCGCGAGGAACCCCGCCTCGAGCATCGCCTCGGACAACCGCCGAGCCTCGGCGCCGCGCGCGCCGGCCAGCGCACGCGCGCGGTGCGCGGCCTTCGAGAACTCGTCGAACTTCGTGGGCAGCTCGACCGGCTTGCCGTCGAGATCGACGACCGCGAGATCGACCGCCGCGCCGCGGCTGTGCTTCGAGCCGACCCGCGGGTTCGCGACGTAGCGCGGATCCGGGACGCGCTTCCACAGCTCCTTCTGGATCGAGGTCGGGCGGTAGCAGTCCCACAGCAGCAGCCGGCGGTCGTGCGCGCGCAGCGCCGCGGCGACCTTGGCGAGCCGGGCTGCGACGGCGCGCCGCAGCTTGCAGCGCGCGACCGGGTACAGCACCGCGCCGGTGAAGTTGTCCTCGGTCGCGTAGCGCAGATCGAGCACCGCGTCGGGGATCGCGGTGGCGACGTCGACCAGGTCGCTGTCCTTGGGCGGCCGCGTGGGCTGCGCGGGTGACTCGGCGTGCGCCGCGCCGGCGAGCGCCAGGATCCCCACGAGCGCGGCGCGACGTACCATCCGCCGAGCGTAGTACAACCGACCTCGATGTCGACCGGGCTTTTGAACGCGTTCGTCCTCGGCGCGGCGGGCGGCGCGCGGGCGCTCGACTGGGAGGGCGTGGCGCGCTGGACCGCGGGCGAGGGGCCGCTGTGGCTGCACCTCGACTACACCGAGCAGGACGCCGCGGCGTGGCTCGACGAGCGCTCCGGGATCGATCCGCTGCTCCGCGAGGCGCTGCTCGATCGCGATCCGCGGCCGCGCGCGGTGGCGTCCGGCGAGCACCTCATGCTGATCGTGCGCGGCATCAACCAGAACCAGGGCGCCGAGCCCGAGGACATGATCTCGATCCGGGTGTGGGCCGAGCGCGACCGGCTGATCACGATGCGCCACCGCCGCTCGCGCTCGCTCGAGTCGCTGGTCGAGGCCGCGGCGCGCGGGCGCGGCCCGGCGAGCACGGGCGAGCTGGTCACCGAGCTGGTCGATCGGATCGTCGATCACGTGGTGGGGCGCGTCGATCTGCTGAGCGACGAGGTCGCGGCGTCCGGGGATCAGGCGCTCGCCTCGACGCGCGGCGAGCTGCGCGCCCAGCTCGCGGACCACCGGCGCCAAGCGATCGCGCTGCGCCGGTTCCTCGCGCCGCAGCGCGAGGCGCTCGCCAAGCTGGCCCAGCTCACCGTGCCGTGGCTCGACGCCGACCACCGCCGGCGGATCGTCGAGACCGCCGACCGGATGACCCGCGCGATCGAGGAGCTCGACGCCGCGCGCGACCGCGCCGCGGTGACCCAGGAGGAGCTGGCGTCGCGGCTGACCGAGACCACGAACCAGCGGCTCTACGTGCTCTCGCTGATCACGGCGGTGTTCCTGCCGATCGGCTTCGTGTGCACGCTGCTCGGGGTCAACGTCGGCGGCATCCCGCTGCGCGACGACAGCTGGGGGTTCTGGGCGCTGTGCGGCGCGCTCGGCGTCGGCGTGGCGATCCAGATCTGGATCTTCCGCCGGCGCGGCTGGCTCGGGCGCCGCGAGTGGTAGCGCTAGAAGAACGAGCAGCCGATCGCGTTGGTCGCCACGCCGTTGGCGCCCGGGCTGCCCGGCGACGGACCGCCCGCGCCACCGGTGCCGGCGACCAGCATGGTCTGCGGGATCGTGATCGTCGCGGTGCCGAGGCACACCAGCGCCGCCGACGGGCCGCCGCCACCACCGCCGCCACCGCCGCCGTTGCCACCCGCGCCGCCGTTGCCGCCGCGCGCGCCGTTGCCGCCGTCGTCCTGCTCGCCGCTGCCGCCGTACGGGCCACCGGCGCCGCCGGTGCCACCCGCGGTGCCGGTGCCGCCGCGCCCACCGCGCCCACCGGCGCCGCCGCGGCTCGCGACCACCATCGACGACTTGATCACCACGGTGGAGTCGATCGCGATCACGCCGAACGAGCCGCCGCCACCCCCACCACCGGTGCCGGCGGCACCGCCGCAGCCACCGCCGCCACCACCGCCGCCCGAGGAGCCGTACGAATCGCAGTCGGTCGTGCCGCCGCCACCCCCACCGCCGCCGCCGCCGCCCGAGCCATCGCCGCCCGCCGAGCCATCGCCGCCGCGCGCGGGCGAGTACGCCCCGTCGACGAACACGCCGACCTCGGCGCCGCCGCCGCCGGGTGCGCCGTGACCGCCGAACGCGCCGGCGTTGCCCCCGATACCATTCTGGCGGCTGCCCGGAGCGCCGCCCCCGCCGGCGGTGCCGATCAGCCCGGTGCCGCCGGCCAGGCCGCCGTTCGAGCCGTGGCCGGCATCACCGCCGCGCCCGCCGGTGCGGCCGCAGAACGAGAACCCACCGGCCCCGCCGGCCGGGCGGCTACAGCTCGAGCAGAACCCACCGGAGTCCTCGCAGCCGGGCTTGCCGATCGTGCCGTCGGCTCCCGCGGGTGCGCCGTTCGCGCCGTCGTTGCCGTCCAGGCCGGCGCCGCCGCTGCCCGGCACCACGGTCACGTCGTTCAGCTCGATCTTCGGCGAGTTGGTCACCACGATCGCGATCGAGCTCGCGCCGACGCCGGTCGCGTCCGCCGACTTGACGGTCACGTTGTCGAGCACCGTGGGCTCGGCGAGCCCGTCGAACCGCACCGTCGGGCCGGCGCTCGAGATCTCGGTGGTCACGGCGGGGTTGCGCTTCCACATCTCGTCGAAGCCGCCGTAGACCGAGACTCCCGCGACCATCGCGATCGCCTCGTCGTACGTCCCGGCGCGCACGAACACCGCCTGCTTGGACGGCGCCGCGCGCGAGATCGCGGACGCGATCGTCTTGATCGGCAACTCGCGCGTACCGGGATTGCCGTCGTTGCCCGAGGGTGCCACGTGGAGCGCGTCGCACGGGAGATCGTTGCACGATGGCGCATCGGGACGGGAGTCGGTGCCAACCGCCGCGTCCACGTCCCCGCCGTTGTTGCCGCTCGCGCAGCCGATCAGCGCGACTGCGAGCAGTGCGCTGCGTGACCCTTGGAAAACCAACCGCATCGGACCGCAGTGTAGCCCACGCCGAGAACGCTCGCGCGGTGGGGATTTCGGCTACACGCACGCCACGCGCGATCGAT
>JBQCJR010000260.1:0-4849 GCA_051952595.1 Kofleriaceae bacterium
GCGCAGGGCGCGCGCGAGCGGTTCTTCGGCAACATCTCGCACGAGATCCGCACGCCGCTCTCGATCGTCATGCTGGCGGCCGGCGACATCGAGCACCGCGCGGGCAAGCTGCTCGATCGGCGCGCGCGGGCGAGCCTCGGCGCGGTGACCGATGCCGCCCGCAAGCTGGTGCGGCTGGTCGACGAGCTGCTGCTGCTCGCGGCCGGCCAGGAGGGCAAGCTGCGCACCAACCCCGAGCCGACCGACCTCGCGGGCCTGGTCGGTCAGCTGGCGTCGGCGTGGCGGCCGCTGGCCGAGGCGGCCGGGCTGGCGCTCGCGGCGATCACGCCGGGGTCGCTGGTCGCGCTGGTCGATCCGGTGGCGATCGAGCGCGTCGCGACCAACCTGGTGTCGAACGCGGTCAAGTACACGCCCCACGGCGGCCGGATCGACATCGAGCTGGAGGACGGCGCCGACGGGATCCGGATCTCGGTGCTCGACACCGGGCCGGGGATCGCCGACGAGCTGGCCGGGCGGCTGTTCGGCCGGTTCGAGCGCTCCGAGGGCGAGGATCGCCGCAAGTCCGGCACCGGCCTGGGGCTGTCGCTCGCCAAGCAGCTGGTCGAGGCGCACGGCGGCACGATCAACGCCCTGCCCCGCGCGACCGGCGGCAGCGAGCTGCGCGTGCTGTTGCCGAGCACGGCGCGCGTGGGCGACGCGCCGACCGCGCCGCTGCAGCTGCAGCTGGTCGACGATCCGCGCAGCGCCGAGCCGCCGATCGCGTGCGGCGCGCGCCTGGTGCCGGTCGGCGCCTCGGTGGGCACGGTGCTGCTCGCCGAGGACGATGCGCGGCTCGCCGAGATGATCGCGCGGCTGCTCGCCGAGGAGTACACCGTGATCGTCGCGCACGACGGCGCGGCCGCGGTCGAGCTGGTCAAGCAGCACCAGCCGGAGCTGCTGATCACCGACGTCGACATGCCGGGGCTCACCGGGATCGAGCTGGCGCAGCGGTTCCGCGAGCTGACCGGCGACCGGCTGGCGCCGATCGTCATCCTCTCGGCGATGCTCGACCTCGGCACCCGCGTCGCCGGGCTCGAGGCCGGCGCGGTCGACTACATCACCAAGCCGTTCGATCCCCACGAGCTGAAGGCGCGGGTGCGCGCCCAGTTCCGCATGCGCGACCTCGCGCTCCGGCTGCACCGCGCCGAGCAGCTCTCGGCGCTCGGCGTGTTGACCTCGGGGCTCGCCCACGAGCTGCGCAACCCGGCCAACGGGGTGGTCAACGCGCTGCACCCGCTGGCCCAGCTGCTGCCCGAGGAGCTCAAGGATCCCGAGCACCCGGTCGGCCAGCTGCTCGAGGTGATCGGTGGGTGCGCCGAGCAGATCGCGTTCCTGTCGCGCCAGCTGCTCGGGTTCCGCAGCGACGGCGTGCAGCTCGAGCTGCGCCCGGCGGCGATGCTGCCGCTGATCCAGCGCTCGGTGTCGCTCGCCCAGGGGACGTCGGGCGTGGACATGCGGATCGACATCGCGATCGACGAGCCGGTGCTATGTGCGCCGCCGCTGCTCACCCAGGTGCTGACCAACCTGATCGAGAACGCGGCGTACGCGGCGGGCCGCGGCGGCTGGGTCGAGCTGCGCGGCCGCGTGGTCGGCGAGCGCGCCGTGCTCGAGATCACCGATAGCGGTCCCGGCGTGCCGACCGAGCTGCGCGAGCGCGTGTTCCAGCCGTTCTTCACGACGAAACCTCCCGGGATAGGAACCGGACTGGGGCTCTCGATGGCGCGCGACATCATCCACCGCCACGGGGGTGTGCTCGAGATCCGGGACCGCGACGCGCGCGGGGTGTTCGCGATCGAATTGCCGCACCACTCCGCGCTGGACGCGACCGCCAGCGCGATGTGATCATCCGGCCGGTTTCGAGTCGAAGGATATGCCAGCGCTGACGCCTCCCCGCACCGGCCCTCTCGTCGTCTACGTTGACGACGAGCGGGCGAACCGCATCGTGTTCGAGCAGTCGCTCTCGGAGTTCAACCTGCTCACCGCCCCCGACGCGCAGACCGCGCTGTCGCTGCTCGACGTGCACGACGTCGCGGTGCTGGTCACCGACATGCGCATGCCGGGGATGACCGGCGAGGAGCTGCTGCGGATCGTCAAGGAGAAGCACCCGCAGACCATCCGCATGGTGGTCACCGCGTACAAGGACGTCGATCCGATCCTGCGCGCGATCAACGAGGGCCTGGTCGCGCGCTACATCATCAAGCCGTGGGAGCGCGCCGAGGTGGTCCAGGTGCTGCGCTGGGCGTGCGAGGCGTGGACGTTCGGGCGCGACTCGGCCGCGCTGCACCGCCGGCTGCTCGAGACCGAGCGGCTCGCCACGCTGGGCAGCATCGCCGGCATGCTGGTCCACGATCTCAAGCAGCCCCTGATGTCGCTGCTGGTCAACATCGAGCACCTGCGCGAGCTCGCGCTGGCGACCCCGACGCTGCAGGTCGCACTCGAGCGCACCCAGCTCGATCCCTCGGTGCGCCGCCGGCTGCTCGAGCTGGTCGGCGATCTCGAGCCGGTGACCACCGACCTGCGCACCTCCACGCTGCACCTCACCGAGATGATCAACAGCCTGCGCGACCTCGGCCGGCCACGCGATCCGAGCCAGCCGATGCAGCCGATCGATCCGCTGCCGATCGTGCGCCACGCGATGGCGGTGTGCCAGGAGATGACGATCACCGCGCGCGCGTCGATCGGCTACGAGGGCCCGCGCACGCTGCCACACGTCCGGATGTCGCCGACCGAGCTGACCCAGGTGTTGATCAACGTGGTGGCGAACGGCGCCCAGGCGGTCGCGGCGCGCGGCGTGCCACACGGCAAGGTCTCGATCCGCGCGCGGACCAACGAGGGCATGCTCGAGCTGCAGGTCCGCGACGATGGCGTCGGCATGACGCCGGAGGTGCTGAACCGCGCCGGCACGCCGTTCTTCACCACGCGGGCCGAGGGCACCGGGCTCGGGCTGGCGCAGTGCCAGCGGCTGATCGGCACGGCCGGCGGCCGGTTCCGGATCGAGAGCGAGCAAGGGGTCGGCACCACGGTGACGATCATGCTGCCGACGGCCGCGTAGCCCGCGCCGCCTGCGGCGCTCCGCCGCGACACAAAAATCAATATCGAGGCACAAGCCCGTAGGTACGCCTGGTTAGGGTTGCGACAGGGCGATCTGTCGCATGCGCGTCGCGTTGGCGTGCCGTGATTTGATTGCTAGTGAATCGTTCACACGCGAACGATTTCCTGATGCAGACCCCGCTCAAGCTCTCGTTTCACGGCCGGTTCGGATACCGGCTGGTCGTGATCGCGCGGCGCTGGCGAGCCCAGGTCGACGCCGAGCTCGAGGCGTTTGGCCTGTCTCAGGCGACCTGGCGCCCCCTGCTCCACCTCGCGACGCTCAAGGACGGGCCGCGCCAGCGCGATCTCGCCGAGTCGCTCCAGATCGGGTGCCCCGCGCTGGTCCGCCTGCTCGACAACCTCGAGGAGAAGGGGCTGGTCGAGCGCACCGACGTCGATGGCGATCGCCGGGTCAAGCAGGTGAAGCTGACGCCCGAGGGGCGCCAGCTCGCGTCGCGCGTGTACGAGATCATGGTCGAGGTCGAGCGCCGGTTGCTCCAGGACCTCACGCCCGACGACCTCGCCGGATGCAGCGATGCGTTCGCGTCGATCGAGCGCCGCCTCGATCGCTACGAGGCCGAGCAGCCCACCTGAGCTTTCAGAGTCCCTTCCGAGTTTCCCAGAGAGGCCGTCGTGAAGTTCTCATCGTCCCTGGTCGTCCTGTCTCTCGCGCTGCCGCTGGCCGCGTGCAAGAGCGACAAAGCTACCCCCACCGCCGCGGCCGCCGGCCCGGCGGGTCCGCCGCCTCAGGTCGGCGTGATCACCGTGCAGCCCCAGCCGGTCACCCTCACAAAGGAGCTGCCCGGCCGAACGTCGGCGTTCCGGGTGGCCGAGGTTCGCGCGCGCGTCAACGGCATCGTCCAGAAGCGCCTGTTCACCGAGGGTGCGGACGTCAAGGAAGGCGCCACGCTGTTCCGCATCGATCCGGCGCCCTACCAGGCAACGCTCGAGAGCGCGCAGGCGCAGCTGGCCCGCGCCGAGGCGACCGTCGACGTCGCGAAGTCGCTGACCGAGCGCTACGCGAAGCTGATCGAGTCCAACGCGATCAGCCGCCAGGAGTTCGACGACGCGAACGCGCGGCTCAAGACCGCGCAGGCCGACGTCGCCGCCGCGCGCGCCGCGGTCAAGGCGGCGCGGATCAACGTCGACTTCACCGTGGTCAAGGCGCCGTTGTCGGGGCGGATCGGCCGCGCCGAGGTGACCGAGGGCGCCTACGTCCAGGCCCAGACCGCGACGCTGCTCGCGACGGTGCAGCAGCTCGACAAGATGTACGTCGACGTCACGTGGTCGAGCGCCGACGCGCTGCGGATGCGGCGCGCGATCGAGAGCGGCGCGCTCACCACCGCCGACGGCGAGGCCAAGGTGACGATCGTGCTCGAGGACGGCCGCGAGTACGGCACGCCCGGCACGCTGCAGTTCGCCGACGTCAGCGTCGATCAGACCACCGGCTCGATCTCGCTGCGCGCGATCGTGCCCAACCCCAAGGGCGAGCTGCTGCCCGGCATGTTCGTGCGCGCCCGGATCGACGAGGGCACCAACCCGCAGGCGATCCTGGTCCCGCAGCGCGCGGTCACCCGCGATCAGAGCGGCCGGCCGATGGCGCTCGTGATCGACAAGGCCGGCAAGGTCGAGCGCCGCCAGCTGACCACCGATCGCGCGGTCGGCGACTCGTGGCTGGTCACCGACGGGCTGCGCGGCGGCGAGCAGGTGATCGTCGACG
>JBQCJR010000261.1:0-5917 GCA_051952595.1 Kofleriaceae bacterium
ACGAGCTCGCCGGCGTGCTCTCGACCACCACCGCCGCGTCGCTGGTCGAGGCCACGGCGGCGGTCGACCGGTTGCCCCAGCTCGACGAGTGCTCGAACGCGACGGCGCTGCTCTCGCCGGTGCCGCTGCCCACCGGCAAGGACGCCGCCGCGGTGGCGGAGATCGATCGGGAGCTCGCCCGCGGGCGCGCGGCGCGCGACGCCGCGCGATGGCCGGCCGCGCTCTAGATCGCGACCCGCGCCGTCGCGCGCACGGCCTCACTCGACCACCAACCGACGCGCGCCGCCGCGCTGTTCCTGCTCGGCGAGGCACGCGCCGGCGCCGGCACGACCGCGCCCGCCGAGGCCTCGCTGCGCGACGCGTTCGCCGCCGCGGGCGCCGGCCGCGACGACCTGCTCGCCGCGCGCGCCGCGGTCGAGCTGGTGTACGTGGTGGGCGAGCTGCAGCAGCGGTTCGAAGACGGCCTGCAGTGGGCGTTCCACGCCGAGACCAGCCTCGCGCGCGCCGGCGGAGATCCGGATGTCGCCGCGCGGCTCGCGACCTACATCGGACACATCCGATACGCCCAGTCGCAATTCCCCGCCGCGCGCGTCCAGTACGAGCGCGCGCTCCACATGCGCCAGCAGATCGACCCCGAGAACCGCGCGACCGCCCGCGCGCTGCACAGCCTCGGGCGCACCCTGGCGGCGCAGGGAGACTTCGCCGGCGGGCTCGCGCGGATGACCGAGGCGCTCGAGGTCACCGAGCGTGCGCTCGGACCACGGCACCCCGACCTCGGGGTCACGCTGGGCGCGATCGCGGCGGTCCACCTCAGCTTCGGCCGCCCTGCCGAGGCGCTCGCCAGCGCCGAGCGCGCGCTCGCGATCGCGATGCCGGTGCTCGGCCCGGATCACCCGCGGATCGGCGAGCTCGAGATCATGCGCGGCTACGCGCTCAACAACCTCGACCGCCCCGCCGAGGCGCTCGAGGCGCAGCACCGCGCGGTCGCGATCTTCGAGCGCGATCCCGGCGACCAGCGCAGGCTGGCGTCGGCGGTGCTCGGCCTCGGATACGTGCAGCACGACCTCGCCCAGTACACCGAGGCGCTGGCCACGTTCCGGCGCGCGCTGGCGATCCTCGAGCAGGTCAACGGCGGGCTCGACGAGATCCCGTCGGCGCTCGACAATATCGGCGAGACCTTGCTCGAGCTCGGACGGCTGCGCGAGGGGCTCGCCAGCTTTCGCCGCGCGCTCGAGGCCCGCTCGCGGATCACGGCGCCCGACTACTTCGAGAACGCGAACTCGTACATCGGGATCGCCGATGCCGAGATGCGGCTCGGCCACCCGGCCGCCGCCATCCCGCCGCTGCGCACGGCCCTCGGGCTGCTCGCAGGCCACGATGGTGATCCGGTGGTTGTCGCGAGCGCCCGGCTGCTGCTCGCACGCGCGATCCACGCCTCGAGAGGCGAGCGCGCCGAGGTGCGCACGCTGATCGACCTCGCCGAGCCCGCGCTCGCCGAGGCCGGCCCGGAAGGCGTGCCGTTCCTCGAGCGCCTACACGCGCTGCGCCGCCAGTTGTGACGCCGCCGGTTGTGACGCGTCAGCCCGGCGCCTTGACCCGCGGGTGGTCCTTCCACGCCGGCATCCGACGCAGGAACGCCAGGGTCGCCGCCTCGAGCTCGGCGCGCGACGCGTTCGGCGAGCGCCGCTGCTGCCACGCGATCATGCGCTCGAACCGCTCCTCGAACGGCTGGAGCTGGCCGGTCGCGTCGACGCAGTAGCGACAGTACGTGCCGCTCTCGATCGGCATGCTGCAGCTATCGCAGGAATGGGCGTGCTGGGGATCACTCATGTCGGTCCTCCTCGGTGAGCTGGTCGGCTGCCTGGACGAGCGCGCGCATCCCCCGCAGCAGCGCGGCGCGATCCGCGGCGGTCATCGCCGCCATCGCGCGCGCGACGCGCTCGGCCGACAGCACCTGGCGCTCGCGATCGAGCGCGGCGAGCCCGTCCTCGGTGAGCCACACCAGGGTGCGCCGGCCATCGCGTGGATCGCGGATCCGCTCGAGCCAGCCCTTGCGCTCGAGCCCATCGACGATCTCGCTGACCACCGACTGCGCGCGATCGAAGTGCCGGGCGATCTCGCCGATCGCGAGCGGCCCGGTGTTGGCGAGGTGGAGCAGCGCCGCGCGGGTCGCGCCGGTCATCTCGTCGCGCTTGCGATCGCGGCGATGCAGGCGGAGGTAGAGCGCCGGGAACAGCTCGGCGAACTGCGCGGCGTCGTCCATGCGCGGACACTGACGCCGCGTCGATCCATCGTCAATCCCGATGGATCGCGCGGGCCGCGCGCGTCACAGCCCGACGTCGGCGACCAGGAAGCCGTCCCGGCCCTCGACGGTGGGCGCGCCGAGCTGGACCCCGCCGACCGCCGGCATCGGCAGCTTGCCGAGCGCGTCGGAAGCCATGTTGCCGACCAGGCCCCACACGCCGGTCACGATGCCCTCGACCTGCTCGTCGGCGAGCGGGCGGTCGACCGCGTCGCTCTGGAGCAGCACCTGGGCGTGGACCTCGGGCGCGCCGAGCGTCAGCGCGAGCTTGCCGGCGGACGGCACCGCGGAGACCTCGGTGCGCACCGACAGCGCGAGGCGCTGGACCTCGGCGCCCGCGGCGTCGCGCGTGGTGACGATCAGATCACCGATCGCGAGCTCCGCGGCGCCCTCGGTGGTCGCGGTCGGCGGCAGCGACAGCCGGACCTCGAGCGTGCGCGCGTCGTCGTCGAGCAGCGCGGCGACCGGGCCCACCGCGTCGATCGGCAGCGAGAGATCGAACGCGCCCGCCGCCCACAGGCCCGCGAGCAGCTGGTTCGCGGCGTCGTCGGCCACCGCGACCCCGAGGCCCGCGGCCGAGGCGAGCAGGCTCGGCGCGAGCGGCGCCGGGGTCGAGGCGAACGTGCCGCCCTCGCCCCCCTCGACGGAGAGCCGGGTCTCGACCGCGACGAACAGCCCCGACGGCGACACCTCGATCGCGCTCGGCGCGACCGCGATCCGGGTCTGCTTGCCGAGGATCGCGGCGTCGAACGGCCGCGCGATCAGCCCGGCCAGCGCGTCGTTCGCCATCGGCGGCACGCGATCGCGGATCACGTTGGTGAGGCTGTTCTCGACGGCCTCGCGCGCCTTGTTCTTGAGCAGATCCTCGATCGCGCCCGGCACGCCGCCGACGTCGATCGAGAACCCGTCGAGCGCGACCGTGGTCCCGGCGAGCGAGGTCGCGAGCTTGCTGCCGCGGATCGCGACGCCGAGGTCGCCGCGGATCCGCGCCTTCGAGCTGCGCACCGTGATGTTGGTGCTGCCGCCGACGCACGCGACCTTGAAGTTCGCGTGCATCTTCACGACGACGTTGTCGATCGAGACC
Source organism: Kofleriaceae bacterium (assembly GCA_051952595.1). Taxonomy (GTDB): domain Bacteria; phylum Myxococcota_A; class Polyangia; order Haliangiales; family Haliangiaceae; genus JABFXX01. Next base: position 3,387 of record JBQCJR010000261.1, read on the forward strand.
GCGGTGGTGATCGCGCCGGCCTTCGGGGTCAGCGCGAGGTCGATGTTCGAGAGCGCGACGCTGGTGACGTCGATCTTGGCGCCGAGGCAGCCGGTGTTCTCGTAGACCGGGTTCATCGCCTTGACCGCGGCGGTGAAGTCGATCGCCTCCGCGGCGGTCGCGATCGCGTCGCCGATCTTGCCGAGCGCCTCGGTGCCCGCGCGCGCGCCGATCGGCGCCGGCTCGCTGCCATCGGTCGGCGCCTGGTCGCCGGTGAGCACGGCGCGCACGTCGCGGACCGCCTGCCCGGCGCGGTCGACCGCGCGGGTCTCGAGGAACGCGATGCCGGGAGCGACCGGGATCGTCGCGGTGAACGAGCCGTCCGCGGCGGGCACCACCTCGGTGCCGTTGATCGAGAGCTGCACCGGGCCTTCGTCGCGCACCCGGCCGGTCACCGTGATCGCGTCGTCCGAGGTGAACGTGCCGCGCTGCGGGCTCGTGATCTCGAGGGTCGGAGGCGCGTCGCCGTCGCTGTTCGCGGCGCAGCCGGCGAGTCCCAGTCCGAGCAAGGCAGATGCGAGCGCGACCCTCGTGAAGCTCATGGGCGAGCCATTCGTGCAACGGCGATGCCCGCACGCGCGCCGGTACACGCCGGTGTCCGCGAGACCATTCTCGGATGGATCTCGGGCGGTTGGCTCGTGGTGGCAGGTGCTGTAGTCAGGGGCGGGAGTCGCCGCCGCGGACGGGTGTGGGCACCCCAGTCAGTCGGCGATCGCGAGCAGCGCCGCGACGCCGATCGCGAGCAACGCGACAGCGATCAGGAGCGAGCGGATCGCGGCCATCGAGACCTCGGCGCGCGGTGGCTCCGGCGCGAAGGGCAGCGAGACCACGTGCGCCGGATCGACGTACGGATACGCCGCGTACGCCGCGCTCGGTCCGCCGGCTCCCGGGGCGCCCGGCGCGAGCCCCGTGTACGCCGCGCTCGGCCCACCGATGGCGGCGCGCGGATCGGCGCCCGCGTAAGCCTGCGCCGCGAGCTGCGTCGCGTCGTGCGGCGCGCCCCGCGGATACGCGGGCGCTGCCACGTGCGTGGCCTCGTACGGCGCGGCGGGCGGCGACGGCGCCGCTTCGAACGGAGGGAGCTCGATCTCGGTGGGCGGCGCGCCGAACAGATCCGGCACCGGCGCGAGCTGCGTCGCCTCGTGGGCTGCGCCCGCGGCAGGCGGTGCCGCGAGCACGTCGGGCAACGGCGCGAGCTGCGTCGCCTCGTGCGACGCGCGCGCCGCCGGCGACTCGAGCTCGGCGATCGAGGCGATGTGGGTCGCCTCGTACGCCGGGATCGACGGCGGCGTCAGCGATCCGTGCATCAGCGGCGCGGGCGTGATCACGCGTGGCATCGGCGCGGGCGTGGTCACGCGCGGCATCGGCGCGGGCGTGGTCACGCGCGGCATCGGCGCGGGCGTGGCGGGAGCCGGCGCGACGTGCCGCGGGGTGGCCAGCGGCGGGGTGACGATCTGCGTCTCCTCGTCGAGCGTGGAGTCCCCGGCCGACGACGAAGACAGGACCTGCTGGACGTAGCCGAGCACGTAGTCCGCCTGCGCGGGCGCCGGCGCGGGAGACCCCGCTGGAGGAGCGGGCACGAAGGGCGTCTGGTCGTCGGAGGACATGCGCGCGCGATTTGCAACCAGGGGGCCACCGGGTACATGTGCGCGCCGTTCCCGCCAGGCAAACTGCGCTCCCACGGAACGTCCGGTGAAGTTGCACCATGGCACGGCGTTGCACCTGTTGCACGTTGCACAGTGCAGCCAAGTCGGGTGATACGCTCGTCGAGATCTCCGACATGAACCCCGGAGTGCCCACCGAAACCCGCGTGCTCGAAGACGCGCCGGCACACGAGCCCGCGGACGACACCGCGTGGCTGGAGGGCCAGACGATCGACCGGTTCGTGGTGCAACGCGTCGTCGGACGCGGCGGCATGGGGCTGGTCGTCGAGGCCCACGACCCGGCGCTCGACCGCCGCGTGGCGATCAAGCTGGTGCTCGGCCGGCGGGCGTCCTCGAACGCCGGGCAGCGGCTGCTCCGCGAAGCGCGCGCGATGGCGCGCTTATCCCACCCCAACGTCGTCTCGGTGCACGAGGTGGGCACGTTCGAGGGCCAGGTGTTCCTGGTGATGGAGCTGGTCCGCGGCCGCACGCTCGAGGACGTACCAAACGCCAAGGCCCTCGCCGCGTTCGCGGCCGCCGGCGCCGGCCTGCGGGCGGCGCACCGCGTGGGGCTGATCCATCGCGACTTCAAGCCGAGCAACGTGCTGGTCGACGAGGACGGGCGAATCCGGGTGACCGATTTCGGGATCGCGCTGCAGCTCGCGCCGGACCTGGACGAGCTGGACGACGACCTCGGCGACGACGACCTCGGCGACGACGACAGCGACGAGAGCGACGGCGACGGCGACGGCGAGCGCGACGACGAGAGCGACGGCGACGGCGACGACGAGAGCGAGGGCGACGACGGCAGCGACGACGGCAGCGACGGCAGCGACGAGAGCGACGAGA
>JBQCJR010000262.1:0-4178 GCA_051952595.1 Kofleriaceae bacterium
GCTCGACGCCGAGGATCTCGACGCCGCGCGCGCGGTGCGCCGGCGATCGATCTCGTTCGTCGGGCGCTGGATGCTGCCCGGCGCGGCCACGCTCGCGGCTGCCGCGGCGATCGCGGTGTTCGCGTTCGTGCGCCCGCCCGAGGGCGCGCCGGCGACCACCACGGTCGCGCGCGAGGCGGTCCGCCAGCAGGGGCTCTCGCTCCCGCTCGAGGTCCAGGGCGCGAGCACCGCGCCGTGGCTGCGCCAGCACTTCGCGCCGATCTCGCCGCCGGTGTTCACCGAGCCGAACGTCGAGCTGCTGGGCGCCCGGCTGACCGCGATCGCCGGCCACGACGCCGCGCTGCTCAAGTACGGCGTGGCGGTGGGGAACAACCGGTTCACCCTGAGCGCGGTGGTGATCGATTCGCTGCGCGACGGCGAGCTCGAGGGCGGCCAGCCGATCAAGATCGGCGACCGCACGCTGCACGTCCACGACGCCGACGGCGTCCCGGCGGTCACCTACGTCGACGAGAGCGGCCCGCCGGGCTCCCGGATCGGCTACACGTTCGCCTGCCAGCGACTCAGCGCACAGGAGCTGATCGAGCTGGTGGTCTCGTCCGACCTGATCACGCGCGTGCAGCAGGGCCGATAGCGCCCGCCAGCGCCGCGCGCCCGAGGCGGCCGGATGGGCTATCATGCTCGCCGGGGAGCATGAACCGCCGCATCCTGCTGATCGACGCCGACCCTGCCTTCCGCGCGAACCTGACCCAGCAGCTCTCGCGCTACCGGTTCGAGATCCTGGTCGAGCCCGATCCCGACGAGGCGATCGTCCTGGGCGCGACCCAGGAACCGTCGCTGGTGTTGATCGGGGTCGAGGAGCCCGAGAAGGCCGGCTTCAAGGTGTTCCAGAAGCTCAAGAAGGGGCCGCTCGCGAGGACGCCGATCATCCTGGCGACCTCGACGGTGTCGGCGGAGAGCTTCGCGAAGCACCGCGGGCTCAAGGTGCACGCCGACGAGTACCTGGACAAGCGGACGATGGGCAGCGACGAGCTGCTCGGCAAGATCGACAACCTGATCGGCCTCGGCGAGCCGGCAGACGACGACCTGGAGATCCCGGTCGAGGTCGACGACATCGCGCTCACCGATGGCGATGTGGTGCTCGAGGAGACGGTCGGCGAGGACGATGCGGAGGACAAGCAGCTGGATTCGATCGTCGACGCCGAGACCGACGCGGCGTTCGAGGCGCTGCTCGGCGGCTTCGGCGATGAGCCGGCCCCGGCGGCGAGCGAACCGGCGGCGAGCGAACCGGCGGCGAGCGAGGTCGAGGCGGCGGCGACGAGCGTGGTCGCGGAGGACGCGCCGAGTGAGGTCGCCGAGGACGCGCCCTGGGGCGCGGGCGAGGACACGCCGCAGGATGCGATCGAAGCTGCGCTCGAGGTCGCGCCTCAGGATGCCATCGAGCCCGCCGCGTTCGAGCCGGCCGCCGCGTTCGAGCCGGCCTCGGCGGTCGAGGCGCCAGCGGTCGAGGCCGTCGCGGCGACGACGGCCGCGGCCGAGGACCCGGTGCCTTCGGAGATCCACGACGGCCCCGGCGACGAGCCGAGCGAGCCGTTCGACACGTTCTCGCGCGAGTCGATGCAGCTGCACTCCGCGGACATGATCCCGATCCCGCAGTCGACCGACGCGGTCGTCGAGCGGCCGCAGATCTCGCTCGAGTCGTCGCCGGCGATCATGCTCGATCCGGACGACCTCCAGCCGATCGAGGAGGACTCGGGCGGCGTTCCGGAGCCGGTGCCGCACCCGATGTCGATGGACGATGTCGAGGACGCGCCGACCCCGCCCCCTGCCCCGCCGCCCGAGCCGCCACCGGCCCGGAAGTTCATCGAGTCGTCGACGGTCACCGAGGCGCGGCGCGGGCCGGGCGTGGTCGATCTCGGGCTCGACATCGTCGCCGAGGACGCGCGCACGGATCAGTCCGGTGTCTACGACCGGCGCGCGCTGCGCCGGATCGGCGAGCTGGAGCGCCAGATCACGCAGCTCAAGACCGAGCTGGATCGCGCGCGGGCGTCGGCGGACGCGGCGGCGCGCGGCGGCAATCGCGAGCGCGAGTTCCGCAACCTGCGCGAGCAGATGATCCAGCGCGAGAGCGAGCTGAGCCGCGCCAAGCAGGAGCTCGGCGCGCGCGATCGCGAGCTGGCCGAGGCGCAGGAGGGGCTGCGCCAGTCGCAGCAGGCGCGCGAGGCGATCCAGGCGCGCGCGGCCGAGCTCGAGCAGCAGCTCGATCGCGATGGCAGCAAGGTGACGACGCTCGAGTCCAAGGAGCGCACGCTCGCCACCCAGCTCGCGGCGGTGCAGCACGAGCTGGAGACCAAGTCGGTCGCGCTGGCCGGCGCCGAGTCGGCGCGGGCGCAGCTCGAGCGAGACCTGGCCAGCGAGCGCGCGCTGCGCGCGGCCGGCGCGTCGGAGGCCGAGCGCACGCTGCGGGTCGAGCGCGAGCAGCTGGTCGCGCGCCACCAGGGCGACCTCGGGGCGGTGCGCCAGGAGCTCTCGCTCGCTCAGGCGGCGGCGCTCGAGGCGCAGCGCCACGAGCTGGATACCCACCACGCCGGCGCGATCGCCGCGGCGATCGAGGCGACCCGGCGTGACGCGGCCGCGCTCGCCGAGCGCGGGGTGGCCGAGCGCGACGCGGACCACGCCGCCGCGCTCGCCCGGCTGCGCGAGGAGCACCAGGCCGAGCTGGCCCGGATCTCCGCCGAGCGCGAGGCCGAGGCGGCTCGCCAGGCCGCCGAGCGCGAGGCCGAGGCGGCTCGGATCTCCGCCGAGCGCGAGGCCGAGGCAGCTCGCCTGGCCGGCGAGCGTGACGCGGCGTTGGCCGGTCTGGCCGGCGAGCGCGACGCGGCGGCCGCGCGCGAGCGCGACGAACACGCCGCGGCGATCGCGAAGCTGAACGCGGCGCACGACTCGGCGATCGGCGAGCTGCGCGGAGAGCTGACGACGCTGCGCGTGGAGCTCGCCGCCGCGCGCGGAGACCGCGACACCGCGGCGTCCGAGCTGCGCCGCGAGCACGAGACGGCGCTGATCCGGCTGCGCGCCGAGCAGGCGAGCGCGCTGGCGCAGATCGCGACGGATCGCGACGCCGCGATCGCCAAGGCGCGGGCCGACCAGGAGGCGGCGATCTCCCGGCTGACCGCCGAGCACCAGGCCGATGTCGCGCGGCGCGCGACCGACCACGACGCGGCGCTCGCCAAGCTCGCGCGAGAGCACGCGGAGGAGCTGGCGCAGCGGGCTCAGGAGCACGAGGCCGCGATCGCGCGGAACGAGCTCGAGGCCGCGACCGCCCGGGCGCACGCCGAGCACGAGCTCGCCGCGCGGGCCCAGCGCGAGCAGGAGGCCGCGCTCGCCGAGGCCGCGACGGCGCACCGGGTCGCGCTCGCCGAGGCTGTGGCGGCCCATCAGTCCGCGCTCGCCGATGCCGTGGCGGCGCACGAGGCGGCGATCGGCCAGCTCGAAGCGACACACGCCGCGGCCGCGGCGGCGCACGAGGCGGCGGTCCGCCAGCTCGAAGCGACACACGCCGCGGCCACGCGGCAGGCCGAGGCAGAGCGCGCGGCCACCAGCGACGCGCACGCGGCCGCGATCGCGAAGCTCGGCGAGGACCACGCGGCCGCGATCGCGAAGCTCGGTGAGGACCACGCGGCCGAGCTGTCGCGCGCGCGCGCCGAGGGCGAGGCCAGCCTCCGCGCCGCCGCCGCCGCACACGACCAGGCGATCAGCGAGCGCACCGCCGAGCTCGCGCGGCTGCGCGGCGAGCTCGAGGCGGCGCACGCCGGCCACGCGCAGGCGATCGCCGACCAGGCGACGCAGCACGACGCCGAGCTCGCGGCGGTCGCCCAGCAGCACGCGGCGGCGATCGCGGCGCGCGAGCAGGAGCTGACCTCCGCGCGCCAGGACGACGCGATCGCGCACACCGCTGCGATCACCGAGCTGCGCGGGGAGCTGGAGCGACAGGCGGCCGCGCACCAGGAGGCGGCCGAGGCGGCGAGCCGCGAGCTCGCCCAGCGCACCGGCGAGCACGCGGCCGCGCTGGCCCAGCTGGCCGAGAAGCACGCGGTCGCGGGGGCGCACCAAGAGGCCGCGCACGCCGGCCAGCAGGCGCAACTGGTGGGCGACAATCAACACCTTTAGGACGACCAGAAGCC
>JBQCJR010000263.1:0-9912 GCA_051952595.1 Kofleriaceae bacterium
CTACGAGACGTTCCTGCACCGGGGCGTCGATCCCGCGCTGCTCGAGCAGGATCTCGGGAACCAGTTCAGCGCGCGAGTGTTTCCGATCCCGGCGAACGCCGACGAGGAGCTCGTCGTCGCATACGACCATCGGATCTCGAGCGCGCGGCCCTACGTGCTCGGGCTGGCCGGGCTGCCGGTGATCCCGGAGCTGACGATCGCGATCGAGCGTGACGGGGCCGCCCGGACGCTCTCGCACACCCGTGCGGCTCCCGAGGACCTCGTGATCGACGCCGACCCCGGCGCGCAGGCCGTCCGCGGCGGCGAGGCGTTCGTCGCCGCGTTCGAACCTCCGGAGGTCGCCGCGGTGCCGGATCCACTCGACCGCGTCGCGATCCTGATCGATACGAGCGCGTCGCGCGCGCCGGTCATGGCGCGCCAGGTGGCGCTCGTGCGAGCGCTGCTCGCGGAGCTGTCCGATGACGCCGTGGTCGCGATCGCCACCTACGACCACGGCGCCACCGAGCTGTTTCGCGGTCGCGCGCGCGCCGCGGACGGCGCACTCGAGGCGATCTACGATCACGGCGCGCTCGGCGGATCGGACCTCGGCGCCGCGCTCGCGTGGGCGACCACGGCGGGCATGTCCCGCGTGATCCTGATCGGGGATGGCACGCCGACCCTCGGCGAGCACGAGCCGGCGCGGCTGGCGGCGATCGCGGGGGCCGGCGCGCCGCGGATCGCGCGCCTCGACGCGATTCAGGTCGGCGAGTCGATCGATCGCGAGACGTTGCGCGCGATCGTGAGCGCGGGGGCACGTCCGGGGGCGGTCCTCGACGCGCGGCATCCATCCCGGCTCGCGCGGCAGCTCACCCACGCGCTGCCGGTCGGGCTACCGATCCGCGTCGAAGGTGCGACCGCGAGCTGGCCGGCCACGACCGCTGCGCTGGCCCCCGGCGAGCCGATCGAGGTGCTCGGGCTCGCGCCGGGCGGCGCGGGTCCGCTGGTCGTGCACGTCGGTGGGCGCGTGGTGCGCATCTCGCCGCGCGCTGCCGATGCGCAGCGGACCCGGCGTGCGGTCGCGCGGGCAGAGCTCGCGGCCCTGACCGAGCAGCTGTCCCGGGCGGCCGGCGGCGCGGACCGCGAGGTGATCGCGGCGCGGATCGAGGAGGTCGCGCTGGCCCATCAGCTCGTCTCGGTGCGCACCTCGCTGCTCGTGCTCGAGAGCGATGCCGACGAGCAGCGCATGCTCGGCGCACGGGATCCGCGCGAGCCGCACGCGGCGCGTGAGCCGCACGCGGCGCGTGTGCCGCGCGAGCCGCGCGATTTGCGCGAGCCGCGCGATTTGCGCGAGCCTCGCGAGCCGCGCGAGCCGCGCGAGGCTCGCGAGCTGCACGAGCTAGACGCGCCGCACGAGCCCGCGAACCACGCGACCTCGACGAGCCAGGCCATCGAGATCACGAGGGACTACCCGCGCACCATCCCGCCGATGGCGCGCACGTTCAGTGCCCATCTCGGCGCGAGCCCGGTCTCCGGCGCGTCGACGGTGGACAACCGCTACGTTCGCGAGCAGCGCGACCTGCCGCCCGGCCTGCGGGCCTGTGGGCCGATGGTCCTCGACCAGCGCGTGCTGATCGACCAGGTGCGCGCGACCGCGTTTCCGTTCATCGAGCCGACCGCGCCGACCCCGAGTCGTGCCGGTCCCCCGAAGCCATCGCCGCCGTACACCGGCGCGTTCGCGGAGGTGATGGCGGCGATCGCGCGCGGCGATCGCGATCGCGCGCTCGCACGGGCCACGCGTTGGCAGCTCGCCCAGCCGGGCGAGGTCGCTGCGATCCTCGCGCTCGGCGAGGCCCTCGAGGCGCGTGGTGCCGGCGCGCTCGCGGCGCGAGCCTATGGCTCGCTGCTCGACCTGTATCCAAACCGCGTCGAGTTGCTGCGCGCAGCCGGCGAGCGCCTCGATCGAGTCGCCCGCGCATGGCCTGGCGCCCGCGCGCACGCGATCGATGCCTATCGCCGCGCGCTCCGCGAGCGCCCCGATCACGTCTCGACCTACCGCCTGCTCTCGTATGCGCTCGTGCGCGACGGCAAGCCGGACGAGGCGCTCGATGCGCTCGGCATCGCGCTCAACCGCACCACGCGCGGGAGTATCTCGCGGATCCTCACCGAGGACGCCGGGCTGATCGCCGCCCATCTCCTCGCGCGCGATCCATCGCGCGCCCGTTCGGAGCCCTGGCTGCGGCGCCGGGTCGCCGCACGTCCCAGCCTGCGCGTGGTGCTGAGCTGGGAGACCGACGCGAACGACGTCGATCTCCACGTCTCCGACCGGACCGGCGACGTGGCGTGGTACAGCAACCGCTGGCTCGCCTCCGGAGGCGAGCTCCTCGACGACATCACCCGCGGCTATGGCCCCGAGATGTTCGTCGTCGAGTCGCCGCGCGCGTTCCCGTATCGGATCGGCGTGCACTACTACAACCGCGGCCCGATGGGCCTCGGCCTCGGCACCGTGCAGATCATCCGGCACGACGGCGCCGGCAACCTCGAGATCGAGGACCGGCCGTTCGTGCTCCAGAGCGACGACGCGATGCTCGATCTCGGCGCGATCGAGTAGCGGCCGACCGGCCCTCGATCGCGAACCAGCCGCGCGCTACGACGGCAGCCGCTCGCCGAACGAGCCGCGGCCAGCCGGCGCGGTGGGCGGCGGGATCGCCGGCTCGGGATCCGGGCGGCGCGGCGCGGGGGCAAGCGCCACCGCGATCGCGTCGTCGACCTTGGTCATGTACCGGATGTCGAGCTGCGCCTGGATCTCCTCGGGGATGTCGATGGTGTCCTTCCGGTTGCGCTCGGGCAGGAACACGATCTTGATCCCCGCGCGGTGCGCGGCGAGCACCTTCTCCTTGACCCCGCCGATCGGCAGCGCGTTGCCGCGCAGGTCGACCTCGCCGGTGATCGCGACGTCGTTGCGGATCGGGCGCCCGGTGAACACCGAGACCACCGCGCAGGTCAGCGCGACGCCGGCGGACGGGCCGTCCTTCTTGATCGCGCCCTGGGGCAGGTGGATGTGCAGGTCCGACGCCGCGATCTTGTCCGGGTCGATCCCCAGCCGCGACGCGTTCGCGCGCATCCACGACACCGCGGCCTGCGCGCTCTCCTTCATCACGTCGCCCATCTGGCCGGTCAGCCGGACGTCGCCCTTGCCCGGGTAGGTGCGGGTCTCGATGAACATGATGTCGCCGCCGACCGGCGTCCACGCCAGGCCGGTGATCACGCCGACCTCGGGCTTGCGCTCCGCCGAATCGGAGATGTGGCGGGGCGGCCCGAGCAGCTCCTCGAGCTGCGCCTTGTCGATGTGCACCGTGGACGCGCCCTCGGCGACCTTGACCGCGGCGCCGCGGCACACCGCCGCGATCTCGCGCTCCAGGTTGCGCACGCCGGCCTCGCGCGTGTAGCTGTGGATGATCTCCTCGAGCGCCGCGTCGTCGAGCTCGAGCTGCTCGCGGGTGATGCCGTGCTCGCCGAGCTGCTTGGGCACCAGGTGGTTCTTCGCGATCGCGAGCTTCTCCACCGTGGTGTAGCCCGAGAGCTCCACCGTCTCCATGCGGTCGCGCAGCGGCTGGCTGATCGTCTCGGTGGTGTTCGCCGTGCAGATGAACATCACCTTCGACAGATCGACCGGCACCTCGACGTAGTGGTCGACGAAGTCCTTGTTCTGCTCGGGGTCGAGCACCTCGAGCATCGCGGCCGCCGGGTCGCCGCGCATGTCCGCCGCGAGCTTGTCGATCTCGTCGAGCACGAACACCGGGTTCATCGAGCCGGCCTTCTTGAGGCCCGCGACGATGCGGCCGGGCAGGGCGCCGATATAGGTGCGGCGGTGGCCACGCACCTCGGCCTCGTCGCGCACGCCGCCCAGCGAGATCCGGACGTACTTGCGCCCGAGCGACGACGCGATCGACTTGCCGAGCGACGTCTTGCCGACGCCGGGCGGGCCGACCAGCAGCAGGATCGGGCCGTGCTTGTTCGGGGCGAGCTTGCGCACCGCGAGGAACTCGAGGATCCGGCGCTTGACCTTCTCGAGGCCCGAGTGCTCGGCCTCGAGGATCGCGCGCGCGGCGGACACGTCGAGCCGGTCATCCGTGAACTGGTTCCACGGGATCTCGAGCAGGTTCTCGACGTACGTGCGCGCGATGTTGTACTCGGGCGACGACGACGCCATCTGCGACATCCTCGACAGCTGCTTCTTCGCAACCGCGCGGACCTCGTCGGTCATCTTCGAGTCCTCGATCTTCTTGCGCAGCTCGTCGATCTCGGCGTTGTCGTCCTGCTCGCCGAGCTCCTCCTGGATCTGGCGCATCCGGTCGCGCAGCACGCGCTCGCGGTGGTTGCGGCTCGACTCGCCCTCGAGCTCGGCGCCGATATCGGCCTTGAGCCGCAGCACGGTCGCCTGGCGCTCGAGCGACGGGATGATCCGCTCGAGCCGCTTCATCGTGTCGGTCTCGACCAGCAGGGTCGTCAGGTCGTCGCGCTCGAGATCGAGGTACGGCGCGGCCGCATCGACCAGCTTGTCCGGATCGACGATCGCCTGGACCTGGGCGCGCGTCAGCTCGCCCTTGGGCTCCTTGCTGCCCTCCTTGCCCGCCTGCTCGCCCTTGGCCTCCTTGGCCTGCGCGTCGGTCACCACGGCGAGCAGGTAGTCGCGCACCTTGGTGGTGGTGGCGACCAGCTGCTCGGCGCTCGCGGTCGAGGTGGACCCGAGCGGAGAGACGCTCGCGACCAGGAACGGCTCGCTCGCGACCAGCGCGTCGATGTGGACGCGCTCGAGGAAGCGCATGACGCAGGTGAACCGGCCCGGCGAGTGCTTCACCACCTGGACGATCTCGGCGCGCACGCCGACCTCGTGCAGATCGCGTTGGCCCGGATCGCGGACCGCGGGGTTCTTCTGCGGGATGATCACGATCAGATTGTCATCGCGCGTCGCCGCCTCGATCGCCCGGACCGACGCCTCGCGACCGATCTCCAGCGGGCCGACGTGGCCGGGGAGCTGGACCTCGGTGCGCAGCGGGATGACGGGGTACTGACCAGCGGTCTCGGTGTGCTTCGACATCGATTCCTCAGTCTACGACGTTTCAGTCGTTGTGCCCGCGTTTGCGCAGGCGAGTTGCCAGTTGCACGAGTTGTTTCTTGGCGTCGTCATCGAGCTCGGTGGGCACGTCGATCTGGATCGTGATGTAGTGATCGCCGTTACGACCCGCGCGATCGGCCAGGCCCTTTCCACGGAGGCGGAGTTTCTTACCGCTCGACGTGCCCGGGGGAACTTTCACCTCGGCCTTTCCATCGATCGTCGCGACCGTCGCGACCGTCCCGAGGATCGCCCGATCGAACGAAATCCGAGCATCCGAGTGTACGTCCGCGCCCTCGACGCGCAGCCAGCTGCCATCGCTCGCCTTCACCTTGCTCTCGAACTCGGCGTCCTGCGCGTCGCGGCCGCGGCGACGACGCGGCTCGTCGTCCTCGAAGTGCTCGACGCGCACCCGGCCACCACGCCCCGCGCCCCCGCTGAAGAACGACCCGAACAGGTCGCCGAGATCGAACACGCCCGGGCCACCGCCCGACGCGGTGTACGTGAAACCGCCACCGGGGAAGCCCTGCGGCCGACCGCCACCCGCGCGAATCTGGTCGTAGAGCGCGCGCTTCTTGGCGTCTCCGAGCACGTCGTACGCGTTCGAGATGTCCTTGAACCTCGACTCCTTGGCCTTGTCCCCGCCGGTGGAATCCGGATGGTACTGCTTGGCGAGCTTGCGGTAGGCCTTCTTGATCTCGTCGATCGTGGCCTTGTCACCGACGCCGAGCGCCTTGTAGTAGTCGACGTTCGGATCGAAGTCGAGCTGTTGGGGCGACATGGCTACGCGGCGGCTCCCTTGGCGGTCTTGTGGAAGGCGATCTTGTCGCCTTCGACGTCGCCCTCGATGTGGTCGCCCGGCAAGAAGTCACCGGACAGCAGGTGCGTGGCGAGTGGATCGATCACGAGTTTCTGGAGCGCGCGCTTCAACGGACGGGCACCGTACACCGGATCGTAGCCAACCTCCGCCACCCGCGAGATCGCCTGATCGGAGAGCCGCAGGGTGAGCTGGCGCTCGGCGAGCAGGTGCTCGAACCGGGCGAGCTGGATCCGCACGATCTCCGCCAGCTGCTTCTCGCCGAGCGGCTCGAAGAAGATGATCTCGTCGATCCGGTTGAGGAACTCCGGCCGGAACGTCGACTGGAGCTCGCGCATCGCCTGCTGCTCGACCGCGTCGCGGTTCATCGCGGTCATCCCGAGCAGGTGCTGCGATCCGACGTTGGACGTCATGATCACCACGGTGTTGCGGAAGTCGACCGTGCGGCCCTGGCCATCGGTCAGCCGGCCGTCGTCGAGCACCTGGAGCAGGATGCTCCACACGTCGTGGTGCGCCTTCTCCATCTCGTCGAGCAGCACGACCGAGTACGGGCGGCGGCGGACCTGCTCGGTGAGCTGGCCACCCTCCTCGTAGCCGACGTAGCCCGGAGGCGCGCCGACCAGCCGCGACACGGTGTGCTTCTCCTGGTACTCCGACATGTCGATCCGGATCATCGCGTGCTCGTCGTCGAACAGGAACTCGGCGAGCGCGCGCGCCAGCTCGGTCTTACCGACGCCGGTCGGCCCGAGGAACAGGAAGCTGCCGATCGGGCGGTTCGGGTCCTTGAGCCCGGCGCGCGCCCGGCGCACCGCCGCGGCGACCGCGCCGACCGCGGCGTTCTGGCCGACCACGCGGTGGCGCAGGCGGTCCTCCATCTGGGTCAGCCGCTCGACCTCGCTCTCGAGCATGCGCTCGACCGGGATGCCGGTCCACTTCGCGACCACGGCCGCGATGTCGTCCTCGGTGACCTCCTCGCGCAGGAAGCTGCCGTGCGCGCGCAGCTCCTCGACCCGCGCGGTCTCCTCGGTGATCTCGCGCTCGAGCGCCGGGATCGAGCCGAACCGCAGCTCGGACGCACGGGCGTACTCGCCCACGCGCTGTAGCCGCTCGGCCTCGCGCCGCAGCTCCTCGATCTTCTCCTTCTTGTCGCGCAGGCTGTGGATCAGCTCCTTCTCGCGCATCCACTGCGCCTTCATCGCGGAGACCTGCTCGGTCAGCTCGGCGATCTCGCGCTCGACCTGGGGCAGCCGCTGCCGCGAGAACCGATCGTCCTCGCGCTCGAGCGCCGCGCGCTCCACCTCGAGCGTCATGATCCGGCGGCCGAGCTGATCGATCGGCGTCGGGATGCTCTCGATCTCCATCTTGAGCCGCGCGGCGGCCTCGTCGATCAGATCGATCGCCTTGTCCGGCAGCTGGCGCGAGGGGATGTAGCGGTGCGACAGCTTCGCGGCGGCGACCAGCGCGGCGTCGCGGATCCGGATCCCGTGGTGGACCTCGTACTTGTCCTTGAGGCCGCGCAGGATCGCGATCGTGTCGTCGACGGAGGGCTCCTCGATCATCACCGGCTGGAACCGGCGCTCGAGCGCCTTGTCCTTCTCGATGTGCTTGCGGTACTCGTCGAGCGTCGTCGCGCCGATGCACCGCAGCTCGCCGCGGGCGAGCGCGGGCTTGAGCAGGTTGGCCGCGTCGGTCGCGCCCTCGGCAGCGCCCGCGCCGACCAGGGTGTGCAGCTCGTCGATGAACATGATCACGCCGCCCTCGGACGCCGCGACCTCCTTGAGCACCGCCTTCAGGCGCTCCTCGAACTCGCCGCGGTACTTCGCGCCGGCGATCAGCGCGCCGAGATCGAGCGAGCAGATCCGCTTGTCGCGCAGCGACTCGGGCACGTCGCCCTGGGCGACGCGCTGGGCGATCCCCTCGACGACCGCGGTCTTGCCGACGCCGGCCTCGCCGACGAGCACCGGGTTGTTCTTGGTCCGGCGGGACAGGATCTGGATCGTCCGCCGGATCTCCTCGTCGCGGCCGATCACCGGATCGAGCTTGCCCTGGTGGGCGAGCCGGGTGAGGTCGCGGGTGTAGCGCTCGAGCGCTTCGTACTTGGCCTCCGGATCTTGATCGGTGACGCGCTGATTGCCGCGGACGGCGACGAGCGCCTCGAGGATCAGCTCCTTGGTGGCGCCCGCCTTGCGCAGTGCGTCACCCGCCGCGTTCTTGCCGGCAGCCAGCGCGATCAGGAAGTGCTCGGTCGAGATGAACTCGTCCTTCATCGCGGCGGCTTCCTTGCCCGCCGCCTCCCAGATGTCCTTGAAGGAGCGGCTGATGTCGACGTCGAGCGCCGCGCCGTGGATCTTGGGCATCCGCTGGAACGCGGTCTCGATGTCGGCGCGCACGATCCGGGGATCGGCGCCGAGCTTCTGGAGAATTCGGGGAGCGATGCCGTCCGCCTGATCGATCAGGGAGGCGAGCAGGTGTTCCGGCGTGACCTCGGGGTGATGACGCTCGATCGCGAGGTCACGCGCGGCGGCGATCGCTTCCTGTGCTTTGACGGTCAGCTTGTCGAGCTTCATGACGCTGGGCAACGTAACCACGCTTACAACCGCGTCAATCGACCCCAGCCGCTTCGCGGCTGCCGGACGCTCCGCGTCCGGGGCCGCGTGGAGCGCGGCCGGGTCGATCCGAGCCTCGGGGCTCAGTTCCCGCCGAACGCGCTCGCCACCGGCGTCCCCACCGCCGCCGCGCGCACCTTCGCCAGAT
This sequence comes from Kofleriaceae bacterium, assembly GCA_051952595.1. Classification (GTDB taxonomy): domain Bacteria; phylum Myxococcota_A; class Polyangia; order Haliangiales; family Haliangiaceae; genus JABFXX01. The sequence goes on from JBQCJR010000263.1 coordinate 8,664, forward strand.
CCAGCATCCCCCGCCGGGCCACCTCCGCGAACGCCGTCGACGCGCTCGCCAGCTGCAGCCTTCCATCGCGCCCCGCCAGCTCCGCCAGCGCACCGACCAGCCGCCGCGGCGTCTCGTCGCCGAGCGCCGCGCCGATCCGCTGCGCCAGCTGCGTGTCCCCGACGAGCGCCGCCGCGACCAGCGCGTGCGCGAGCGACTTCTCGTGCGTCGGGCCCGAGGCGAGCGCGCCGCGCTCGTCGAGCTCGACCGCCACCTCCACCAGCGCGCCCGGATCGTCCGCGCGCCAGTAGACGTCGATCAGCCGGCGCAGCGTGGGGACGTGCCCCGGATCGAGATCCGACGCGCGCAGGAACACGTCGTCCGCGCGGTCGGTGTCGCCGAGGTGGAGCAGCACCGCGTCGCCCAGCCGGTACAGCCGCTCCGCGCGCTCGGTGGGCGTCGGCGCGAGCGGCACCAGCTGGTACAGGTAGCGCGTCGCCGTCGGCCAGTCGTTGCGCGCGACGTGCAGCTCCGCCAGCACCTCGAGCGCGTGGGTGTGCACCGGGTGATCGCGCAGCACGCGCTCGAGCTGCGCGATCGCGCCGTCGAGGTCGCCGGCCTGGCGCTGGAGGTCGACCAGCGCGAACCGCGTCGCGAGCAGCGCCTCGTCGTCGTCGAGTGGCACCAGCTCGAGCACCGCGCGCGCCGCCGCCAGGGCGACCGGCAGGTCGTCGATCCGGGTCGCCAGCTCCTGCACCCGCATCAGCAGGTCGCGCCGACCCGGCGAGGCGGCGGACGCGGTCTGAGCGTGCGCGAGCGCCTCGGTATCGCGGCCCAGCTGCTCGGCGATGATCGATCGGCGGAGCGCCAGCTCGTCCTCGCCGAGCACCGACTCGCTCGCCGACAGGTCGCGGTAGATCAGGTCCGCCGTCGCGTAGTCGCCGAGCCGGAACGCGAGCGCGCCGCGCGCGTCGAGCGCTCCCGCGTGCCCCGGGTCCTCGATCAGCGCGAGGTCGTAGGCGCGCCCCGCCTGCTCGGGCGAGCCGACCTCCTCGGCGAGCCGCGCGACCTCCACCCACGCCGTCGCGCGCTCCTCGGGGATCTCGGCGCGGCCGGTGCGCACCGAGGTCAGCTCGGTGAGCGCGGCCAGATCCCCCGAGGTGCGGTGCACGTTCGCGAGCAGCCGGAACGCCGCCGGGTGGCCGGGCTCGGCGCGCCACAGCTGGTGCGCCAGATCGAGCGCCGCGTCGAGGTCGCCGATCGCCTCGGC
>JBQCJR010000264.1:0-5747 GCA_051952595.1 Kofleriaceae bacterium
TGGCTCGGTGCGCCGAGGCCCGAGCGGGCTGCGCCTCGCGGCGCGGCTGATCAGCGTCGCCGATGGCTTCCAGATCTGGTCGCGGCGCGCGGAGTACAGCGAGGGCGAGCTCCTGACCGCGAGCGACCAGCTCGCGCACGAGCTAGCCGAGGCGCTGTCGACGAGCATCGCGACCCGGAGCGCGCCGGCCCTCGACCCGCGCGCGGTCGAGATCTACCTGCGCGCGCGCGCCGAGCTGCGCCGGTTCTGGGGCGATCACGCGCGCACCGCGATGACCCTGCTCGAGGAGGCCGCGGCGCTCTCGCCGTCGCCGTCGATCATCAGCGCGCTCGCGTTCGCCACGGTGCAGGCGTGGACCCGGGCCGACGATCCCGCGCTGTTGCCGCGCGTCCACGCCGCGGTCGACCGCGCCCTGCCCACCGGCACCGGCGAGGCGTACCTCGCGTCCGCGGTGCTGCGCAGCAACCTCGGCGATCTCGAGGGCGGCGCGATCGACCTCGGCACCGCGCTGCGCCGCGCGCCCACCCTCGCGCTCGCGCACGAGCTCGCCGGCTGGCTGCTCGTCGAGACCGGCGCGATCGCCGAGGGCCGGCGCCACCTCGAGAACGCGCTCGAGCTCGATCCCAGCCGCACCCACGCGATCCAAGCCGACCTGGTCCGCGTCGACGCGCTCCAGGGCGACTGGGCCGCGGTGACCCGCCGGATCGACCGGATCCTCGCCGATCCGGATCCGTCGGTGTCGCAGCTCGGCTCGGTGATCGAGATCCGCATGGCGAGCTGGCGGCGCGATCTCGAGGCCATGATCGCGCACGCCGGCCACGCCGGGGAACGGTTCGGGCCGCAGAACGCGCTCGTGATCGAGGCCGTCCAGAGCTGGCGCGCCGGCCGCCCGTTCGATGCCACCACGTTCCACCGCGTGCTGCCGCGCCGGCTCGAGGACGGGCGCGCGCGGCGGTACCAGATGATCGTGCTCCAGCGCGCGTGCGAGGTCGCGGCGCTGGTCGAGGAGCGCGAGCACGCGATCGCCGCCCTGCAGCTCACCGCCGAGCTCGGAACGATCGACCTGACCTGGCTCGACGCGTGTCCGCTGTTCGCGTCGCTGCACGGCGATCCGCGGTGGGGCGCGGTGCGCGCGACGATCAGCGCGAACGCCGCGCGCGTGCTCGCCGCGTTCCGCGCCGCCTCCGCGTGATCGCCGATCGTCAGGTGATCGTCAGGCGATCGTCAGGCGATCGGCACGACGTTCCGGAACGTCGCGTTGAACCGCGGCTGGGCGATCCCGCGGCGCCGCGGCAGCGCGTGCTTGTAGTGCTGCTGCGTGGTGCCCGCCATCACGAGCAGGCTGCCATCCGCGAGCACGATCTCGTGGGTCTCGCCGGTGCGCTTGTCGCGGAGCTGGAACGGCCGCGCCGCCCCGAGGCTCAGGCTCGCGATGGCCGCCCCCGGCACCAGGTCCTCCTCCTTGTCGGAGTGCCAGCCGATGTAGTCGCCGCCGTCGCGGTACCAGTTCACCAGCGCGTAGTTGAACGCATGGCCGACCAGCGCCGCGATCCGGTCGCGCACCACGCGCAGCTGCGCCGGCCACGGGTGGGTCGATCGATCGACGCCCGCGTACCGGTAGCGCAGGCCGTCATCGCCGAACGCGCAGACCAGCCGCGGCGAGTCGATCGCCCTGCCGTAGAGCACCACGCGATCGCGGTCGAACAGCGGCGCGGCCTGATCGAGCTCGGCGCGCACCGCCGCCCGCAGCTCCGGCTCGAGCAGCTCGGCGAGGTAGTCGACCCGGACCCCACGATCGTCGCCGAGCACACTGATCATCCGTGCAGCCTAGCAGACTAGCTCTGCGGGATCCTCGTGCATCGCCCCTCGCCGTTGAGGTGCGCCTGCTGGCTGGTCGAGAACGCGATGAAGTCGCGCAGCCGCGGATAGCCGAGCCCCGCGTCGTCGTAGCGGAGCGGCTGGCCGTTGGCGTCGAGGATCGGCGCGCCGCCGCGATCGCGCAGGTTCGCGATCATCGCGTTCTGGAGATCGTCGAACGGCACCGCGCCGGTCGCGTCCTTCCACCCGGCGATCGCGTCGAACCGCAGCTCGGCCTCCTCGGTGCCGAGCCGATCCCAGAACAGGTGATCGACGTGCACGAAGATCCCGGCCTCGACCTCGCCGCCATCGGGCACCGCGACGCCGTCGGTGTCGTCGATGCCGTTGCGGCAGAACTGGTAGCGCGCCGGGTTGCGCATGCCCCACCGGAACGTCACCGTCTCGCCGCTCTTGGTCGCCCGCCCCTCGACGAACGTGTTCCAGCCGTTCGCGATCATCTCGGCGACGATCGCGTCATCGACCGGCCCGAGCTCGGTCGCGCCCGCGGCCGGCGGCACGAACGAGTAGCTCACCTTGTAGCGCGCCGCCTCGAGCTCGGCGTCGACGATCGGCCGCGGATCGAGCGCCGCGACCAGATCGACCACGTAGCGCCCGTCGTCGGCGAACACGACCTGCTCGCGCGCGTCGGCGAGCTCGATCCCACCGAGCGAGGTGACCCAGTGGTCGAACGAGATCGTCCAGCCATCGACCAGCGACAGCTCGTCGTTGGGAAAGCCCTGCGTCGCCCCCTCCTCGCCCCAGATCGTGAACTGGACGGTGCCGGTTCCGCTGCCGCACGCGGCGAGCAGCGCGGTGGATAGAGCCAGTGTGCGCATATCATCTCCTAGGGAGCGAGCCACTCGAGCGACCAAGGTCCGATGCTCCGCGACTGGCGGACCTGGTAGAACCACTGCCCCCACACCGCGTCGGGGAACGCGATCTCCGCGGCGATCGGCTCGGCCGGCGCCGGATCGGGGACATAGATCGAGAAGTCGGCGCCGGCGAGCCAGCGACGCGCGTCGCAGCCGATCGAGACCACGCCGCCCTCCGCCACCTCGGCCTCGAACGGGATCCCGCGCACCTTGCGGCGCTCGAACGCGGTGTCGCCGGTCGATTCGTCGACGACGCGATCGTCGATCGTCAGGCCGCCGCGGAACTGCACCGTCGCGCCGCCCCGCGTGGCGGTGCCGGCGACCTCGAACGTGAACGGCTGGGCCGGCGCGAGCCACAGCTCGGCGCTCTGGGCCCGCCCGGCGAGCCCGTCGCCCGCGCCGATCGGCGTGGCGCTGCCGGCGGTGGCGACCAGATCGATCGCCACCTGGTCGACGACCTCGCCGCGCAAGAAGCCGTACTCGAACTGATCGGCGTCGCGCCGGCCCTCGGTGCCGAGCGGCTTGCCCGACCACAGGTACACCGGGCCGATCGCGACCCGCGCGGAGGTGAGCGACACCCGCCACCCGGTGTCCGGATCGTCGTAGGTGATCGCGCCGCCGCTCGCCGGAGCGATCGCGCGCGCCTCGGCCTCGAACGCGACCCGTTGGCCGCCGGTCTCGCCCGCGCAGCCGATCGCGCCGAGCAGCCAGATCATCGCGATCCTGTTCATCGGTCGCCTCCTCGCGGCGCGCGCGGCCCTCCGAGCAGCTCGCCGAGATACACGGTCATCGTCAGCATCACCATGCGCGGCGGCCCGGGGCTGACGTGACGCGCCGGCACGCGGGTCGGGAACGTGGTGCCGCTCGCCGCGGGGAACCACGACGAGTAGTTGTACTCGGCGAGGTTGTACGCGCGATCGAGCACGTTCTCTGCCGAGAGCGCCAGCTCGAGCCCGCGCCACCGCGCGGAGGTCGAGGCATCGACGACGAAGACCGCGTCGCTGCGCTCCGATTGCGGCAGCGGCCGGCGGCTGACGTACGACCCGCCGAGGCCGTGCCCGATCACCAGGCCGGGCGCGGGCCGCCACCGGTAGCTCGCGTCCAGCCGGGTGACCAGCGGCGGCACGTACGGCACCGCCTTGCCGGCCACGGGGTCCGAGTGGAAGTACTGGTAGGTCGGCGGCAGCTCGTCGCCAAACACCGCGCGGGTGTAGGTCGCCGACGCGTTGACCGCGAGCCCGGACCACTCGAGCGTGCCGGACACCAGGCCGCCCCACCGCGAGGTCTCGCCGGCGAACACGTTCTTGCCCGAGCCCTCGTCGAACACCAGGTCATCGGCGACGTGGGTGTAGAACCCGATCGCGCGCGCCGAGAGCCAGCCCCACACGCCGCGCTGGCGGAGCAACGCGCCGAGCTCGCCCGAGGTGATCCGGCCGAGCGGCGCGCGCTCGTCCTGCGACAGCGCGGTGGCCTCGTACGAGCGCAGGCCGCGGCCGATCGCGCCGGTGACCAGCACCGCGCCGTCGTCGCTGCCCGAGCCCCAGCGATCGAGCTCGAACATCGCGGACAGCCGCGGCGCGAGCCCGCTGCCGAACGCCGTGCGCCGGGCCTCGCGCAGCACGACGCCGTAGCGATCGCGCTCGGGGCAGTTGACCTGATCCGTGGGGATCCCGGGGAACCAGCCGTCCTTGTGCGCGCAGTGATCCGCGACGTCGTAGAGCACCGACTCGAGGCGCAGGCCGGCGCGCACGGTCAGCCGATCGGAGAGCGCGTGCAGCTCGCCCGCGGCGTAGCCGGCGGCGTTGACCTGGGTGGTGTCGGCGTCGAGCTCGATCCGGTACGGCGCGCCGTCGAGCGCGCGCAGCCGCCACGCATCGCCGCGCGCGAGATCCATCCGGCCGAACACCCCGGCGATCCAGTTGCCGTGCACCGGCCCGCGCGCGAACGGTGTGCGCACCTCGCCACGCGCGCCGAGCATCGCGTCGCCGTAGGTCTGCTCGATCAGATCGCCGCGCTGGTCGTGTGGGCTCTCGCCGGGCCGCCGATCATCGAGCAGGAACCCGGTGTAGTTGGCGCGGTAGTCGAAGCTGCGCAGCTGCGCGAACACGTCGGCCGACCACGCGTGCTCCGCGTCCTGCCGGCTCGCCCCCGCGATCACGAATGCGCGCGACGACGCGCCGCCCTGCCGCGGATCGTAGGTGCCGCCGCGATCGATCCCGCCGGACTCGACGTCGGTCGCGCGGAGCAACCCGGCGCTCGAGAACGTGGACGCCCACGCGCCGCCGATCACCCGCCACGACGTGCCGCGCTGGTCGGGGGCGACCCCACCGGCGATCCGCGCGATCGCGCCGCCGGCCCGCGCGCTGCGGTTGCGCCCGAACCCGTCGGTCTCCGAGGTGCTTGCCGCGACGAACGTGCCCGGATCGGCGGCCGCGCGCCAGCCGACGAACGCGCGCCGCGTGCCGTAGCTGCCGAGCGAGTAGCGCGCCTGCAGCCCGGGCTCGTCGAGGCCCAGCGTGAACGTCGCGCTGCCGGCGACCGCGAAGTCGCCCTGGCCGGCGCGGAACGGCCCCTCCTCGACGCGCAGCGACCGCACGGTCTCCGGCATCAAGAAGTGCAGGTCGACCAGGCCGTGGCCGTGTGGGTTGCCCACGTCGTTGAGCGGCAGGCCCTCGAGCGACATCTCGATGTCCTGGCCCTCGCGGGCGTCGAAGCCACGCAGGAAGATCTGCTCGGGATCGCCGGCGCCGCTGCGGGTCAGGAACACGCCCGGCGCGATCGTCAGCAGATCCGCGGCGCCCTGCCGCGGCACGGCGCGCCACGGCGCGGCCGAGATGTGGACGTCGCCGGCGGACTCGGACCGCTTGTCGAGCAGCTCTCCGTCATCGGGCGCGCGATCGACGATGTCGATCGTCTCGCCGGGCGCGACCGCGGTGGCCGACGAGGGATCGAAGTGGACGATCAGATCGAGGTGGCCGGTGATCGGCGCGCCGGCGCGGCGAGCCGGGCTGTACTTCC
>JBQCJR010000265.1:0-4695 GCA_051952595.1 Kofleriaceae bacterium
CAAACCGAGCCGATCTCGCGCGGCGCGCCGACCGGGTGATCGTCCTCGCCGACGGTCGCGCGACGATCAGGTCTGGCGGGACCGAGCCCGTCGGCGTGCCGAGCGCGGCCGCGAAGCTCGACTTCGATCCGGTCGGGCGCGACCCTGTCGACACCGACGCCGACACCGACGCCGACGCCGACGCGAGCGCCGAGCCCGCCGGCGCCGAGCGCCGCGCGTTCGGTGCTGTCCCGTGGGCCGTGTACGCGTTCTATCTCCGCGCGCTGCTGTCGCCGGCCGTAGGCGCGCTCGTCGCGATCCTGTTCATCGCGCGAGAGGTGTTCTCCGTGGGCTCGGACTACTGGCTCTCGTCGTGGTCCGACGGCCAGCTCTCGACACATGACTTCCTGATCGGCTTCGCCGCGCTTGCGGTCGGCACCGTGATCGTGACGTACGCGCGCGACGCGATCGGCGCCGTGCACGCCGTCGCCGCGGGCCGGACGCTCCACGACGCGCAGATCGAGCGGCTACTCGGCGCACCGCTCGCGCTCCACGAGGTCACGCCCTCGGGCCGCACGCTCAACCGCCTGAGCCGGGACCAGCGGATCATCGACCAGCAGCTCGGCCCGATCGTCTGGGAGTCGGCAGCGTCCGTGATGCTCGTGCTCTCGACGATGACGGTGATCGTCCTCGCGAGCCCGGTCGCGTTGGTGCCGATCGCGCTACTCGCGCTGCGCTACTACCAGCTCCAGCGGTTCTTCCGCGCGTCGGCGCGCGATCTGCGACGGCTCGACGCGGTCGCGCGCGCGCCGCTGATGTCGCACTTCGCTGACGTGCTCGGCGGCGTGCCATCGATCCGCGCGTATCGCGCCGAGGACTACTTCTCGTCGCTGGCGGCCGAGCGCCTCGAGCTCAGCCAGCGCACCGTGTACACGCAAGAGGCGGTGCGCTCGTGGATCAGCGTGCGCCTCGACCTGCTCGGCTCGACGCTCGCCGGCATCGCGGCGTTCGTGGCGGTCGCGACGCGATCGTCGATCGATTCGCGGCTCGCGGCGCTGTCGATCACGTACGCGATGATCATCACGTACACGCTCGGCCGCATGGTGCGCACCACGCTCGACGTCGAATCGAGCATGAGCGCTGTCGAGCGCGCGAAGGAGTGCGCCGAGCTGCCCGCCGAGCACTGGAGCGGTGAGGTCCCCCCAGCGACGTGGCCCGCGACCGGCGCAGTCGAGCTCGAGGGCGTCGTGCTGCGCTACCAGCCCGGACTTCCGCTCGCGCTCGAGGGGCTGTCGCTCGCGCTCGCGCCGGGGGAGAAGGTCGCGGTGGTGGGGCGCACGGGCTCCGGCAAGAGCAGCATCGTCGCTGCGCTCGTCCGGCTGCGCGACGTCGAAATGGCGAGCATCCGCATCGATGGGATCGACCTCGCCGGCGTCGCGCTGAAAGCCATCCGCGAGCGCATCACCGTGATCCCGCAGGACCCGTTCCTGTTCAAGGGCACGGTGCGCGAGAACCTCGATCCCGAGCGGCGCTTTGACGACGCGCGTCTGTTCGAGGTGCTCGAGCGCGCGCACGTCGCGAGCGTCGTCTCGGCGATGCCCGAGGGCCTCGACACCCAGCTCGGCGACGGCAGCGCGCTGCTCAGCGTCGGGCAGCGCCAGATGATCTGCCTCGCGCGCGCTCTCTTGCGGCCGTCGCGCGTGCTCGTGCTCGACGAGTTCACTGCGAGCGTCGATGACGCAACCGAGGCGCTGCTCCTCGACACGGTCGCGCGCGAGTTCGCCGCGTCGACCGTCCTCATGATCGTTCACCGCCTCGCAGCGGCCCGCGCCTGCGACCGCGTGATCGTGATGGACCGCGGCCGCGTCGCCGAGCAGGGCGCCCCGCGAGCGCTGCTGGCCGATTCGAACAGCGCGTTCGCGGGGCTCGTGCGCGCGGCGGGTTAGCGGATCCCCTCCACCAAGCTGAATCCGCATTCGAGATCGATCACGCGCGTCAACGTCAGACCGGCCTGCTCGTAGAGGCGCGCGTAGTCGGCGCGGCTGCGCTCGCGGCCTCCGGTCACGACCATCATTGTCATGTCGACAAGGCGGCTCCAGTGGAAGGCCGGATCATCCGGAATGACGCGCTCGACGACGAGCACCCTGCCATCTGCCTGCAGCGACGCGGCGACATTCGTCAGGATGCGCAGCGCCTTTGCGTCGTCGCAGAGGTGGATCACGCTCTTCAGGAGCGCGAGCTCCAGGGGCGGCACGGAGACCTCCGCGTCGCCCTCGACAAGCGTCGCTCGATCCGACACGCCGTGCTCCTCGAGCACCGCGGGCGCGCCCTCGAGCGAGAACGGCAGGTCGAACAGCACGCCGCGGAGCTCGGGCTTGGCTTGCAGCATCTTCGCGAGGTACACGCCGTACCCGGCGCCGATGTCGGTGATCGTCGACGCCGGCGAGAACCTGAAGCGGCAGCATTCGCAATTCCCCTCGAGGAAGTAGAACGGCTAGCTCCAGCAGCGCAGCGGCCGATCATCCCCCCAGTGACCGATGAAGCCCGAGAGGGTGATCCGCCGGCCCGCAGTCACCTTGCGCACGGCGTGCATGCGCAACGAGTTGATGAGGACGAGGTCTCCGACCTCGGGCGCGAGCAACAGCGACGTGCGCGGCAGCCGCGAGCGCGGATAGCCGTAGCTACCCTCGTACTCCTGCTTGCACTTCGCGTACTGCGACTCGTCGACGACGTAGTCCCAAAGCTCGAGCTCGCCGCCATCCTTCGCGGTGTCGAGATAGACGTTGACGGCGAGCTGGCCAAGTTGACCGTGCTGCTCGGGATCGGCGCGATGTTCCGCGACCTCGCGCCACAGCACGTCCTGGTGCGGCAGCGCCTCGCTCCCCGTCTCCCACAGTCGCGTGATCCCGAATGGCATCGAGCGGCCCTGCGCGGCGTTCGGCACCGCGCCGGCGGTCCACGCGGCGTCGAGCGAGCGGCGGACGCGATCGACCGGCGAATCGAGTGGTGCGCTGATCGCGCGCAGGCGCTGCTCGAGCGGCGCGGCCGAGCTCAGGTATCGTTCGAGGAGCTGGGAGCTGCGCCGCGCGCTCCAGAAGGAGTCGACGTTGCTGTGATAGATCGTGCCGCTCGAGTCCGCCGTCACGACGTCCTCGTGCAGGACGCGGGAGAGGCGCTGGCACAGCCCGACGTCGAGGAATCCGCGCACGCGGATCGCCGTCGTCTCCATGGTCAAGAGGCTGCGGAGCGCGCGCTCGGTCAGCTCCGGGATCTCCAGGACCCCCAATCGTGCTTCGTTCTTCATCGGTACTCCACCCTCTCGCCGTCGGGACATCACGCGATCAGATCGACAGGCGCACGCACCGCGTGCTCGATCAACGCCGGGATCTGCGATGCAGAGAACGCACCGCGCCAGTACACCGTCCACTCGTCGCCGCGCGCGAGGCCGTCACAGACGCTCGCGTACCAGGCGTTCACGGGGTTCTCGCGGCGCGCGCGCCAGAACACCGCGGGATACGTCGCGACGAGGCGCTCCCACAGCGCGCTCGCGATCCCGCGTCCCTGGAGGTCCGGATCGACGACGAACTTCGTCAGGTATGTGCCGAGGTGCGTGTCGACGAGGATCGCCACGCCCGCGTAGCGCTCCGCGACGAGGATCGCGTCGACGGCCCGCAGAAAGAAGCTCGGGCTCAGCCGGCGCCCGAAGCCGCGCTCGATCAGGTGCGTCAGGTGCGCGGTGTCGACCTCGCGGTAGCTGCGCGACGCGGCGATCTCGGGGCGCAGCTTCGCGCGCGCAACGACCGGCCGGTCGCCCGCGACGAGCATCCGGAACAACTGCGCCGCGGTGATGCCGGACGGATCTCCGTCGGGCGCGACGCGCACGACCGACCCAAGCGCGGGAACATCCGCGCCCGGCGCGAGCACCATCATCCCCAGTGGATGGCGCGCCGGCTCGCGGTTCGCGGCGCGGTGCTCGAACGCGATGCCGATCTCCTCGAGACAGGCAAAGATGCGTGGGAGTGCCGACTCGCGAACGAGCAGCGTGGCACGCATGTCGAGCCGGCAGAGTGCGAACAGCGCGAGCGCGAGGACCTGGAGGTCTTCTCCGCAGAGCGCGTCATCGACCTCGATCAGGAGATCGTTTGTGGTGAGGGACGCCGCCGGGATCTTGGTCGCACGGCCGGCGCTGGTTGTCGGCAATAACAGCTCGATCGCTCTCGCAGCCTTCATTGAGTCCGCCCTCGCTCACCGTCAACCCAGCAACGAACTGCACCGAACGAACCCCGGTTCTATCGCCCGCCCTAAGGATGTCGTCTAGTAGCACCATCGAATCGCGATTCGCAACGCTCGTTCACGCGATTCCGAGCACAGCCACGCAAGCCAGAAAGCCGAAGGGGCACGCCTTCGAGAGCGTGCCACGCGTCGGCGAGCTCAAGGCTCCGCGCTGGCGCGAGGACATCGATCTGAGCGGCGGACGAACACGGTGAGCTTCCAGAGGCGGTACCACCTGCGCGAATCGTGCGGTTGGGGACTCGAATCTCCAGCCCTGGGCTGCGGTGTCCCAGCTCCCGGGCCGCGCCCGCGGCGCGCTCGGAGAGACTCTCAGCCATCAGCGTGCCATCACCGGTGACCGCGCGCGGCGGCCGGTTTGGCTACGCGAATCGCTGGAGATCGGCTCTAATCGGGGGATGGGTCTCCGTCGGTCGGCCGTCGTCG
>JBQCJR010000266.1:0-4172 GCA_051952595.1 Kofleriaceae bacterium
GACCCCCGCGCTGGCGATCGCCGCGCTGATCGCGCAGCTGCACCAGCTGCCCGCCGCGGAGCTCGCATGAGCGGCACCGACCTGCTCGACGACGGGCCCGAGGGGCCGGTCGACGCGGCCGACGACGGTCCGGAGCCCGCGGGCGGCGCGCCCGAGGGCGAGCAGCGCCGCCGCAGGCGCAGGCGCAGGCGTCGCCAGGGCGATGGCGAGGGCGCCGCGCGCGAGGGCGCGGCGCGCGAGGGCGAGCCCGCGGGCGCCGACGACGCGCGCGGCCCCGAGGGAGACCGCGCCGCGCGACCACCCGAGCGCACCGACGGCGGTCGCGAAGATCGCACCACCGACACGCGCGAGAGGCGCCGCTATCGCGGCGGCGGCGGCGGCGGCGATCGCCCCGAGGTCGCTCCCGCGGAGGGCGAGCGCACTCCCGGCGATGGCTCGCGCAGCGCCGAGGGCGAGCGCAGCGCCGGTCGCGCGGAGCGCGATGCGGACGAGCGAGGCCGCCGACGCGACCGCGGTCCACGCGGCGAGCGCGACGGCGACGGGCAGCGCACCGCTCCCGGCGCGCGCGGCACCGAGGGCGACCGCGCGGTGGCCGGCGAACGCAGCACCGAAGGCGACCACTCGGACTCCGAGGGCAATCGCGCGGCTTCCAACGCGCACCGTGGCGACACCGAGAGCGACCGCGCGGCTCGAGACGGCAACGACCGAGCGCGCCGCAATGACCGTCGCGCTTCGAGCGAACGCGGTAGCGAGGGCGACCGCGGCGGACGCAGCGACGGCGACCGCGGCCGCCGCAACGAACGCGGCGCGGAGGGCGAGCGCGGCACCGAGGGCGAGCGCCGGGCGCGCGGTGACAACGAGCGTGGACGTCGCAACGACCGCGGCGAGCGCAGCGAGCGCGGCGCCAACGAGCGCGGCGCCAACGAGCGCAGCGCCAACGAGCGCGGCGCCAACGAGCGCGGCGCCAACGAGCGCGGTGCCAACGAACGCGGCGCCAACGAGCGCGGCGCCAACGAACGCGGCGTCAACGAGCGCGGCGTCAACGAGCGCGGTGCCAACGAGCGCGGCGACCGCGACCGCAAGCGCCGCGACGAGCGAGGCCGCAACGCCGGCGGCGCTTCGAACGAGCGCGGCGCTTCGAACGAGCGCGGCGCTTCGAACGACCGCGGCGCTTCGAACGACCGCGGCGGCGCCGAGCGTGACCGCAAGTCGCGCGACGAGCGCGGCGCCCGGGCTGCCGAAGGTCCGACGCCGCGGCTCGAGGCGCGCCGGCCGGTCCCCGCGCACGATGCCGACGAGCTGGACCCCGCGCCCGAGGCGCCGTCGAGCGCCTGGGGCACCGACGATGACGGGCCGCCGCCGCAGGTCTCGCTCGCGCCGGACCTGCCCGGTGACGCACCGGCCGATGACCTCGATCCCCTCACCTACCCGGTGCTCGACCGCGCGGCCGCGGGGCTCGGCGACGATGTCGCGAGCGTGGTCGGCGTGCGGTTCGTCCCCGGCGGACGGATCTCGTGGTTCGACGCCGGCGAGGCGGAGTACGCGATCGGCGAGCGCGTGATCGTCGACGCCGAGCGCGGCACGCGCCCGGGCTGGATCGCCGCGCCACCGACCCGCCGCGCGACCCGCGATCGCGGGCTGCGCCGGGTGATCCGGCGCGCCGGCGAGCACGACCTGCGAGGCGAGCGCGACGGCGAGGCCGATCGCGCCCGCGCGCTGCGGGTCGCCAAGGATCGCGCCGCCGCGCTACGCCTGCCGCTCAAGGTGTTCCGCGTCGAGCTCTCGGGCCCGCTCGGCCGCAACGCCAAGCTCAACATCTACTACACCAGCGACGAGCGGCTCGATCTCCGCGAGCTGATCCGCGACGTCGGCAACCAGCTCGGCGCGCGGATCGAGCTGCGCCAGCTCGGCGTGCGCGACGAGGCCAAGGCGGTTGGTGGCATCGGCTCGTGTGGCCTGACGCTGTGCTGCACGACCTGGCTGCCCGACTTCGTGCCGGTCTCGATCAAGATGGCCAAGGACCAGGGCCTGGTGCTCTCGCCGACCAAGGTGTCCGGCCAGTGCGGCCGGCTCAAGTGCTGCCTGGTCTACGAGCAGGCCGGCTACGCCGAGCTGCGCAAGGGCCTGCCCAAGCTCGGCAAGCGCGTGATCTCGACGCGCGGTGAGGGCCGCGTCGTCGAGGTGGACGTGCTGCGCCAGCGCGTGCGCGTCTCGTACGGCCCCGGCGAGACCGAGGTCCTGCCGGCGACCGAGGTCCGTCCGATGTTCCCCTCGGGCAACCAGCCGCCGGCGCGCGGCGAGGCCCCCGACTCCGGCGACGCCGAGGCCCCCGACGACGGGGACGGCGACGCGATCGCAGAGGGAGCACTCCCGGCCGACGAGCCGGGCGGCGGCTCCGACGACCCGGTCTCGAGCGAACCATGACCCACCCGTTCTACATCACGACGCCGATCTACTACGTCAACGACGTTCCCCACCTCGGCCACGCGTACACCACGATCGTGTGCGACGCGCTGGCGCGGTTCCACCGGATGCGCGGCGACGACACCCGGTTCCTCACCGGCACCGACGAGCACGGCGAGAAGATCGAGCAGGCCGCCAAGGCGCGTGGCCTCTCGCCGCAGCAGCTGGTCGATCAGGTCGCGCCGCGGTTCGACGAGGCCTGGAAGGCGCTCGGCCTCACCGACTACCGCTTCATCCGCACCACCGACGATCGCCACAAGCGCGTCGTCGAGTCGCTGTGGAAGCGGATCCGGCGCGAGAGCCCCGAGGACCTGTACCTCGCCTCCTACCAGGGCTGGTACTGCGTCGGCTGCGAGGCGTTCTATCCCGAGAACCAGCTCGCCAAGGACGGCGAGGTCTGGGTCTGCAAGACCCACAAGAAGCCGGTCAACTGGCTCGACAAGGAGCGGACCTGGTTCTTCCGGCTGTCGCGGTTCGCCGAGCCGCTGCTCCGCCACATCAAGAACCACCCCGAGTTCATCCGCCCCGAGGCGTACCGCAACGAGATCGTCTCGTTCCTCGAGAGCGGGCTCAAGGACCTGAGCGTCTCGAGGACCAGCTTCTCGTGGGGCATCCCGGTCCCCGAGCCGGATCCCGAGGGCCAGCAGCACGTCATCTACGTGTGGATGGACGCGCTCGCCAACTACCTCTCGGACCTGTGCCCGCCCGACGGCGAGATCGGCGGGCCCGACGTCGAGCGCTACTGGCCCCACGCGGTCCACGTGATCGGCAAGGACATCCTGCGGTTCCACGCGGTGTACTGGCCGGCGTTCCTGATGGCCGCGAAGCTGCCGCTGCCGGCGTCGATCGTCGCGCACGGCTGGTGGACGGTGCGCGGCGAGAAGATCTCGAAGTCGATGCCGGCGACCCGCATCGATCCGCTCGCGCTGTCCGACGCGCTCGGCACCGGCTCGCCGCTGGGCCGCGCGATCGGCATCGATGCGATGCGGTACTACCTGCTGCGCGAGGTCCCGCTCGGCAACGACGGCGACTTCACGTTCGAGTCGCTGTTCGGCCGGTTCAACGCCGAGCTCGCGAACGACCTCGGCAACCTGATCAACCGCAGCCTGACCCTGGTGACCAAGTTCCGCGACGCGCACCCGCCGGCGCGCGATCCGCGGCTCGACAGCACGCCCGGCCCACACGGCCTGCTCGAGGCGCACGCCGCCGAGACGGTGCGCGCCGCGGCGGCGTGCTTCGAGGCGCTCGCGCCGTCGCGTGCGCTCGAGCAGATCTGGCGGTTCATCGGCGTCGCGAACCGCTACATCGACCAGACCCAGCCGTGGGCGATGGCCAAGGCGGGCGATCCGGCGCTGCCGCACACCCTGTGGTCGCTGCAGGCGAGCCTGTGGCTGATCGCGCGCCTGATCGCGCCGGTGCTGCCGGCGACCGCGGCGAAGCTGCGCGAGTGGCTCGGCGATCCGTCGCCGCTCGCGTGGCCGGGCATCGTCGATAACCAGGTGCTGCGCCAGACCCCCGAGCTGGTCGCGAGCGCGCCGTCGCCGCTGTTCCCGCGGCTCGACGACAAGGCGCAGGCGAAGATCCTGCTGCAGATCGTGGGCGACGCGGCGGCTCCCGCGGCCACCGCGCCCGCCGGCAAGCCCGAGGCGCCGGCCGCGGGCCCGAGAGCCGCGCCGGTCGCGCGCTCCTCCGCGGGGACGCTCACGTTC
>JBQCJR010000267.1:0-15768 GCA_051952595.1 Kofleriaceae bacterium
CACGCCGCCGGCGTGTCGATCGTCGCGGGCGATCCGCAGGATGCGGCGACCTGGCGCGCGCTCGGGATCGAGCGGGCGCGCGCGGTGATCGCGAACGTCAGCGACCCCGGCAACACCAACGTCGTGCTCACTGTGCGCCACCTCGCGCCCGAGGTCGAGATCATCGCCACCGCCGAGCAGGAGGAGTCGATCGATCTGCTCGCGCTGTCCGGCGCGACCCACGTGTTGCCGGTCAAGCAGCGGCTCGGCGAGCAGCTGGCGAACCGGGTCAACGCCGGGCACGCCGAGGTCCACACGCTCGGCCGCTACCGCGACCTGGTGATCGGCGAGTTCCCGGTCCAGCACACGCCGCTGGTCGGCCGCACCCTGCGCGATCTCGAGCTGCGCCGCCGGATCGGCGTCAGCGTGGTCGGGGTGTGGGAGCGCGGCAAGCTCGAGCCGGCGCGCCCGGACCAGGTGCTCACCTCGAGCAGCGTGCCGGTCGTGGTCGGCACCGCCGAGCAGATCCTCGAGCTCAACACGCTGCTCGCGATCTACGACACCAACTACGACGCGACCCTGGTGATCGGCGGCGGCAAGGTGGGGCGCGCCGCGGCGCAGGCGCTCAAGCAGCGCGGGCTCGCGGTCCACATCGTCGAGCACGACGCCGCGATCGCCGCGAAGCTGCACGACGTCGCGGACCAGGTGATCGTGGGCCCCGCGGCGGATCGCGACACCCTGCGCGATGCCGGGCTCGAGCGCGCGCCGGCGGTGATCCTCACGACCAACGACGACGCGATCAACATCTACCTGACCGTGTACTGCCGCCGGCTCAACCCCGAGCTGCGGATCGTCAGCCGGATCACCCACGAGGCGAACCTCGAGGCGGTGCACCGCGCGGGCGCCGACTTCGTGCTCAGCTACTCGTCGCTCGGGGCCGAGACCGTGTTCTCCACGCTGCAGGGGCGCAGCCTGATGATGTTCGGCGCCGGGGTCGAGCTGTTCGAGATCGGCGTGCCGCCGCAGCTCGCCGGCAAGACGCTCGAGGAGTGCCAGATCGGCGCGACCTGCGGCGTCAACGTGATCGCCGTCCAGCGCGGCGGCGAGATCGTGCCGAACCCGTCGCCGAGCACCGCGCTGCCCGCGCACGGCGAGCTGCTGATCGTCGGCACGCACGAGCAGCGGCAGCGGTTCGCGAAGCAGTTCGGCTAGATCGCGCGGGTCGCCGCGTGCCGGCGCTGCAACCGGCTCAACAGCGCGGGCGCCGCACACAGCGGCCGACATGTCTGGGGGGCGCGAAAGTGAGCGCGATTCCTGCCGCCCCGCGTCTCGGTGGATCGACGAGTGATCCAGATCGTCCTCCCGGACAAGGAGGGGCGAAACCACTCCCGTCGAGCAAACCATCTGGGGCAGGATGCCCCGCGATGCGACTTCGACTTGGAAACCTGCTGTTCTTGCTGGCCGCCTGCGGCGACAACCACGGGTCTGAATCTCGGCCGGATGCGTCGAACCCCGATGCCCCCGAGGTCGATCCCGATGCGCCGTCCGGGTGTGTCCGCGATCCCGCCCCGGAGGATCGCACGCGCTACGTCGTGGTCTCGCACCCGTACAACGCGGCGGGTGGTCGGTCGTCCCTGTTCGAGGTGATCGAGATGTCGGCGTCCGGCACCCTGACCCGCGCGACGCCGCCCCGCACGTTCTCCGCCGCGCGGGCCTCGTTCGGCGCGGTCGTGTTCACGCCCGACGGCAAGGTCGGCCTGGTGCCGACCGAGAACGGCAAGCTCTCGGTGTTCTCGCTCGACGACGCCGGCACCCCGACCGTGATCCACGCTGAGCTCGATACCTCGTTCTACGCCTCGAAGATCGTGATGCAGCCCGGCGGCAAGAGGGCCTACGTGCTCGACACCAACTGGCGCAACAACGGCGGCGGCATCTACGAGATCGAGATCGCCTGCGACGGCACGGTCACCGAGCTCGGCAAGGTCGTCGAGGCGAAGCTCCCGGCGGCGCTCGCGTTCATCGGCAATGATCGCGCGGTGGTCGCCGCGACGGACGTCGCCGATTCGATGACCGAAGGCGATGACGTCCACCTGCTCGACTGGAGCACGCCGACCCGGGCGAAGATCAGCGCGACCGAGGCGTTCGGCCCCGGGGACCCGGTGCTCACCAGCGGCGCGCTCACCCACGACGGCCAGGTGTTCCTGGTCACCGACACCAGCGGGTTCTCCGGTGTGCCGAACCGCGTCGCGGTGGTTGGCGTCAGCGCGACCTCGGTCCGGAAGATCAACGTCGTCGAGATCGAGGATCCGGCAACGGTCGTGACCTCGCCGTTCGGCAACGTCGCGCTGGTGACCAGCGGGTTTGGCGACGCGCTGTGGGTGATCGACGACCAGGGCACCAACGGCACCTGGCGTGTCCGCGGTGAGGTCGCGTACCAGGGCGGCGGCCCCGCGCTGCCGGTCGACATGGTGGCCATCGATCGCGGCGCGCTGCGTGGCCACGTGCTGGTCGCCGAGGTCGGCATCCTCCGCCACCTCGCGTTCCGTTCCACCGGTGCCGTTGACGATGTCGGCCAGCTCGCGTTTGGCGAGGGCTCCGAGGAGATGGTCGGCGCCATCGGCGTCCAGCCGTAGCGCGCGACGCGCGGCTACGTCGGGTTCTGTCCGGTCAGGTGCCGGGCGATGATCCGGCGCTGGATCTGCCCGGTGCCCTCGAAGATGTCGTAGATCTTCGCGTCCCGGTACCACTTCTCCGCCGGGTGTCCGGGTTCGAGCGCCTCCTCGCCGAGCAGCGCCATCGTCCGGGTGGTCACGGCCTGGGCGGTGCGCGCGGCGTGGGCCTTGGCGGCCGAGGCCTCGGCGACGTTGTCGAGGTGGTGGTCGGCCATCCACGCCGCGCGGTGCACGAGCATGCGCGAGGCGGAGATCTCCATGTGCATGTCCGCCAGCTCGAACATGATGTGCTGGTGGCTCGCCATCGGCGTGCCGTGCAGCGAGCCACCGCGCACTCGATCGAGCAGCAGCTCGTACGCGGCGCGCGCGATCCCCACCGCCTGGGCGCCGACCGACGGGCGGGTCGAATCGAGCATCTTCTTGGTGTCCGAGAGCCCACCGCTCGCTTCGCCGGCCACCCCGAGCATCATGTCCGCGTGCACGCGCACGTCCTCGAAGTGGACCTGTGCGGTCTCCGAGGCGCGGATCCCCAGCTTGGTCTCCTTCTTGCCCGGGATCAGGCCGGGCGTGTCGCGCGGCACGATGAACCCGCGCACGCCCGCGCGTCCGGCCGCCGGCTCGGTCTGCGCCCACACCACGTAGACCGCCGCGGACTGTCCGTTGGTGATCCACTGCTTGCTGCCGCGGATGATCCAATGGTGGCCATCGGCGCGCGCCGACGTGCCGAGCCCCGAGATGTCCGAGCCGGTCGCCGGTTCGGACAGCGCCATCGCCGCGACCCGGATCCGGCCGTGCTCGTCGGTGCCGGACAGCAGGCGGCGAAACTCTGCCTTCTGCTCCGCGGTGCCCATCCGCGCGACCGGCGCGCCCGCGAGGTTCGAGCCGCCGAGCGCCAGGCTGATCCCGGCGCATCCGTACGCCAGCTCCTCCGCGCCCACCACCGCGAGCCGCGCCTGGCTCTTCGGCTTGCGCGGATCCGGATCCTCGTCGACGCCGGTCAGCTTCTTGCGCCCATCGAGCAGCGCGGTCTGGGTCAGGCCGAGGCTCTGGGCAGACTTCATCAGCTCCCACGGCATCGACTCGTCGCGGTCGTGCAGGGGGGCGATCGGCCGCATCGTCTGCCGCGCGAACGCGCCGAGCATCTGGCGCACGCCCGAGAACAGCGGGTTGTCGTGGAACAGGTCCATCGCGGTCACTCCTTGGCCTTCGCCTTGCTGGCGAGCACGCGGGACAGCCGCTCGTCGCCGAGCAGCGCCTCGAACGCACGCGCGTCGCGCATCAGCTTCTCGACCGGGTAGTCGTTGACGAATCCATATCCGCCGTAGATCTGGACGGCGTCGATCGTCGCGCGCGACACCGCGTCGCCGGCGAGCACGCGGGCGCGGCTCGCGAGATCGTGCGCGTCCGGGCGGCCGCGGTCGAGCGCCCAGGCCGCCTGGAGGGCGAACAGCCGCGCGGCCTGCGCGCTGGTGACCGCGTCGTCATGGAGGCGGATCAGCGACTCGAAGTGGCCGATCGGCTGGCCGAACTGGATCCGCTCGCGCGCGTACTGCTCAGCGTGCTCCATCGCCGCGATCGCGACGCCCGCGGCGCGCGCGGCCAGCGACGCCCGCGCCCACGCGAGCACCTGCTCGCTCGCCCGCGGATCGCGCGACAACACGAAGTCGGCGGAGATCGGCCAGCCGGCGAGCTCGGCGGTCGCCCACCGCGCGGCGCGCCAGCCGGATGGCGCGATCGCGGTGCGCGGCATGCCCTCGGTCGCGGCGAGCAGCAGCCGGCCCTGCACGATGATCAGCAGGTGGCTCGCCGTGGCCAGGGCGGGGATTGGCCCGAGCTTGCCGGTGATCCGCACCTCGCCGCCGCGATCGTCCAGCTCCAGCGCGCCGCGGCTGTCGTGGTAGAGCGCGGCGAGGCCACCCGAGGCCAGCGCGCCGAACAGCGCCTGCCGCGCCCGATCTCCGCCCCACGCGCCCGCCGCGAGCGCCGGCTCGACGTTGGTCTCGAGCAGCGCGGCCAGCCCCGCGCACCCGCGCGCCAGCTCGAACCCGCGCAGCGCGCGCACGGTGTGCGAGTACGCGCCATCGAGCAGGCCGTCGGCCGCCGCCGGCACCGCGTCGAGCAGCAGGCCCAGCTCGCTCGCCGCCGGCAGCAGGCGCTCCGGGGGGGAGCCCGCGCGGTCGGCATCGCCCGCCCAGCCGCGCAGCTCGCGATCCGCGAACCGCCGGACCGTCTGCGCGATCATCGCCTGCTCGTCATCGAGCTCGAAGTTCATGCCGTAGCTGTACCGCGGACCCGCGACCGGCGGGGCAGAGATCGATCAGCGCATCCGGGCGCACAGCACGACCGCGCTCCATCCGGTGCGCAGCGACAGGAACACCACCGCGGCCAGGCCCGGGTCGGGGTACGGGTGATCGAGCCAGCTGGCGAACAGGCCGAGATCGAGCGGCAGCGTGGCCGGCTGGGCGACCCCGGCCGTCTGGCACAGCTCGCCGACCTCGAACCATCGGCCGGCCGGACGCGCCATCAGCGTGCGGCCGAACGCGACGTGGCGGGGATCTTCGACCAGCGCCGCGCACGCGCTCCGCGGGTCGAAGGAGGTGTAGCTGAACTCCGCCGTCCCCGGTGCGGCCGTCGCCGGTGCGGCCGTCGCCGATGCGGTCGCGGCGCCGAAGGCGCTGGTCGCCGGTGCGGTCGTCGCCGGTGCGGTCGCGGCGCCGAAGGCACCCGTCGCCGGTGTGCTCGCGGCGCCAAAGGCACCCGTCGCCGGTGCGCTCGTGGCGCCGAAGGCACCCGTCGCCGGTCCGCTCGTCGCGGCCGGCATCGCGGCGCCGAGCTCCACCCGCAGGGTCTCGCGGACATCGTTCTGTCCGCCGATGACGAGGGTATGTCCGGAGTGGCCGCTCTCGGCGCGCTGCACCCGCGCAGCCTCGTACGCCGCCGCATGTCCGCGCAGGTCCTCGAGCGCGCGCGCGAGCTCGGTGACCGACTGGAACCGCGCCTCGCGCGCCTTCTCCATCATCCGCAGGCACAGCGCCTCCCACTCGGGAGGGATCGCCGGGTTGCGCTGGCGCGGCGGGGCCGGCGTGCGCGTCATGTGCGCCATCAAGATCTCGCCGATCGAGCCCTCGAACGGCAGAGATCCCGTCAGCATCTCGTAGAGCATCGCGCCCAGCGAGTAGATGTCGGTGCGGTGGTCGATCGCGCCTTTGCCCTCGCACTGCTCCGGGCTCATGTACGCCGGCGTGCCGATCACCACGCCGTACTGGGTGCGCCGCATCCCCGGCGCCGGCGCGGTCAGCTTCGCGGTGCCGAAGTCGAGCACCTTCACGAACAGCGGATCGAAGCTGCGCCGGCACAGGAAGATGTTCGAGGGCTTGAGGTCGCGGTGGATGATGCCCTTGCCGTGGCAGGCCACCAGCGCCGACGCGATCTGGCTGAAGATATGGATGATGTCGTCGCCGGAAAGTCCGCCGCGGCGCAGCCGCTTGTCGAGGCTCTCGCCCTCGAGCGACTCCATCATCACGTAGGTGCGCTCGCTGCCGGACACCTCGAGGGTGCCGTAGTCGATGATCACGATGATGTTCGGGTGGCCGATGTCCGCCGCCGCCTTGGCCTCCTGGAAGAACCGCGCGACCTGGTCCGGGTCCCGGACGTGCTCGTCATGCAGCACCTTCACCGCGACCTCGCGGTCGATCATGGTGTGCCGGCACGCGTACACCGTGCCCGCGCCTCCCGACCCCAGCTCGCGCTCGACGACATAGCTCCCGATGCGGGTCCCGATCAGATTCAAAGCTCGCCTCCCTGGGCGAGCGTATCGCAGCTACAGCACCCGCAGGAACGCCACCAGGTCGCGCTTCTCCGCCGCGGTCAGCCGGGTCTCGAGCATCAGGTTGAAGAACTCGACCGTGTCCTCGAGGGTGAGTAGCCGGCCGTCGTGCAGGTACGGCGGAGTTTCCTTGATCCCCCGCAGAGGGAACGTCTTGATCGGCCCGTCCCCGACCATCCGATGTCCGGCCACCGTACGCGGCGTGAAGAACCGCTCGGTCTGCAGGTCGTGCATCAGGTTGTCGGTGTAGTAGGGCGCCGGGTGGCAGTTGCCGCACTGCGCCTTGCCGAAGAACAGGTCCTGGCCCCGCCGCTCCTCGGGGGTCGCCTTGGTCGGATCTAGCTTGCCGTCGGACACCCGCAGCTTGGGGGCCGGCGGGAAGTCGAGCAACTCCTGGAGCTCGGCCATGAAGTGGACCTGGCTGCCGCGCTCGAGCGGGTTCACGCCCTTCTTGGTCGCGCGGATGATGTCGCCATCGAAGTACGCCCCGCGTTGCTCGAACTCGGTGAAGTCCTCGACCGTCTTGAGCGCGCGTTGCGAGCCGAATAGCCGCTGGATGTTGACCCCGCGCAGGGTCGGCGTGTCGATCCGGTGCCGGAACTCCTGCGGGCGGATATCGCCCACCAGGTGGGTCGCGGCGTTGGTGTGGCCGTTGATGTGGCAGTCGAAGCACGCCACGCCCTCGCTCGCGTGGACCGAGCGCCGATCCGTGGTCGCATTGAACTGCTGCTGCGGGAACGGCGTCAGCAGCAGGCGGAACCCCTCGATCTGCTTCGAGTTGAGGATATGGTCGAACACCTCGTGGAAGTTGGCGAGCGTGATCAGCTTGCCGCCCGAGACGTCGCCGAGATCCTTGCGCGTGGTCAGGAAGATCGCCGGCGGGAACTCCGGCGTGAAGTGGTCCGGGATGTCGAAGTCGAGATCGAACCGGGTCAGGTCGCGGTTGGTCTGCCGCTTGGTCTCGTTGATGGTGGTCAGCGGGAACACCATCCCGCCCTCCGGATGGTTGGGGTGCGGGAGCGGCATGAACCCCGGCGGGTAGACATCGCGCTTCCGGATCTCCGCCGGCGTCATCGCGGCCAGCTTGTCCCACGTCATCCCGTTGGGGAGCTTGACCCGGACGCCCTCCTGGATCGGCTTGCCGCGCGTCATCGTCACGCCGCGCGCCGGACGCGAGGCGAGATCGTACCGGTGGGCGAGGAGGTCGCGCTGCGCCTTCATGAGCCGCGGCTTTTCGGCGGACATCTTGTCCAGCACCGTCTTGAACGGCACCGGCATCTCGTTCTCGGTTGGCTGCGCGAGCACGATCGCGGCGAGCGATGACCCTGCGACCACGATCCCCGCCGCTAGCTTGGCGCTGGTCTTCATGAGCTCTCCCTCCAGGGCTCGCCACCAGTGCAAGCAGCAGACCACCGCGCGAGAACCTCGCACACCGACGAGCCGGACGCGCCGACGGACGCGCTCCCGGATCAGCGCCGAGCGCGCCGCGGCGGCGGGAAGCTCGGCGCGACGAACGCCGGCACCGGCAGCGCGATCTCTGCCGGCAGCTTCGCGGTCGACCCGGTGCGGAAGAACTCGAGGAGCGATTCGAACACCTCGGGTTGGTGGCGCATCATCCGGGTCAGCTGCTCGTGCTCGGCGCGGTGCACGATCACGGTGCGGCTGTTCGGGAAGTACGGCGCGATCTCGAGCAGGTTCTCGATCGGCGTGGACAGATCCCAATCTCCGCCGACCATCACCACCGGGATCTGGCTGGTCGCTGGCGCGCGGATCTCATCGCCGACATCCGGGGTCGGCCAGGCCGCGCGTGAGCCGAGATGCGGCGCGAACGCCCAGCTCCCGAGGTAGTGGGTGGCGGGATCGGTCTGCAGCCGGTGGCCGCGCGCGGCGGTGACCCCGAGCCCGGCGTCGATCAGCGGGTTGATCACCGCCGAGAACAGCGGTCCTCGACGGCTGGCGATCTCCGCCCGGGCCCAGTCCTCGTAGTGGCCGTGGTAGAGCGCCAGCACGTGCGCCGGCCACTGCGGCGCGTCGTCGAACACCAGCGCGCCCTGGAGATCCGCGAGGCCGAGCACGACCGACTCGGTCTTGCCAGACTGCGGGTCGCGGACGCGCACGGTGATCGGATCGCGCGCGAACCGATCGCGGAGCTCGCGCACCGCGGCCATCAGGCCGCCCGCGGGCAGGTACGGCTGGAGGTTCGGCGCGCGATCTGCATCGAACGCGATCCGCTGGATCGCGGCGAACAGGTACGACGGCATGTCCAGGCCGGCGTCGAGCGGCTCCACGCCGTACAGCACCGCGCGCGCCACGATGTCCGGCCGCATCCGCATCACCGCGAAGCTCAGCTGCGAGCCGAAGCTGCCGCCGAGCAACGAGATCTTGGGGTAGCCGAGCGCGCGGCGGAGATCGTCGACATCATCGACGCACGCCGCGACGTGATAGGCGGACAGGTCGTGTCCGGGGTTCGCGGCGGCCGCTGCGGCCGCATAGGTGCGCCACGCGGCGATCGTCGCCTCGATCGTGCTCGCGCGATCCAGCCGTGCCGGCGGCGTGGTCGGAGCCTGCAGCTTGGTGCCGCGGCGCGAGAACCCGCGCTGGTCGAACACGATCACGTCGGCGACCGCGCTGTAGCGGCGGAACGCGGACAGCCGGCGGCGCGCGTTCTCGGTCGTCTCGGTGAACGCGTCGAGGTAGCTGTTGCCCGGCCCGCCGGGCAGGAACACGATCGGCGGCGCCTGGGTCGGGCGCGCCGCGCGCAGCCGCGCGAACCCGATCTCGATCGTCCGGCTGCCGGACACCGCGCGGTTCTCGCGCACCCGCAGCGTGCCGAGCTCTAACGGGACCACCTCACCGGTCTCGGTGGTGATCGTCGCGCGCTCGATCGAGAGCGCCGGGCTCGCCGCAGGGCGCGCCGGGTCGGCCTGGGCCGCGGAGCAGGCGAGGGCGATCGTCACGACGATAGTTCGGCGCATCGGCATCGTGACCGCAGACTATTCGCCCCGTGGCTCGGTAAGCTACCGAATAAACTTCGACCGGGAGCGGCCATGGCATCCCTCGACCGAATCGATCGCGCCCTGATCGGGGCTCTACAGAACGATGCACGGATCTCGAACAAGGAGCTGGCCGCGCGGGTCGGGCTCGCGCCGTCTTCGTGCCTCGCGCGGGTCCGAAAGCTCGAGGCCGAGGGCGTGATCACCGGCTATCGGGCAGAGATCGCGCCGCGCCCGCTGGGGCTCGGCCTCCAGGCACTGATCGCGGTGCAGCTGCGCCTCCACGTGGGCGAGGCGTTCAGCAACATCGGCGATCACCTGCGCTCGCTGCCCGAGACCGTCGCGGTGTACTGCCTCGGCGGCGCGACCGACTTCCTGGTCCATGTCGCGTGCCGCGACACCGAGCACCTGCGCGTGCTGACGATCCGATCGTTCACCAGCCGCCCCGAGGTGAGCCGGATCGAGACCTCGCTGGTGTTCTCGTTCGCGCGCTCCGGCCTGTCGATCGAGTGACCGCGCGGACCACGCCGGATCTGCGCCCGGGTCACAGGCGTGGATCGACCGGCTCGCTCTCGAGGGCGAGCACGCCGAACACGCATTCGTGGACGCGGTACAGCGGCTCGCGCTCGACGAACCGATGGAGCGCCTCGAGGCCGAGCGCGTACTCGCGCAGCGCGAGCGATCGCTTCGCGCCGAGGTGGCGCGCGCGTAGCCGCTCGAGGTGCTCCGGCGCCGTGTACTCGGCCCCATAGATGATGCGCAGGTACTCGCGGCCGCGGCACTTGATCGCCGGCTGCACCAACGCCGCGCGGCGCCCGCGCGCCAGCCACGCCAGCGGCTTCACCACCATGCCCTCGCCGCCGGCCGCGGTGAGCTGTTCCCACCACGCGATCGCCGCGCGCACGCTCGCGTCGTCGCCCAGCTTGACCACGCGGTGCGGCGTCGCCGAGAGCAGCCCCTCGTCGGCGGCGCATGCGCGCCCCAGGATCTCCATGTGCCACAGGTGATCGCGATCGCTGTGGACCGCGCGCTCGCTCGCCAGCAGGTGGAACGGCGCGATCTCGAGATCGTCGATCGAGCCGACCGGCCAGCAGTAGCTACGGTACGCGTCGACGAACGCGTCGGCCGCCGCCGCCCGCGCGCGGTAGCGCTCGAGCAGGTCGGTCCGCGCGGTGCGTGCCGCGTGGGCTTCGAGCGCGGTCACCGCGTCGCCCAGGGCGCGCCGCGCCGTCGAGCCCACCGCGGCGTACTGGGTGCGCAGCAGCTCCTGCGCCTTGGCCGACCACGGCATCACCTCGGCGTCGAGGCACACCCAGCTCGTCGCCAGCTCGTCCCACAGCCCTGCGCGCTCGAGGGCGGCGGAGATCCGGTCGAGCACCGCGCGCTCGAGCGCGCCATCGGCGAAGAACGGCCGCCCGGTGCGCGTGTAGACGATGCCGCGCCGGCCCTCGATCCCGAACCGCGCGGCCGCCGCCGCTTCATCGCGGCACGCGACGATCACCGCGCGCGAGCCCATGTGCTTCTGCTCGCAGATCACCCGATCGAGCCCCTCTTGGCGGTAGTGCGCGAACGCCTCCACCGGATGCTCGAGGAACGCGCCCTCGCGGCAGGTCTCCGAGGGCGACATCGTCGGCGGCAGATAGATCAGCCAGCGCGGATCGACCGCGAACCGGCTCATCACCTCGAGCGCCGCCGTCGCGTGATCCTCGCGCACCGTCACCGCGTGATGCACCCGCGTCGCGATCGCCCGCTTGCCCGAGACGTCGTCGATGTCGAGCAGATCGCCCTCGGCGCGCAGCGACGCCGCCGGCGCGGCCAGCGGCTTGACCGGCTCGTAGTAGGTGCGCCGCGCCGGGACCTGGACCAGCTCCTTCTCCGGGTAGCGCAGCGCCGTCAGCTTGCCGCCGAACACGCAGCCGGTGTCGATGCAGATCGTCCGGTTGATCCACTCCGGCTCGGGAACCGGGGTGTGGCCGTACACCACCGTCGCGGCGCCGCGATAGTCCGCGGCCCACGCGTAGCGGACCGGTAGGCCGTAGTCGTCGCGCTCGCCCGTGGTCTCGCCGTACAGCGCGAACGAGCGCACCCGGCCCGAGGCGCGGCCCTGGAACGCTTCTTTCATGCCCGCGTGGGCGACCACCAGCCGGCCGTCGTCGAGCACGTAGTGGCTGACCAGCCGATCGAGGAACGCCATCGCGCGCGTGGACAGCTCCGCCGGCGCGCGCGCCAGCTGGTCGAGCGTCTCCGCCAACCCGTGGCTGACCTGGACCTGCCCACCGTGCAGCTTGCGCAGCAGCTTGGCCTCGTGGTTGCCCGGCACGCACAGCGCCGCGCCCGCTTCGACCATGTTCATGACCAGCGCGAGCACCTCCGGGCTGCGCGGGCCGCGATCGACGAGGTCTCCGACGAAGATCGCCTTGCGCCCCGGCGGGGGCGTGGCGGTCGCGGCGCCGGCATCGACCGCGTAGCCCAGCGCGCCCAGCAGCTCGACCAGCTCGTCGAAGCAGCCATGCACGTCGCCGATGATGTCGAACGGGCCGCGGTCGTCGCGGCGGTTCGTCCACAGCCGGGTCCGCTCGATTGCGACCTCGTCGATCGCCTCGACCGAGTCGAGCACGTTCACGTAGCGGAACCCCTCGCGCGACAGGTCGCGCAGCGATTCGCGCAGCTGTGACGCGTGGCGGCGCACCACGTGGAACCCGAACGCGCGGTCCGGGCGCGCCTGGTTGCGCTCGTGGCAGATGCGAGGTGGCAGATCGAGGACGATCGCCACCGCCATGCAGTCGTGCTCGCGCGCGAGCGAGATCAGCGCGCGGCGAGCCTCCCGCTGCACGTTGGTGGCGTCGATGACCGTGAGCTTCTGGCGCGCCAGCCGCTTGCCCGCGAGGAAGTGCAGCAGCTCGAACGCGTCGCCCGTCGCGTCGCGCGCGCCCTCGTCGTCGGACACCAGGCCGCGGCAGACATCTGACGAGATGATCTCCGTCGGCGCGAAGTGCTTGCGCGCGAAGCTCGACTTGCCACTGCCCGACGCGCCGATCAGCACGACCAGGGACGTCTCCGGGATCGAGATCTTCTTCATCGGCTGAACACTCCCAGCTGGGTCGGCGCGCCCAGCGCCGCGTCCAGCTCACCGATCGGCGCGAACCGCACCGTATAGCCATGGCGCTCGGCGACCCCGCGCGCCCACTGTTCGAGCTCGTCGCGCGTCCACTCGAACCGGTGGTCGCGGTGGCGGAAGCGCCCCGCCGGCAGCGACTCGAACTTCGCGTTGTACTCCGCGTTTGGCGTGGTCAGGAGCACCGTCGCAGGGCGCGCGTGCTCGAACACCACGCGCTCGAACGCGCCCAGCCTCGACGGCTCGAGGTGCTCGATCACCTCGATCGCGCACGCCGCGTCGAAGCCCGCGAACCTCGCATCGCGGTAGGTGAGCGAGCTGTGGAACAGCGACAGCCGCTCGCGCTGCCGCGCCGGCAGGTCATCGAGGCGCAGGCGATCGCGCGCGATCTCGAGCGCGCGCGTCGAGACGTCGGTGCCCGCGATCCGCGTCAGCTGTTGGGTCAGATGTTTCGCGCGGACGAGCCGCACCAGCAGCTGGCCCTCGCCGCAGCCTAGATCGATGACGCTGCGCGCCCCCGAGGCTTCGAGCTCGCGCAGGACGGCGGATAGGCGCAGGTCGTTCAGGGTGATGCGGGATTCGAGCTCGGGCTCGGTGGGCGGAACGGGCTCGGTCGGGGTGGTGGGGTGGGGCGGGTTGGTCGGGGCGGTTGCGTTGGTCCGTGCGGTCGTGTTGGACGGTGCGGTCGGGTTGGTCGGTGCGGTCGCGTTGGTCGGGTCGGTTGGGCTGGTCGCGTTGGTCTGGTTGGTACGGTTGGTCTTGTCTGCCTGGTTGGTGTCGTCGGTCTCGTTGGTCTCGTTGGTCTCGTTGGTCTCGTTGGTCTCGTCGGTCTCGTCGGTCTCGTCGGTCTCGTCGGTCTCGTCGGTCTCGTTGGTTTCGTTGGTCTCGTTGGTCTCGTTGGTCTCGTTGGTCTCGTCGGTCTCGTCGGTCTCGTCGGTCTCGTTGGTCTCGTTGGTCTCGTTGGTCTCGTTGGTCTCGTTGGTCTCGTCGGTCGGCTCGTCGTCGAGCGTCGCGCCGGCGTCTGCCGCCAGCAGCCGCCCGAGCGCCTCTCGGGTCAGTCGCCGCTGGTGCTTCAGGTAGCGCCCGACGATCTCGTCGCGCGCCGGATGCGACGGCAGCCATTCCGCGCCGTGGTCCAGCAGCTTTTCCAGCTCTGCCTCGCCCACCCAGTAGTGCTTGTAGTTGTCGAGTACCGGCAGGAGGACGTAGAGGTGGCCCAGGACCTCCGCCAAGCGCGCCGTGCGGCGCAGCTCGACGCGGAAGTACGGGCCGTGGCCCCACTCCGGGAAGTGGTCGTCGAGCGCGATCCTCTCGGCGCGCACGTCATAGCCCAGCGGCTCGAACAGCGCGCGCAGGAACCGCTCGCCGCCGCGGCACGGCACCGTCGAGAGATCGAGCAGCAACGGCAGCGCCAGGTCTGGCAGGTCCGGCCGCGTCTTGCAGGTTCCCGCCAGCGCGCTCGCGAACACCCGCGCGATCGCCACGCTGAGGAAGGAGGAGGCCACGTACGGCCGGTCGTTCACGTAGCGCGCAAGCGTCGGATCGTCCGGGCCCCCGCGGTGGTGGCGGACCAGGCCGATCGGGTCGATGTCGAGCAGCAAGCACGCCGTGCACCGGTCGGCGTCCGCCGTCGGATAGAAGATGTGTGCTTGGCCGTGGGCGAGGTCGTAGGTGCGGCAGCCGTCCGGGTGCTTCCCCAGCAGATATCCCAGATCGGTGGCCGGCGGGCGGGTGGTCGTGATCGAGAGCAACATGGACGTGGCGTCCCTTCGGAGGGTTCTGGAGGTCGGGCTCCTCCGCCACGTGCCTCGAATCTCTGCCCGGCATGGCCGGCAGAGATGAGGTTCGGCCCGTTCGCTCGATGGTTACGACCAGAGCCCGGTGCAGGTCAAGAGCGGAGATCGCGGCGCACGCGGCGCTGCTGGATCAGCCCCGCGACGATCGCGCTCGCGACCGCCAGTGTGCCCAGCCCTTGTCCGAACCGCTCGCCGCGCGCCTCGGCGTTCGGGATGTCCGCCGGCAAGACGACCTCGAACAGGATCACCGCCGCGATTAGCCCCAGCGCCAGGATCAGCAGGAACGTGTAGATCATGACGCGCAGCGGGGACCGCAGCTGGCGCCGTGGTGGCGGCGGAGTTGTGGCAAGTGGCGGCGCGGGCGGCAGGATCTGGGGCATTGGCGGCGCGACGGGAAGAATGAGCGAACCATGTCCGACATCGGCCGTCGAGCAGCAACGGGGGATCTCTGTCTCCGCGCCCGCGGCCTCGGTGCAGCCGTCGGAGGCTCGGCGAGCGAGTCCGCGATGGTCGATGGTTTCGAGGCGCAACCGTGCGAGAGAGATCACCTGCCTTCCGCGGAAAACGACTGCCGGACAACATGCTTCGAGTGGCAGGTCAGGTAGCGGGAGGCGGAGGTGCGACTTGATCCAACGTGCGAGCGCGCAGATGCTGTTGGTTCGCCTCGGCTCGGGTAGAGCTAACCTGTGGGATGCCATCAGGGCGACGTGGCGACGCGATCTGTGAAAACTGCATAGATTCCTGCTGCTCGCGAGTCGAGCAGTCCAGTGCCCACTCAGGTCGGGTGGCCGCTCGCATGGGCCAAACAAGTGAGAATGTTGAGAATCCGGACTCGTCAGGGCGAACCTTCGTTGGACTCCCGCTGGATCCCGCCGAGCTGCTCGAAACGCGGATCCCAAATACCGGATAACAAAGCAAAAATAGCAGTCGCCCTCTCCGTCGATGAAGATCGACGGCTCCATTGAAGCACTGTCGCGCCCTGTGCCGCCGCGCGCGCGCCGCCTCTCCGTCGATGAAGATCGACGGCTCCTTTGAAGCGTGCACAACCTGAAGCGCATCGCCGGTCAACTCACCCTCTCCGTCGATGAAGATCGACGGCTCCATTGAAGCCCGAGAACCAGGAGCAGATGCCGTGAGCGAGTACCGCCTCTCCGTCGATGAAGATCGACGGCTCCATTGAAGCACCGGGATGCTGAGGGGTGCCATAAGGCCATGGTGCCTCTCCGTCGATGAATATCGACGGCTCCATTGAAGCCGGGCGACCGCGCTCACGACACGACCTCGCGTGCCTTCTCTCCGTCGATGAAGATCGACGGCTCCATTGAAGCGAGGGGGACCCGTGCGATGGGTATAACGTCGAGGACCCTCTCCGTCGATGAAGATCGAC
>JBQCJR010000268.1:0-22810 GCA_051952595.1 Kofleriaceae bacterium
CACGCGAGGGCGAGCAGCAGCGCGAGTCGCACGCAGCGGTGTAGCCGCGCCATCCTCGGAGCGGTAGCGAGCGCCATCGCCGCGCTCCGGAGGGGTCACCCGCGCAGAAACAGCCGCCGCCCCGCGATCGACACGCCACGCGACGCCCCCACCGCCGCGCCGGCGCGCGTGAGCACCGCGGCGAGCCAGCGCGCGTCCTCGGCGCTGCCCTCGACGAGCCGGAACCGGTGCATCCGGGTCGGGACCAGCTCCAGCTCGGCGAGCGCGCCGCGGTCATCGAGGCTCACCAGGTAGAGCAGCCCGAGCTCGCCGCGGAACGCCTCGTGCCCGCCGATGCCCTCGTAGTCGGTGATCAGGTCGCCGCAGCCGTACAGGATCGGCTGGCCGTGGTGGACCTCGATCGCCTTGACGTGGTGCGACGAGTGGCCGTGCACGACGTGCACCCCGGCGTCGTCGATCAGCCCGCGCGCGAACCGGCGATGGTCGGCGGAGATCGAGAAGCCCCAGTTCGGCCCCCAGTGGATCGACACGACGATCACCGCCGGGGCCACGTGCCAGCGCTCGATCGCGCGGCGCACCGCCTGCATCGATCCGGCGCCGAGGTCGACCAGCGCGTGCACGCCCGGCCGGCCGGGCCCCGCCTGCCACCACGGCGGCACGCCGGCATCGGCGACGCCGATCGAGAACACCTCGATCCGCCGGCCCGCGCCGAGCTCGATCACCGCCGGGCGGGTCGCCTCGTCGAGATCGCGGCCCGCGCCGGACCACGCGACGCCGAGCGCGTCGAGCGTGGACAGCGTGTCGAGCAGGCCGCCGGGGCCCCAGTCGAGCACGTGGTTGTTGCCGAGGTTGCACGCGTCGACCCGCGCCGCGCGCAGGCTCGCCGCGTTCTCGGGGCTCACCCGGTAGTGGATTCCCTTGTCGCGATCCCAGTCGCCGGATCGGGTGATCGCCGTCTCGAGGTTGACGATCCGGGCGTCCGGTCGAGCCGCGTCGAGGATCGCGAGCGCCTCGCCCCACGGATAATCGGCCGGCGCGCCGCGTGGGATCGGGCCGGACCGCTGCTCGGCGATCTCGATGTAGCCACGCGCGTCCGTCATGTACGACTCGTGCAGCTCGGGATCACACGGATCGGGGAGGATCTGATCGATCCCGCGACCGAGCATCACGTCGCCACACAGGAACAGCTTCACGCTCGGAGGCAGCAGCAAGCGCGGTGCCACGCGCGGCGGCTACTCCGGCGGCAGGTGCTGGATCGACTCGAACGCCGCGTCGACCGCGCGCGTCATGTCGGCGGCCGTCGCGTAGCGGACCTCGCGGTCCTTGGCGAGCGCGGTGTCCACCAGCGCGAGCATCGCCGGCGTACACCACGGCGCCCCGGGGCACAGCTCGCTCAGCCGCGGCGGCGGCAAGCTGACCTGGAGCCGCTTGACAAGCTCGGGATCGCGGTCGGGGATCGGCGTCCGGCCGGCGAGCATCTCGAACAGCATCACGCCGATCGCGTACAGGTCGGTGCGGCCATCGACCGAGCGGCCGCGCACCTGCTCGGGCGCCATGTACGCCGCCGCCGCCGTCGGCAGGCTCCCGGTCAGCGCGCCGGCGCCGAACGCCAGCACGACCTCGTCGAGCAGCATGCCGAACCCGAAGTCGGCGACCTTGACCAGCTCCCAGCCGTTCATCGCGACCAGCAGCACCTTGGCCGGCCGCAGGTCGCGGTGGACCCGCCCCGCGGCGTGGGCGTGCGCCGCGGCGTCCAGGATCTGGCGCACGATCGTCAGCGACTGGCGCGGACGGAGCGAGCCCTCGTTGATCGCGGCGGCGAGGGTGCGGCCGGTCACGCGCTCCATCACGAAGAACAGGTGGCCCTGGTCCACGAACGTGTCGAGCAGCGCGACCAGGTTGAGGTGCGCCAGCTGGCGCATCGCCTCGGCGACCGCGATGAACCGGCGGGTCACCGCATCGCCGCCGTCCTCGAGATCGGCGAGCGGCGTGCGGATCGCGAACCGCCGCCCGGTGTCATCCTGCACCTCGAACAAGCCGTCCGGGTAGCCTCGCCCCATCGCGCCCACCACCTGGTAGCGACCGATCCGAGCTCCTGGCTTCAACCACATCGGATCGCGGTGGTTAGCACACGCGCGCGCAGGGGTCACGGCGCACCGGCGCGCGCTCCGCGCAAACCGTCCGGCGGACGTGGAAACCCGCGCCACCCAAGCTAGATTGAACGCGTGTCGCGCCTTTCGTCCGGCGTCCTTGTCTCGCTCGCGCTGGTCGCGTGCTCCTCGAAGACTCCTGGCTCCGGGGAAGCGCCCCGCGCGCTCCAGCAGGTGCCGCTCGCCGAGCCGGCGGCCGCCTCGACCGCGCCGCCGCCCGACCCACGCGAGGCGGCGCTCTCGGGCGTGGTGGTTCGCTTGCTCGAGCAGGAGCACCTGCTGCGCCGCAAGATCGACGATGGGGTGTCGCGCACCGCGTTCGCCGCGTACCTCGATCGGCTCGACGGCGCCAAGATGTTCCTGCTGCGCTCGGATCGCGAGGCGCTCGCCCGCCACGCCGACAAGATCGATGACCAGCTGCACGCCGGCACCCTCGACCTCGCCCACGAGGGCTCGAAGGTGTTCACCGCGCGGGTCGCGGTGGTCGAGAAGATCGTCGCCGAGCTGCTCGCCCAGCCGCTCGATCTGACCAACGAGGAGTACATCGAGCTCGATCCAAAGAAGGTCGAGCCGGCCGCGAACGAGCAGGCGCTGCGCGACCGGTGGCGCCAGCGCCTCGAGCTCGAGGTGCTCGAGCGGGTCGCCCAGATGGAGGAACGGCTCGCCGCCGAGGCCGAGCGCCAGGCCAAGGCCCAGGGCAACGCCCAGGGCAACGCGAAGTCCCCCAACAAGACCAAGGCGGCGACCCGAAAGCGTCCGCCCGCTGCGGAGCCGCCGGACGCACGGCCAGCCTTGCCGGCCGCGCCGCAGGACGACGACGATGACGACGAGGTGCGCGCTCCACTCGCGTCGATCCCGACCACGCCGGAGGCCCGCGAGGCCAAGGCGCGCGCGGATCTCGCCAAGAGCTACGCCGGGCGGTTCGCGCGGCTGCGCAACCCCGGCCCGCTCGACGCCGCGGCGGACGTCATCAACGCGGTGGCGGCCTCGTACGATCCCCACACGACGTACATGCCGCCCGCCGACAAGGCGAACTTCGACATCCAGATCACCGGCTCGCTCGAGGGCATCGGCGCGGTGCTCCGCGAGCGCGATCACTACGTCGAGATCGCCGAGCTGGTCCCCGGCGGCGCGAGCTGGCGCCACGGCGGGCTGAACCCGGGCGACGTGATCCTCTCGGTGGCCTCGAACGGCAAGGAGCCCGTCGACACCTTCGACATGAAGATCGATGACGTGGTGAAGATGATCCGCGGCCCCAAGGGCACGGTGGTCCGGCTGCGCATCCAGAAGCAGGCCGGCCACGAGGAGACCGTGTCGATCACGCGCGACATCGTGGTGATCGAGGCGGCGTACGCGCGCGGCGCGATGCTGTCGCGCCCCGGCCAGCCCATGATGGGCTACATCCACCTGCCGGGCTTCTACGGCGGCAAGGGCACCGGCCAGCGCACGGCCGCCGAGGACGTCCGCAAGCTGCTCGCGGAGATGAAGAGCCGCAAGGCCGCCGGCGTGGTCCTCGATCTTCGCAGCAACGGCGGCGGCCTGCTCGGCGACGCGATCGAGCTGACCGGCGAGCTGATCGACAAGGGCCCGGTGGTCCAGGTCGAGGACAGCCGCGACGACCGCGAGGTGTTCGGAGACGACCACGATGGCACCGAGTTCGACGGGCCGGTGGTCGTGCTGGTCGATCGGTTCAGCGCGTCGGCCTCGGAGATCGTCGCGGGCGCGCTCCAGGACTACGGCCGGGCGATCGTGGTCGGCACCGGCCCCACCCACGGCAAGGGCACCGTGCAGACGCTCGCGGATCTCGATCGGCTGACCCACGGCAAGGTCGAGCTCGGCGTGATGAAGCTGACGATCCAGCAGTTCTTCCGGATCAGCGGCTCGTCGACCCAGCGCGAGGGCGTGGTGCCCGACATCCTGCTGCCGGACCCGGCCGGCCACATCGAAGCCGGCGAGCGCCAGCTCGAGCACGCGATCGCGTGGTCGAAGATCGCGCCCGCGCCACACGCCAACTGGCCTGCGCCGTGGAAGACCGCGACCCTGGTGCAGCGCAGCGCGCTGCGGGTGGCCAAGCATCCGCTGCTCGGCAAGATCTCGGCGGCCACCCAGGTGCTGCGCGCGCGCCGCAACGACACCCGCGTCCCGCTCGCGCGCCCGGCGTGGGAGGCCCGCCGCAAGCAGCAGCGCGCCGCGATCGAGGCCGCGTCGCCGGACCTCGCCCACGCGCCGGCCAAGCTGACCGTCACGCCGATCGAGGATCCCGCCACCGCGGCGGTCGCGCCCAGCCCCGGCGGCCGGACCGACGATCGCGGCAACCGCTGGCGCGACAGCCTCTCGCGCGACCTGTGGGTCGAGGAGAGCGTCAACGTGCTCACGGACATGGTGAAGTGATGGCGCGCGACGACCTGGGCCCGCTGCGCCGCGCGATCGAGCTCTCCCAGCGCGCCCGCGCGCGCGGCAACCGGCCGTTCGGCGCGCTGCTGGTCGACGCGGGCGGCACGGTGCGGTTCGAGGGCGAGAACACGGTGGCCACGGAGCGCGACGCCACCGGTCACGCCGAGCTGAACCTGATCCGCGAGGCGTCGCGCCAGCTGCCCGCCGAGCAGCTCGCGGGCGCGACGATCTATGCGAGCACCGAGCCGTGCGCGATGTGCGCCGCGGCGATCTACTGGAGCGGGATCGGCCGCGTGGTGTTCGGGCTGTCGTCGGCGCGGCTCGGCCAGGTGTCTGGAGATCGCGACGATCACCTGCGGGTGTCGTCGCGCGCCGTGCTCGACCACGGCGACAGGTCCGTCGAGGTGGTCGGCCCGCTGCTCGAGGACGAGGCGCTGGTCGCGTTCGACGGCTTCTGGCGCTGAACCGGCTCCGCCCGCGGGAGCGTGAACAGGAACGTCGAGCCGCGGCCGAGCTCGCTGTCCACCCAGATCCGGCCGCCGTGGGCCTCGACGATGTTCTTCGCGATGAACAGCCCGAGCCCGACTCCGGACTGCGAGGTCCGGTGGTGGCGCCAGAACCGCTCGAAGATGTGCGGCAGGTGATCCGGCGGGATCCCCGGCCCGGTGTCGCTCACCGCGAACCGCGCGTGATCGCCCACCGGCTCGACCGAGATCGCGACCCGGCCCTCGGGCGGCGTGAACTTGATCGCGTTGCCGACCAGGTTCGAGAGCAGCTGGAGCACGCGCTCGCGATCCGCTCGCACGGCGAGGTCCGGCGGCACGACCCGGGTGGAGATCGCGATCCGGCGCGCCGCCGCCGCGCTGCCGAGCATCTCGAGGGTATCGCGCAGCAGCGGCTCGACCTCGTACGACCCGAGCTCGAGTGGCGGGCGGCCGCCGTCGAGCGCCGCCACGTCGAGCATGGTCTGGATCAGGGATTCCATGCGCATCGCGACCCGCTCGATCGACTCGGCCTGGACCCGGGTCCGCTCGGACTCGGCGCCCTCGCGCAGCGCATCGGCCTTGAGCGTGATCGCCCCGAGCGGATTGCGGAGATCGTGCGCCACGATCCCGAGCACCTCGTCGCGTGCCGCCACCGCACGGCGCGCGGACTGGTGTGCGTCCTGTTCATCGCGATACGTCTGAGCCAGCTGGCGCGCGAAGTACGCCGCGATCACCAGGCTCATCGTCGTGAGCAGCCCGATCATCCCGTAGAACTCGCGCTGCATGTGCTCGCGCGCGCGGACCGCGGCGCCGTACGCCTGCTCGATGCTCTCGCTCTGCTGATCGACGAAGCGATCGAGGGCCTGGCGGACCCGCCGGCGCGCCGGGAACACCTCGGCCTCGAACCGGTTCGCGAGCTCGGTGGAATCCTGGACCTTCGGGCGCTCCTCGAGCAGCGGGTACTGGCGCGCCTCGAGCTCGGACACCGCGCGCTCGATCTCGCCGATCGTCGTGGCCTCGCGCGGGGACAGCGACTGGCCGCGCAGGGTGCGGATGTCCTGGCCGAGCTCGGCGGCCGCCTGCTCGAGGTGGGCGAGCAGGTCGGTGTCTCCCGAGATCACGTAAGCGCGCCCGGCCGAGAGCACCGCGTCGCCGTTGGCGCGCATCCGCTCGGCCAGCGCGATCCGCGCCTCCTGCTGGCGCAGCGCGGCCTGCTGCTCCGAGATCACGGTGTCGATCCGCCGGATCGACAGCACCACGCCGATGACGAGCACCAGCGTGACCGCGGTGAAGCCGGCCATCGCTTCGAGCCAGAACCTGGTGGGCTTTTGCATGAGGTCAGCGGGGTGTGCGGAGTCTCCGTCGAGACGGCGGCACATCGATCATGCAAGCAAGCCGCGCACCTCGCGCCCTGCGAGTCGGCCCCATGGGCCGGTCGCGGTCCGCGCGCCATAACCAGGAATGGACCTGTACAGCGCGGCCCGTCGGCTCGAGCGTCCATTCCGGTTCGAACCGGGCATCGAGCCGGCCCTGCCGCTCGACAGCCGCGGGATGATCGGCGACGGCCTGACCTGCGCGCTGGTGCGGGTCGACGGCGCGATCGATTGGTTGTGCATGCCGCGGTTCGATAGCCCGTCGGTGTTCGGCGCCCTGCTCGATCGCGAGCGCGGCGGGCTCGCCTCGGTGACCCCGGTGCAGCGGCCGTTCTCGAGCCTGCAGAGCTACGACACCGCGACCAACGTGCTCGAGACGGTGTTCGACGTGCCGGGCCAGGGCACGGTGCGGATGGTCGACTTCATGCCGTGGAGCGATGACCCGCGCGCCGCGATCCACGAGATCCATCGCCGGATCCAGGGCGTCACGGGCACGGTCGATCTGGAGGTGGTGTTCGATCCGCGGTTCGACTACGGCCGCGATCCCGCGCAGATCGAGCTGTGTCGCCACGGCGTGCTCGCGCGTGGCCGCGCCGGCGAGAGGCTCGTCTCGGTGGGTGGCACCGGGCAGTGGGCCGCGCGGCCGGCCGGCGGGGTCGCGCAGCGCATGTCGATCAGCGCCGGCGAGCGCCAGTTCATCGTGATGTCGTGGGGCGCGTCGTCGCCCGAGGAGATCGCGCGCTATCGATCGAACGAGCAGCTGCGGATCACCCGGCGGGCGTGGCGCGCGTGGGCGAGCAAGATGCACTACGACGGGCCGTGGCGGCACCACGTGCTGCGCTCGGCGCTGTGCCTCAAGCTGCTCACCTACGCGCCGAGCGGCGCGTTGATCGCCGCGCCCACCACCTCGGTGCCGGAGTGGCTCGGCGGCTCGCGCAACTGGGACTACCGCTACGCGTGGGTGCGCGACGCCTCGTTCGCGATCCGCGCCGAGAACCTGGTCGGCTACAGCCACGAGGCGCGCGAGTTCTTCTACTTCGTCCGCGACGCGGTCGACATCGAGCGCGGGCTCGAGGTGGTCTACGCGGTCGATGGCCACCGCGTGCCCGACGAGCAGATCCTGCCCGAGCTGTCCGGGTTCGCCGGGTCCCGGCCGGTGCGGATCGGCAACGCGGCGCGCGACCAGCTCCAGCTCGACACCGTGGGCGCGCTGGTCGACGCCGCGCACCTCTACGAGCACATGTGCAACCCGCTGACCCTGCGCGCGTGGCGCAAGATCCGCGCGGTGGTCGAGGCCGCGCGCCGCCAGACCGGCGAGCCGGACCACGGGATCTGGGAGCCGCGCACGGTGCGCCGCCACAACGTGCACTCCAAGCTGATGCAATGGGTGGCGCTCGATCGCGGCGCCGGGATCGCGGGCGTGTTCCGCGACGACGCGCTCCAGCTCCAGTGGCTCGACGACGCGGCGCGGGTGCGCGACGAGATCCTGCTCCGCGGCGTGGATCCCACCGGCAGCTACTACGTGTCGGCGTACGGCAGCTCGCAGGTCGACGCGGCGCTGCTGTCGCTGCCGCTCTACGGCCTGGTCGGCGAGGACGATCCGCGGCTGTCGCGCACCGTCGAACGGATCCGCTCGGAGCTGGGCGCCGGGCCGTTCCTGTACCGCTACCACGCCCCCGACGGGCTCCCCGATCCCGAGGGCGCGTTCGTGCTGTGCGGGTTCTGGCTCGCCGAGGTGCTGGCGCTGATGGGCCGGGTCGACGAGGCGCAGGACGTGTTCACCGCGCACGCCGATGCCTCGAACCACGTCGGGCTGCTCGCCGAGGAGATCGATCCGAGCAACCGCAACCAGCTCGGCAACTTCCCGCAGGCGTTCAGCCACTTCGGCTTGATCAACGCCGCGCTGCGGATCGATCTCGCGCTCCGGCTGCGCGACGAGGGCAGCATCCTCGCGCCGCACCTGGTCGGCGGGATCGGCGGCGGCGGCACGCGCACCCGCACCACGGTGTCCGCTCGGAGCGGGCCCGGCAGTGGGTTCCGTCCGCGCTGCGCGGCGGCCCGCGGGCGGCGACGCTGAGCGGCGCGTCGGAGCGGCGCCGAAGTCAGGCGATTGATCCGGTGTCCAGGCCGAGCTCGCGCCGGTAGCGCACGAAGCACCGCTCGCCGGCGCGCAGCCGCATCAGCGCGCCCTCGGCGATCGCCGCAGCGCACGCCGGCTGCTCGCGGACCCGCGCCGCGAGCTGTTCGTGGCTCCACGCCGCCGCGCGAGCGCCGCCCATCGCGTACCGCAGGTACGCCTGGCGGGCCGAGGCCGCCACGTGCCGCCGCTTGAGCCCGAGGCAGACCAGCCGCGCGTGGTCCGGCGCGGTCAGCTCCGTCGCGCCGAGCGCGCCGATCGCGTGGCCCTCGTGCGGGCGGTCGTACGCGAGCCCGGCGAGCAGGTTGCCGAGCGCGACCGACTCGCACACCGGCGCGCTCGCCAGATCGAGCGCCAGCGCCTCGGCCAGCCAGGCGCGCATCGCACCACGCGCCGCGGGCTCGCCGCCGTCCGCCGCGGTCCGCGCCACCAGCTCGTCGAGCCCGGCCTCGCTCGCGAGCTCCTGGCGGACGAACCAGCGGAGCTGGTCGAGCGTGGCCTCGGCGGCCAGCCACACCAGCAGCGGATCGCGCTGGCCGGGGCCGTCGTCGCGCAGCCGCTCGAACCACGCCGCGAACGCGTCGGGCTCGGCCGGTGCGGAGGCCGCGCGGGCGGCGATCTCGGCGCGGCTCGCCTCGAGGAACTGATCCTCGAGCACCCGCCGCCGCCCCTCGAGCGCGGGGTCGAGGCGCCGCTGGTTGAGCTGGAGCAGCTCGGCGTGGAGCTGACCGTCGTCGAGCGCGGGAGACGGCTGTGCGACGCTCACGGATCCTCCTGTTCCCTCGGTCCTCGCGCAACCTAGCAATCGGGTCCTGCCGCGCCAGCCGAACCACGAGGCGCATGTACGATCGCGCGCCGGCGCGTCAGAGGACCTCGCAGGCGCCGCGCGCCCCGGACCTGTAGGTCGGGTCTCACTGGCCGAGCACGCCGGCGTCGCGCGCCGCGAGCCCACCGATCGCCGACCAGTCGAGGCGCTCCCCGCCGCCGGCGATCAGCGTCAGCAGCCGATCGCGAAGCAGGCTCGCGAGCGGCATCGGCACGTACAGCTCCTCGCCCGCCGCGAGCGCGAGCCGGATGTCCTTCTCGCCGAGCGACGCGCCGAACTCCGCCGGCTCGAACGCGCGGTCGGCGATCAGCGCGCCGTAGGTGCGGTAGACCGGCGCGTCGAACAGCGTCGAGGTCGCGATCGCGAGGTAGTGCTGCGGGTCGACGCCCGCCTTCTCCACCAGCGCGAGCGCCTCGCCCATCGCCTCGATCGCCGAGGCGATCAGGAAGTTGCTGGCCAGCTTGGTCACGATCGCGAGCTCCGGCCGGTCGGAGATCACGAACGTGCGCTGGCCGATCGCGTCGAACACCGGCTCCGCGACGCGCAGCGCCTCGGCGTCGCCCGCCGCGAGCACGAACAGCTCGCCGGCCTCGGCGGCCGCGGGGCGCCCGAGCACCGGCGCGGCGACGAACGCCTGCCCGGCCTCGGCGTGTGCGGTCGCGAGCCGGCGCGCCATCGCGAGGCTGATGGTGCTCGAGCACGCGTGCACCGCGCCCGGCGCGAGGTGCGCGATCACGCCGTCCGCGCCGAACGCCACCCGCTCGACCGCGGCGTCGTCGGCCACCATCGTGAGCACGAGGTCGCCGGTGCACGCGTCGGCCGGCCGCGCCGCGACCGTGGCGCCGCGCGCAGCGAGCACGCGCGCCTTGCCGGGAGTCCGGTTGTACACCGTCAACGCATGGCCGACGCTCAGCAGGTTGTTCGCCATCGCCGAGCCCATGTGGCCGAGTCCGATCACTCCGATCTTCATGTCGATCTCCGTCGTGGATGGATGCGAGCCGGCGCCGTCAGCGGCGACCTCCCAGCTCGTCGAGGTGGGCGAGCATCGCGGCCGGATCGTCGAACACGCGGTACGCGCCGGCGCGCTCGAGCTCCTCTGTGCCGTAGCCGCCGGAGAGCAGGCCGATGCCGAGCGCCCGCGCGCGCTGCGCCGCCAGCATGTCCCACACGCTGTCGCCGACCACCGTCGCGTCGTTCATGTCGATCCCGAGCCGCGCCGCGGCGGTCAGGAACAGATCCGGATCCGGCTTGGCGTAGCGGACCTGATCGCGGGTCACCACCGTCGCGCGCTCGATCGGGATGCCCAGCGCCTCGAGCACCGGCCCGGCGGTCGCCATCCGGCCGCTGGTCGCGATCGCCCACGGGA
Source organism: Kofleriaceae bacterium (assembly GCA_051952595.1). GTDB lineage: Bacteria > Myxococcota_A > Polyangia > Haliangiales > Haliangiaceae > JABFXX01. The sequence goes on from JBQCJR010000268.1 coordinate 10,732, forward strand.
TCTCGGCGTCGGTGAGCGCGCGGAGCAGCGCGCGCGCGCCGGGCAGCGGGCGGATCTCGTGGGCGCGGCGGCGGTACGCCTCGGTGTGCAGCTTCCCGATCCGCTCGATGCGCGAGGCCTCGAGATCGAGCCCGGTCTCGCGCAGCAGCATGCTGGTGAACAGCCCGCCGCTCATCCCGATCCGTCGGTGGATCCGCCAGATCGCCAGCGAGATGCCCTCCTGCTCGAGCGCCTCGTGCCACGCCAGCACGTGCTGGTAGACGCTGTCGACCAGCGTGCCATCGAGGTCGAACAGGAACGCGGCCTGGCGGGTCATCGCTCGGCTCGCTCCGGGACGATCCAGAGATAGACCTTGCGCCCGCCGACGTCGGCGACCTTGTCGGGCTTCCAGTCGCCCATGTCGAAGCTGTGCGAGACGATGCGCGTCCCGGGCGCCAGCTCGCGCAGCAGCTTCTCCTTGAGCTGGAGGTTCACCTTCGGCAGCAGGTACAGCGTGACCACCGAGGCCGGCGCGAGATCGACGTCGAACAGATCGCCCTGCCGGAAGTCGACGCGCCCCTCGACGCCAGCGTCGCGCGCGTTGGCCTGGGCCTCGGCGATCCGCTCCGGATCGAGGTCGATCCCGACCGCGCGCGCCCCCTTGCGCGCGGCGGAGATCGCGATCCGGCCGTCGCCGGAGCCGAGGTCGTACACCACGTCGCCGGAGCCGACGTTGGCGAGCTCGAGCATCGTGTCGACGACGTCGTTGGGCGACGGGACGAACGGCACGTCGAGCGCGGGATCGCTCGAGGCCGCGGGGATGGCGATCGCGAGCGAGGCGATCGCCGCGAGCGAGAGCTGTACGACACGATTCACGAACATGGGACCTCCGGTTGGGTGGGAGACGGAGACGAGTGCGGGGCGATCCGGCGCTCGATCCGGAGCTCGATCGCCCACACCGCGGCGCCGAGCGCCAGCACGCCGACCCCGACCAGCGCACCGAGGCCGGTGTGCGCGAGGCTGGCGTAGAGCAGGTAGCCGCTGGTCGCGCAGAACGCCAGCGGGGTCGCGGGGTACAGCGGCACGCGGAACGGCCGGTGCGCGTGTGGCTCGCGCACCCGCAGCACGAACAGCGACACCCCGGTGAGCAAGAAGAACAGCCAGAACACCGGCGCCGTGTACTCGACCATCGTCGCGAACCCGCTGCGGGTCAGCGAGCCCACCCCGACCAGCGCGAGGCTGATCCCCGCGAGCGCGAGCAGCGCGTGGGTGGGGCAGCCGGCGCGCCGCTCGAACCGGCCGAGCCCGGCGAACAGCACGCTGTCGCGGCCAAACGCGTAGCTGGTGCGCGCCGCGGTCATGAGCGTCGCGTTCGCCGAGGTGATCGCCGAGATCGAGATCACCACGCTCAGCGCGAGCGCGCCCCACCGGCCGAGCGCCTGCTGCATCAGGTCGGCCGCGACCGCCTCGGAGCGCGCCATCCCGGCGAGCCCGAGCCCGTGCACGAACGCGAGGTTGACCAGGACGTAGAGGATCGTGATCGCGGCGAGGCTCGCGACCAGCGCGCGGCCGAGGCTGGTCCGCGATCCACGCATCTCCGCCGAGAACGTCGCGACCTCGTTCCACCCGCCGTAGGTGAGCAGCACGAACACCAGCGCGAGCCCGAGCGCGCCCGAGCCGGCGGCGGGTGCGGCGGGCTCCGGGTGCGCCGGCGGGCCGCTCGCGAAGCCGACCACGATGATCGCCACCACGCCGAGCACCTCGAGCGCGGTCAGCAGGTTCTGGGTGCGCGCGCCCTGGCGCAGCCCCGCGAGGTTGATCGCGGTGAGCACGAGGATCAGCGCGGCGGCATAGATCGACGTCGAGAACCGGCCGAGCGAGAGCAGCTGCGACGCGTAGTCGCCGAACACGAACGCGAGCAGCGCCAGCGATCCGGTCGGGATCACGGTCAGCCGCGCCCACGCGAACAGGAACCCGGTGCCGCGGCCGAGCGCGCGGCGCAGGTAGTGGTAGTCGCCGCCGGCGTGGGGGAACGCCGCCGCCAGCTCGGCGTAGCACAGCGCGCCGATCAGCGAGGCCGCGCCGCCGGCGATCCAGATCGCGAGCAGCGCGCCGAGGCCACCGCTGTGCGCGGCGACGATCGAGGGCGCCTTGAAGATCCCGGCGCCCAGCACGACGCCGACGGTGAGCGCCACCGCGTCGAAGATCCGTAGGCGCGGCTCCGAGCTCGGAGAGCTGCGAGGCGCTCTGCGAGGCGATCCCGCCGATCTACGTGCGCGCGCGAGCATCTGCTGCGAGGCGTTGCAGCGCATACGCCACGCGGGAGCGGGCGCGGGAGCCGCGGGCACCGGGCCTCGCGAGGGCGGCGAGCGCGCCGCGGTCGCGGTGGCACGCGCCGCGGTGCGCCTGCGCGACGCGCCGGACGCCGATCCGCGCGGCGCCGTCGGCGACGACCCGGCCCGGGGAACTCGCAGCACGGCCCGGCGCGTGCCACCCTCTCCCCGCGATGCGGATGTTCCTGCGCACCGAGACGCGCCGGCTGCTGTGGCCGGCCGAGGCCGCGGTCGACGGACCCCTCGCGGAGCTCGCGCCGCCCGGCCCGCTCGGCGACCACGTCGAGGCGATCCGCGTCGGCCGCGACCACTTCGAGCGCGAGCTGATCGAGCGGGTGCTGCCGGACGGCGCCGTCCACCTGTTCTTCCAGGGCGGCGACAAGCTGTCGGCGAGCGCGGTGGGCGCCCGCTGCGCCCCAACCACGATCCGGCTGTCGGGCACGCTCGAGCACATCGGCGTGCAGCTGCGACCCGGCGGGATCGCCGCGGTGCTCGGCGTGCCCGCCGGCGAGCTGACCGGCCGCGAGCTCGCGCTCGACGAGCTGTGGGGCGCCGACGCGCGCGCCCTGCTCGATCGCCTGGCGCGCACGCCGCTGCGCGCGCGGGCCGCGGTGATCGGTGCGGCGATCGCCGAGCGGCTGCGGCGGGCCCCGGCCGTCGCCGATCCACGCACCGCGGCCGCCGTCCAGCTCGTCCGCGAGGCACGCGGCACGCTCGCGATCCGCGGGCTCGCCGAGGCGGTCGGCATCGGCGAGCGGCGGCTCGAGCAGCTGTTCCACCGCGACGTCGGGCTCTCGCCCAAGGCGCTGAGCCGGATCGCGCGGTTCCACGGCGCGGTCGACTTCGCGCACGATACCCGCGCGCGGTCGTGGGCCGAGGTGGCCCACGCGTGTGGGTTCTACGACCAGGCCCACCTCGTCCACGAGTTCCGCACGCTCGCCGGCGCCCCACCCGGCGCGCTCCGCGATTTCGGATTCTTCCAAGACCGGCCCCCGGCGGCTCGCTAGGGTGCGTGCCATGCACCATCCAGATCTCAGCCAGCTCGTCGCGGTCGTGACCGGCGCGAGCCGCGGGGCCGGCCGCGGCATCGCGCTCGAGCTCGGCGCCGCCGGCGCGACGGTCTATGTCACCGGCCGCACCACCCGCACCGACGCGACCGGCACGTATGCCGGGTTCCTCGCCCACACCGATCTCACCGCGATGCCCGGCACGATCGACGACACCGCCGCGGACGTGACCCGCGCCGGCGGCACCGGGATCGCGGTGCGCTGCGACCACACCGATCCGGCGCAGGTGCGCGCGCTGTTCGAGCGCGTCGACCACGAGCGCGGCCGGCTCGACCTGCTGGTCAACAACGCGTGGGGCGGCCACGAGGTGTTCACGCCCGCCGGGTTCGAGGCGCCGTTCTGGGAGCAATCGATCGACCAGTGGGAAGGCATGTTCGATCGCGGCGTGCGCAACCACCTGCTCGCCTCGCAGTGCGCCGCGCCGCTGCTGGTCCGCCAGCGCCGCGGCCTGATCGTCACCACGACGTTCTCCGACGGCGGCAAGTACCTGGGCGGCAACCTGTTCTATGACCTCGCGAAGGCCTCGATGAGCCGGCTCGCGTTCGGCATGGCCGAGGAGCTGCGGCCACACGGCGTGGCTTCGATCGCGATCTCGCCCGGCTTCATGCGCACCGAGCTGGTGCTCGCCCACATGCGGACCGACGAGGACCACTTCCGCAGCGTGCCCGGGCTCGCGAGCAGCGAGTCACCGCGCTACGTCGGCCGCGCCATCGCCGCGCTCGCCGGCGATCCGCAGGTGCTCGCGAAGTCCGGCCAGGTCCTCGTGGCCGCCGACCTCGCCCGCGCCTACGGGTTCACCGACATCGACGGCACCCAGCCCTCGGCGTTCCAGATCCCCCGGTAGCAGTTGCGACGCGCGCGATCGGTGGCGAAGATCGTCGCCGCATGAGGTGGACCGAGATCGATCAGAAGATCCCGGCGCGCGACTGGGTCGAGTCGGAGCGCCACGGCGCCAGCTGGCAGACGCTGCGCGCGCAGGTCGAGGCGATCGCGACGCAGCTCGCCCGCGAGGTCGCCGGGCTGCCCACCGCGCCGATCGATCCAGCGGCGGCGCGCACCGCGATCGGGCAGGCGTACCACCAGGCGTTCATGACCTTCGGGTTCGGCGCGCGGGGCTCGGCAGCGACGAGCGAGCACTGGAAGGGCATGCTCGGGCTGATGGCCGCCGCGCTCGGCGAGCACGACCTGGTCGCGTCGTGCACCGGCGGGCGCGCGCTGGGCGTCAAGGTGATCGCGAGCAAGGCCTTCGGGGCGAACACCCGTGGGCTCGCGCGCCACCTCGGGACCGCGGCGCGCGCTCGCCTGCCGCCCTCGCAGGTCGCGGCGGCGATGGCGGAGCTGCGCGCGGGCTTCGCGGCCGACTCGCTCGTCGATCCACGGGTCGCGCTGGTCGCCGCGCACGTGTTCCTGCACCGGATCGCCGGGGTCGCCGACGTGCCGGCGGCGTGCCGCGCGTGGCTCGAAGGCGAGTCGCTCGAGCTCCCCGATGGACCGGCGATCCAGGCGGTGGCCGACGGCGACGACCCACGCGCCACGATCTTCGAGCGCTACGCCGCCGAGCTCTCCGACGAGGAGGCGATCGCCCACGCGTACGAGTACCTGCGCTGGCAGGCGCGCGAGCGCGAGCAGGACGCCAAGCCGTTCATCCGCACCTGGGAGAGCCACGCCGCCACGCTGCTGTTCGTGGCGCGGCGCCCGCTCCCGGACGACTGGGAGGGCAGCGTCGATCCGGTGGTCGCGCACTGGTTGGGCGGCGAGGTCCCCCGCGCGAGCCTCGCGAAGCGCCACCGCGAGCAAGCGGCCCACGCCGGACGCCTGCTCGCCGAGGGGGGGCTCGCCGAGGTCAGCTGGCTCGGCCGGACCGATGCCACCGTGCTCGGGCTGCTCACCGGCGAGGTGGCCCTCGTGACCGCGATGACCGGCGGCAAGTCGCTCACCGCGTTCAAGCCAGGCAAGTTCTTCAAGGACGACTTCCACAAGCTCGTGCGCTACCTCGCCGCGGGGGGCGCGGCCCAGGCGACCCGCGCCGACCTCGAGCCGGCGTTGCTCGACTTCCTCGCCCGCCGCTCGCCGATGACCAACGGCGCGCTCCGCGGCGGCTCGCTCGGCTGGCTCCACCTGCTCGCGCTCGCGAGCATCGTGTACGGCGAGCGCGGCGCGGCCCCGCCCGGCGAGGTCGGCCGTGCGCTCCAGCGCGCGGTCACCGGGGTCTAGCGAATCTTCCGCAGCAATTTTCGAGGCTTGTAAAATTCTCCACGCTCGTGTCGATCGGCCCGAGCGCCACGCGTCGTGCCCCTGAAGCCGCCGGCATGGTGCCGGCCCTTCAGTTCACGGTAGGAGACTTCCATGCGTTTCATGCTCATGCACAAGAACCAAGCGGACACCGAGGCGGGCGAGGTGCCCTCGAAGGACCTCATCGATCAGATGGGGGCGTTCATCGGCGAGTACGCCCAGGCCGGGAAGTTCCTCGACGGCGCCGGCCTTGGTGCGAGCAAGACGCGGACGCGCCTGGTGTTCCGCAACGGGCAGTGCACCACCAAGCACGGTCCATATCGCGGCGAGCACGAGCTGCCGGCGGCGATGCTGGTGCTCAAGGTCGCCACCCGCGAGGAGGCCATCGGCTGGGCGGAGCGCTACGGCAAGATCCTGGGCGACTGCGAGCTCGAGCTCGGCAAGGTCACCGAGCCGTGGGACCTCGGCCTGATGCCGCCGCCCGAGAATGCGCCGCTCCAGATGCTGCTCATCGAGAAGGCCGACGCGGCCACCGAGGGCGGTGGCCGGAGCCCGCAGCACAAGGCCGCGATCTCGCGCCTCAAGACCGAGATGACCAAGGCCGGCGTGCTCGACCGCTCGCTCAGGCTCCAGCCGAGCTCCCGGGCCAAGCGGCTGACGTTCACCCAGAACGACCTGCGGGTGATGGATGGCCCGTTCTCGGAGTCGAAGGAGCTGATCGGTGGATTCTCGGTCCTCGAGCTCTCGGGCATGGACGAGGTGATGGAGCTCAGCGTGCGCTACGCGGCGATCCTGGGCGGCACGCTCGAGGTCGACGTCCGCCTCGTCGATCTCGAGGACGACGCGGCGTAGCCGCTTCTCGAACCCAACAACCATCTAGAGGGACACATGTCTACCCAGCTCACCCGCATGATCTTCGTCAACCTGTCCGTCCGCGACCTCCAGGCCTCGAAGGGCTTCTTCGCGAAGCTCGGCTTCGAGTTCAACCAGCAGTTCACGGACGACACCGCCGCCGCGATGCCGATCAACGAGCACGCCGTCGTGATGCTGCTCGTCGAGCCGAAGTTCAAGACCTTCACCCGGCGCGAGATCTGCGATACCCGCACGCACACCGAGGCGCTCGTCGCGATCTCGTGCCAGAGCCGCGCCGAGGTCGACGATCTGACGAACAAGGCGCTCGCCGCCGGAGGCAAGCCCGCCATGGACGCGCAGGACCACGGCTTCATGTACGGGCGGAGCTTCTACGACCTCGACGGCCACCACTGGGAGGTGATGTGGATGGATCCCGCGGTGGTCCAGAAGTAGGCGCGGTCCACGCGCTCAGGCGAGCCGCGCACGCGCGCGGTGAAGAACACGCGCACGCGGGATCGCGTGGCGGCGCTGCACGTGCACGAACAACGCGCAGGTCGCGGCGCCGACCAGGAACGGTGGGATCACGATCACGGCGAGCCACATGACGCCATGATGCCTCGTTCGATGTTTCGACGACGTTTCCGATGACGGGAACGCGGTTCAACCGCGGCCTCCACGCGCCGGATGACGGGTGAGCACACACCCGCGCGCACCTGCCGGCGAGCTCGACTCGCGCTCACGCCATCGCGGTGCGCAGCGCCGCGTACGCGACCCGCGGATGCACGAGCCCGTGATAGATCGGCGGGATCTTGCGATCGACGTCGAACAGCGTGTACGCCGCGATCATCCCGCCGTGCACCGAGTACTCGACGGTGAACACCACGTCCTCGGGGATCTCGACGAACTGACCGACGAACGCGAAGTTCTGCGCGCCCTCCGGCACGACCAGCGGGCGATCCTTGAGGTCGCGGCGCTGGAACTGCGCGTCGATGTACGGCATCTCGACGTGTGTCACCGAGGTGAACGCGCGGATCTCGTCGGCGATGTCGTCGAACCCGAGGTGGCCGATCAGCTCGTCGAGGATGTCGCGGCCGGTCGCCTGCTCGATCGTCTTGTCGACGTAGTCACCGGGCGTGTCGCTGAACAGCGCGTAGCCCCACAGCGTGTACGTGTTCGGCTCCTGGTCCACGAAGTGCGGCTGGTGCGGCACGACGATCGACAGCAGCCACCGCGACTGGTGCCAGGTCATCAGCGCGCCCTCGCCCGGCACGTTGCCGGTGTACTCGGTGATCCGCTGGAGCAGCTTGTCGGATCGCATCGTGAGCGTGAACGACTTCCACTTGCTCTCGTCGATGTTGCCGCAGAACGCGTTGGGCCGGCCGAAGTCGTCGTACTTCTTCGCGAGGTTCTCCCACAGCGTCCAGTCGCCGCTGCGCCGGTCGCGGATCAGCTCGGTGACCGAGTCGTCGCCGCCGTAGCTCGAGTCCGCGGTCATCGAGCCGAGCGTCGAGATCACGTAGTCGTGTGGCCCGAGCTCGATCGTCGAGGCCTCGCCGTGGCGGCGGACGTGCAACCGGGTCGCGCGGCGCGACGAGCGATCGCCCTCGAAGTCGATGTCGTCCACCGCGACGCCGAACTGCACGTCGACGCCGCGGTCCTCGAGCCAGTGCTGGATCGGCCGGACGATCGAGTCGTACTGGTTGTACTTGGTGCGCCGCACGCCGTTGAGCGTGTGGATCCGATCGATCTCCTGCACGAACCGCAGGAAGTAGCGCCGCAGCTCGATCGCGCTGTGCCAGTTCTGGAACGCGAACGTGGTGCGCCACATCGTCCAGAAGTGGCTCTTGAAGAACTCGGGCGCGAAGAAGTCCTCGATCCGGCGGGCGCCGATCGCGCGCTCCGAGGTGAGCAGGAGCCGCATCATGTCGAGCCGATCGCGCCCGGTCAGCCCGAGCTCGGCCGCCTCGGCGATCGAGTGGTCGTGGTTGATGATCCGCGCGCGCGCCATGGTCGGCAGCAGGTCGTTGAATTCGCGGATCTCCTGGCGCACCGACTTGGTCGGATCCTCGAGCGAGGGAATCGACTCCAGCAGATTCCACAGGCACTGATAGGCCTGGTCCTCGAGCATGCGCCCGCCGCGGGTGACATACGTGAGCTGCTGGTGTGCGCGCGGTTGACCCGCCGGGCCACGATCGAGCGCGCCGCCCGCGACGTCGAGCTGCTCGAGGAAGTGGATATTCTTGCCCGCGACGCCGGCGTCCCGGATCAGGAACACCGCCGCCGACATCGTGGCGATCCCGCCACCCACCATCCAGATCTGCGAGTTACCTGCCGCCATACCGCACAACGTCATGCCCGCGGATCAGGCTGTCAATCGGCCCGCCGCCGTCCCAAAAACCCGGGCGATGCGGTACCACACGCAGGAGCATGGTCGCGCGCCCGAAATCCCGCTCCCCGTCCCAGGTGCCGGCGCACGGCGCCTGGCGCATCGACGACGCCGTCACGCAGCTGCGGGTGTGGGGCACCGGCGATGCGTTCGAGCTGCCGCGCAAGCCGGTAGCGAGCATCGGCTCGGTGCGTGGTCGCGACGTCGTGCTGCGAGATCCCGCCGGCGAGATCGCGCACACCCACGCGCTGCTGGTGCGCGAGGGCGCGCGGTGGATGATCCGGGCGGCCGAGGGCGCGACGTCGATCCGGCTCGACGGCCTGCAGCTGCCCTCGTTCGCGCTCGCGCCGGGCGCCGAGATCGGCGTCGGCGCGGTCACCCTGGTCGCCGAGAGCGCGCGCCTCCACGAGCTGCGCCGGGTCGTCGCCGAGCTCGCCGGGATCGAGGAGCGCGACCACGCGGCGATCGATCGGGCGCTGCGCGCGATCCGGCTCGCGGTCGCCGGGCGGCGGCCGCTGCTGCTGTGTGGCCAGGTCGATCTGGTCGCGGCGGCGCGCCAGCTCCACGAGCACACGCTCGGCGACGCGCCGTTCGCGGTCGTCGATCGCGCCGGCACCCGCGGGCACCACCGCCGCGGGCTCCAGGCGCTCGCCGCCGCCGGTCGCGGCACGGTGTGTGTCTCCGGGCATTCGCCGCCCACCGACTTCGACGACATGCTCGCGCGCTGGCACGGCCTCGCGGTGCGGCCGCAGCTGGTGTTGTGCCGCCAGGTCGCGTACGCGAACGCCGTCCTGCTCGCCGAGCCGCTCGAGCTGCGGCCGCGCAAGCTCGATCGCGACGAGCGCGCGCAGCTGATCGAGCAGCGCGCCGCCCAGGTGATCGCCCAGCTCGGCGCCGATCCCGAGCGGTTCACCGAGGCGGACCGGCGGTGGATCCTCAAGCGCGCGACCAGCCCCGACGAGATCGAGACCGCGACGCTGCGCGTGATCTCGGTCCGCCACTGGGGCTCGGTGACCCGCGCGGCGCACAGCCTCGGGATCTCGCACGTCGCGCTGCTGCGCTGGATCGGCCGCCGCGCCGAGCTACCCGGGACGGCCCGGCGCTCGCCGGCGGGCAAGCCCAAGAAGCGCTCGTAGGGGCTGCGGCCTGAGACGAGCGCGCCGGCGCACACCTGCCCGCGCCTCACCCGCGGCGAGCTTGCCCTGCCCGGGGCACGCGGCACGGTTCGACCGTCGAAAGGAGCGGCAGGGCGATGAAGATCAGCATCATCGGGGCGGGGAACATCGGCGGGACGCTCGCGCGGCGGTTCCGCGCGCTCGGGCACGAGGTCTGGATCGCGAGCTCGCGCGGGCCCAGCTCGCTCGCCGGCCTGGCCGCCGAGACCGGGGCGACGCCGGTCACCCCCAGCGAGGCCGTGCACCGCGGCGACGTGGTGATCGTGACGATCCCCGAGCGCAGGATCCTCGACCTCCCGAAGGGGCTGTTCAACGGCGTCCCGGACACCGTGATCGTGGTGGACACCGGGAACTACTATCCGCAGCAGCGCGACGGGCGCATCGAGGAGATCGAGGCCGGCATCGCCGAGAGCCGGTGGGTGGCGCGCCACCACGACCGGCCGGTGATCAAGGCGTTCAACACGATCTACGCGCAGCACCTGATGGAGCGCGGCAAGCCGGCCGGGACGCCGGGGCGGATCGCGCTCCCCGTCGCAGGCGACAGCGCCGAGGCCAAGTCGGTCGTGCTGCGCCTGATCGACGAGCTCGGGTTCGATGGCGTGGACGCCGGCGCGCTCGACGACTCGTGGAAGCAGCAGCCCGGCACGCCGGTCTACACCAAGGACTACGACGCGCCCGGCGTCCGCCGCGCGCTCGCCGCGGCGATCCGGACGCGCGGGCCCGAGTGGCGCGCGACCGCGAACAGCCCGGGGACGTTCACGGAGCCGCGCTGATCCACGAGGTATCGCTCGCGGCAGACGCGCTGTCTCCCGCGGGCAGCATCGCGCTCGGCGCGACGCACGTAGATCCGCGAGCTTGGCCCTGGCATCACCGGTGCACGAGCGGCGGGCATGACGATCGACAACCAGCTCGAGACCCTCAGCAGCGATCAGCTCTCCGCGGCGACCGGCGGGGCATCGGAGTGGATGCAGACGGCGTGGGACGGCGCCCGCAACGCGGCCGGCGGGTTCGGCGCGGCGGTCTGGCACGGCCCCACCGCGACCCGCGACCAGGTCGAGCGGTGGGCCGACCCGAACAGCCAGGCGACCAAGTTCGGGTTCGAGGTCGGCACGATGGCGGGGATGCGGCGCCCTGCGCGCCGGTTCTGACCGCCGCGATCGAATCGCCACGCGCGCGTCACGATCGAGGTCGCGCGCTGTCGCGATCGGATCGTCTCGTGTGTCGCGCGTGTCGCGCGTGTCGCGTCGCGCGTCGCGCGCGTCGCGCGTGTCGCGCGGCGTCTGGCCGCAGGTCGAGCACCTCGTCGACGAGCCAGCTCGCCTCTATCGTGGCCCCATGATCCGTTCTTCGCACATCTGGTTCAGTCTCCTGCTCGCGACCGGGTGCATGCACAACACGACGCCAGCGTCGCGCACGTGCAGCGTGCTCACTGACAACAGCCAGCTCGCTGGGTGCATCGGCAAGGTCGTCACCATCCGCGGCAAGGTCTCGTCCTCGCAGCCGGCGCAGATCGTCGGCGTCGACGTCGACGCGTCCGCCGATCTCCGCGATCAGGTCGCGCACGCGCACGGCACGCTCGAGCAGGACGGCGCGCGGTTCACGCTCAAGGACAACGGCGCGCTCGCCAAGGCGCACTCGGCCCGCCCGCGCTGACACTCGACCGCGATCGCCGCCGCGCTAGGTGCGGCGACCAAGCCACCGCGACAGCGCGACGTGCGAGATGCCGAGCCGCGCCGCAGCGCGCGTGAGCGTACCGGCCTGGCGGATCGCGACCAGTCGCCGGGTCGACGTGGCGATCTCCGACAGCGAGCTCGGGTGCTGGGCCACCAGCCAGTCGTGATCCTCGCGCAGGAAGCACGCCGGATCCGCGCCGAGCGAGACGATCGCGTCGTCGGCGTACTCGTCGATCACGCGATCGAGCTCGTGCGCGCGCTGCGAAAGCGGCGTGACGAAGACCGGCGCGCCGACGATCGCCGTGGTGTCGCCAACGGTGTGCGCGCACACGACCAGCCGGGTCCGCGCGTCCGGGCGGTGGGTCTGCTCGGTGACCCGCTC
>JBQCJR010000269.1:0-3663 GCA_051952595.1 Kofleriaceae bacterium
GGACGATTCACGTGTCCGGTCGGACGATTCACGTGTCCGGTCGGACGATTCACGTGTCCGGTCGGACGATTCACGTGTCCGGTCGGACGATTCACGCGTACTGCGTCCGGTCTCCGACGTCCGTCCGGACAGATCGCGTCCAGTCTCGGGCGATTCGTGCGTGCGCTCGGACAACTCGCGTCCGGGGCCGGACAACTCGCGTCCGGGGCCGGCCGAACCGCGTCCGGACTCGGACGAGTCGCGGGACAGGCCGGACGCCTCCTGGCTGTGGCCGGACGGCCGGGGCAGCGCGGGCGCGGTCTCGACGATGCCGAGCTCGCCGCGCGGATCTGCCGCCTCGGCGCGTGGGCCGAGGTCGGCGGTCTCGGCGAGGGCCTCTGCGTCGGTGCGGGCGGGGCGGCGGGTGGCGATGGTCTCGGCCTCGCTGCGGACGGAGCGGCGGGGCGCGCCGGAGCGGCCGAACGGGCCGCTGTCGGCGGTGTCGGCGAGGGCCTCGGCGTCGCTGCGGCGGGCGGTGGTGTCGGGGGCGGCAGCCACGGCGTGGTGGGCGGCGACGGGGGTGTCGCGGCGCGGGACGCGATCGAGGGAGTCGAGCCGCGGCGCGGTCGAGCTTGCGGGCGGCGGGCTGGCGCTGGCGTCCTGCTGCGCGGTCTGCCACGGGTACTCGATCCGGCCGTGGTTGGCGTGGCGGATGGTCTCGCGCAGCGAGTCGCTGACCCGCCGCAGATCGCTCATCGACAGGCCACTCTCGTCGAGCTGGCCGAGGTGGAGCTTGCCGTACACGATGCGCTGGACGAGCGCATCGATCGCGGCGGGCTCGGGCTTCTTGAGGGTCCGCGACGCGGCCTCGACGGCGTCGCAGATCGCGAGGATCGCGGTCTCGCGGCTCTGCGGCGGGTGGCCGGGGTAGCGGAACTGCTCGATCGAGAGGCCGCGTGGGTTTCCCTGCTCGCGGGTCTTGCCCCAGAAGTACTCGAGCACCCCGTTGCCGTGGTGCATGTGCATGAAATCGACGATCCGCTCGTGCAGGCCGGCCTTGCGGGCCGCGACGAGCCCCTCGGTGACATGCGCGAAGATCGCGTCGCACGAGACCTCGGGCGGCAGTTGATCGTGCGGCGAGGTCTCGCCGGGCTCGAGGTTCTCGATGAAGTACTTGGGCTGCAGCGACTTGCCGAGGTCGTGATAGTAGGCGCCGACGCGCACGAGCCGGCCGTTCGCGCCGATCTCGTTCGCGGCGATCTCGGCGAGGTTCGCCATCATCAGCGAGTGCTGCCACGTGCCGGGCGCCTTCTCAGCGATCTGCCGGAGCAGCGGGTGCGACAGGTCCTCGAGCTCGATCAGCTTGTTCTGCGTGATCTCGCCGACCAGCAGCTGGTAGACCGGCAGGAGCGGCGTCGCGAGCACGGTCGCGATCGCGGGGCCGAGCGCGGCGGCGATCGCGGGAGAGCGCCACGGATCGGCGATCGCGGCGATCGAGGGCATCGCGCCGGTGGTCAGGTAGCTGAGCAGCAGGTACGTCGCGGCGGTGCACAGCGTCGAGATGGCGCCGGCGAACAGCGCGGCGCGCCACCGGTCCTTGGGCCGCTCGGCGATCACGAGCCCGGCGACCGAGGCCTGGACGAGCAACAAGATCGCGACGCTGACATCGAACGGGATCGCCATGCTCGCGACGAGCGCGGCGAGCACGCCGGTCGCGAGGCCGACGATCCGGTCGAACACCATCGTCGCGACCATCGCGAGTAGCGCGACGGGCACGACGAGGATCGACACCGCGGTGGTCAGCAGCGCGACCTGGAGCGCCGCGGCGAGCAGCGCGATCGTCGCGAGCGTCACGAGCTGCACGCGCAGCAGCCGGCCATGGGTCGACCGCCGCATGTGGTGCGTGAAGATCGCGCCGAACACGAGCATCAGCGCGAACACCGCGACATGGGGCAGGGCGCCGCGCGGCGATGACGCGGCGATCGCGCGCGCGTCGTCGATCTGCGCGAGGTCCGGCACGCTGCCGCGCGCGACGACGATTCCGCCGCCGCCGACGTGGTGGTCGTGGGTGTCGTGGCCGGCGAACGGCGCGACGCGCACGGTGATCGGCGCGGGATGGCCCGGCTCGAGCCGGTCGACGCCGAGCGCACCGAGCCACCGGCCGGCGGTCAGCGACGGGGTGACCAGGATGGCGAACCCGAGCGCGAGCAAGAGGCCGATCCACCGCGACACCCGCGGACGGCGCGGGATCGCACGCGCGAGGTGCTGGCGCGGCCCTTCGGTCGCGCCTGCCGGCGAAGCGCTATGGCCTGCCGACTCCCCCACGTTCACATCGCGATGTCGAACTCGGCGCGGGTCCGCGGCCCGTTGATCGATGGGAACTTCATCCCGCGCAGCACCCGCGCGAGGCAGTTGAAGAGCGGCCCGCTGGTCTTGCCGTTGATCCGCACGAAGCTGACGCGGCCGCTCGGCCCGTCGATGTTGATGTAGATGTTCGCCGAGCTCTCGCCGGACGACTGCAGACAGCCGCCGAGCTGCGCGCCGTAGCGCTGGTACACGCCGTAGACGCGACCCATATCGAGGGTCTCGCTGCCTTCCTCGCCCTCGTCGGACATGTCGAGCGAGAGGTTCTCGGAGCCCTGGTTGATCGCGCCGCCGCCGGGGCGACGACCGGCGCCGGGCCGCTTGGCAGGCGGGGGCGGCTTCTTGGGCATCGACACGGTCACCTTGAGCGACGCCCCCTCGAGCGCGCTGACCCCAGCGACCTGCTCGGTCTCGGCCTCGCGCGTCGACGCGATCACGAGGTACACCGCCGCGGCGACCCCGACGATCCCGAGGGCGATCAGCCCGTAGAGCATCGCGCCGCGCTTCTTGTCCTTGCGCACGACGGCGAGCTCGGCCTGCGCGCGGCGCTGATCGTCGCGGCGCTGGCGCGCGGCATCGACCATCGGCCCGAGCAGCGGGTGGGTCCCGACGTCGACCCGCGCGCCGGTGTCCTTGTCCATGATCAGGTTGCCGGCGACGATCTCCCCGACCTCGATCTGCCCGACGACGTCGGCGAGCGAGAACGGCCCGTAGTCGAGCTTACCCTTGGAGATCAGCCACTTCTCCGTCGAGTCGGCAAGCGCCGCGGCGAGCGCCCGATCGAGCGTCGCGGCGGCCGCGATCGGCGACTGCGCCGCGATCTCCGCGGCGAGCGAGACCTGCGAGACCTGATCGTCGAGCGACGGCTGCTGATCGAGCAGCGCCACCGCGGTGGTCATCATCGCGCCGCCCTGCTGCAGCGCCTCGGTCACGACCTCGCCGAACACGTCGGGCCGGCCGAACCGCTTCTCGGGGTCGCGGTGGCACGCGCGCGCGACGACCTCGTCGATCTGGGTGTTGACGCCCTCGACGACGTCGCTCGGCCGCGGCCCACCGCGCTCGAGCGGCCGGCCGACCAGGCACTCGTAGAGCAGCGCGCCGATCGCGTAGACATCGCCGGGGCCGCTCGGGGGCGCGCCGGTGAGCGCCTCGGGGGCCATCGAGCTCGCCGCGGGGATCAGGCCGGCGACCATCGCCGCGGCGGTGCCCGCGCCGAGCGCGAGGTCGATCACGCGGACCCGCCCGGTGCGGCTGACCACGACCGACTCGTCGGCGAGCGCGCCGTGGCGGACCTCCGCGAGCGCGTGGGTCACGCCGGTG
>JBQCJR010000270.1:0-20781 GCA_051952595.1 Kofleriaceae bacterium
ACCGCCCGGTCCATGCCCGGGCGGAGCTGGAGCACGGTCTGTGCGAGCTCGGCGTAGGCATCCGGCGTGCGCCCGGCCTGCACGAACGCATCGACCGCGGCGCGCAGCGCGCCGTGGTTGTAGTCCGAGGACTCGGCCTTGCGGCTGACCTCGATTCGCTCCTTATCGCAACCGGCGAGGATCAGTGCGAGGAGGACGAGACGGACCAACATGGCGCAGCGCGGTGGACCTCACCAAGTAGCAAGGCGGATGCCCACGGCGTCCGGCAAACTCCATGCGCCTGGCATGCGTCTGGCGCCGGTTCAGAGCACCGCGGCGTCGACGCAGGCGGCGAGCGCGTCGGCTTTGACGTCCGGCCCGAGCGCAACGAGCCGCCCCTCCTCGCGCTCCGCCGGGGCCACTGGCTCGCTCGAGACCCGCAGCCCGACGCGATGCACGACCACCCAGCGAGGAGCGCTCACCCCGACCCGGCCGTCGACGGATCGGAAGATCCCTTTGATCCTCACGTAGTTGGAAGGCAGATCGGCGAGCTGATCCTCCAGCTCCTCCAGATCGACCACCTCCGACACCGGCACCCACACGCTGTCGATTCCGTGAGCAGCTCCATGTTCGGCATGCCGACAGCTGTCGTCGTGAACGTGCCCCGGATCCGTCGCCTCCCGAGGCGATGGACCCGCAGGGGGTGCGGCTCGCTCGAGCGGCGGATCCACGAGCACCTGCTCGAGCCACGCGACGTGCTCGTCGGTCCCCCGGATCCACACGAGGGCCCGTGACGCCAGTGTCCGGATCTCTGCCTCGACCGCGCGGGTCTCGGCCTCGCCAGCCAGCTCCGCCTTGGTCACCAGCACGACGTCCGCGTACGCGACCTGGGCATCCACCGCATCGGAGAGCGCCCGCTGGCTCCGGAAATTCGCGGCATCGACCACCGTGACCACCGCGGCGAGCCGCACCCGCTCGGCCACGCCCTCGCGCTGGACCGCCCAGGCGATCGGCAGCGGCTCGGCGACCCCGGTGGTCTCGAGCACGATCGCGTCGAGCCCCGGGTTGCCATCGACCAGCTCGATCAGCGTGCGGTCGAGATCCTCGCCGAGCACGCAGCACACGCAGCCGCCCGGCAGCTCGATCTGGCGCGCGGTCTGCCCGCCGAGCAGCGCGCCATCGATCCCGACCTCGCCGAGCTCGTTGACCACCACGCCGAGCTTGCCCTGCTCGTCGCGCTCGGCGCGCCGCGCGAGCAGCCGGTTGAGCAGGGTGGTCTTGCCGGCTCCGAGGAAACCGGTGACGAGGATCAGCGGGATGCGCACGGGCGCACTGTACCGCTTCCCGCGCCGCCGGCCGCCCTGCGCGCCCTGGCAGCCCGGCAAGCCCGGCTAGGTCCGCTCGACGATCACGACCCGCCGCTTGCCCGCCGGCGACAGCGCGATCTCCGCGACCACCTCGATCTCGAACCGCGCTCCCGGCAGGTAGCGCCGCGCGTGCTCGCGGAGCAGCGCCTCCGCGCGCTCGGGCAGCCGGTCGCCGCGGTACGGCACCACCTTGAACACCACGCTGCGATCCGCGCGCTGGACGACCTGGAAGTCGCGCGCGACCTCGCCGATCACCCCGAACAGCACGTTGAACACCAGCCCTCCGACCGGGTTGCCCGCGCCGTCGGTCAGCGTGTCGGTGACCCGGCCCTGGATCGGACCGATCCGCGCGAGCGTGCGGCCGCACACGCACGGCGCGTCGTCGCGGGCCGTCGCCAGGTCGCCGTTCACGTAGCGGATCATCGGGCACGCCAGGTTGTGCAGGTCGGTGATCGCGAGCTCGCCGGTCTCGCCCGGGCGCGCCGCGCGGATCGCGCCGTCCGGCTCGCGCACCACGATCTCGACGATCAGGTTCTCCATCGAGGTGTGCAGCCCGTCGTGCGCCTCGCACTCCGCCCCGATCAGCATCACCTCGCGGCAGCCGTAGGTATCGAACGCCGGGCCGAACGCGCGCTCGATCGCCGCGCGATCCGGCGCCGGCAGCCCCTCCGCGCCGGTGAGCACCGGGACCTCGCCCCAGCTGCGCAGCGCGCGATCGTTGACGAACCGCGCGAGCGCCGCCGCGCCGCTCGCGTACGCCACCATCACGTGGGGGCGAAACCGCCGGAACGCCTCGACCGCCTCGGCGAGCGAGCGCTCGTCGCGCGGCGTGCAGTCGACGTAGAGATCGCGCTTCATCCGGCGATCGACGTCGACCTTGCGCTGCTTCCACCAGGTCGACGTGCCGCCCGGCGCCGCGCCCCAGTAGTGGAACGCGCGCATCCCGATCTCGTAGCCGCCCCAGCCGTAGCCGCGCCACCGGATCGCGTCGCGCCAGTGCCGCGACTCGGCGTTGTAGCGGACCTGCACCGGCTGTCCGGAGCTGCCGCTCGTGGTCTTCGAGATCACCGCGGCCGGCGGCGCGCTCGCGGTGCGCTCGTCGAGCGTCGCGCGCAGGGTCGCGCGATCGAGCAGCGGCAGCCGCGCGAGATCGTCGATCGACGCGACGTCGTCCGGCCCGAGGCCGCGCTCGTCGAGCGTGCGGCGGTAGTGCAGCGTGTGGCGGTACGCGTGGCGGATCAGCCGGCGCAGCAGCCCGGCCTGCACGTCCCGCAGCACGTCGAGCGACCACCGCTCCGACTCGCGCAGGTAGCGCAGCAGCGGCACCGTCGGCCGGCCGCGCGCCGCTTCGAAGGCGGGGAACAGCGCTCGAGCAAGGAGCGGCCGATACAGGTCCACCCGGCTACGCTAGCAGCACCCTCCTCCGGCAGGCTGGGCCGGACCAAGTTTCGCCGCCTCCGGACGGCGGCTGGGGTGAATGTCGCCGGTCAACCGGGCTTCTCGACGACCACGACCTTGCGCTTGCCCGCCGCGGTCAGCGGGATGTCGTCCACGTACTGGAGCTCGAACGTTGCCTCCGGCAGGTACCGGGACGCGAACTCGTCGATCGCGCGGCGCGCCTTGTCCGGCAGCCGGTCGCCGCCGTTCGGCACCACCTTCATGATCACCCGGCCGTCCAGCTTCTGGATCACCTGGAACTTGCGCGCGACGTGGTCCAGCACGCCGAACAGGATGTTGAACACCAGGCCGCCCACCGGCCGCCCGAGGCCGTCGCGCAGCGTCTCGGTCACCCGGCCCTCGATCGGGCCGATCCGCGCCAGCCCGCGGCCGCACCGGCACGGCGCGTCGTCGCGCTGGACCGCGAGATCGCCGGTGATGTAGCGGATCATCGGGCACGCCAGGTTGTGCAGATCGGTGATCGCGATCTCGCCCGACTCGCCCGGCCGCGCCACGCGCACGGTGCCATCCGGCTCGCGCACCACCACCTCGACGATCATCGTCTCCATCGACGTGTGCATCCCGTCGTGCGCCTCGCACTCCGAGCTGATCAACATCACCTCGCGGCAGCCATACGTCTCGAACGCCGGCCCGAACGCCGCCTCGATCACCTCGCGATCGTGAGGCCACAGCCGCTCGGCGCCGACCAGCACCGGGATCTCCGGCCAATCGCGCAGCCCGCGATCGAGCACGAACTGCGCGAGCGCCGCGGCGCCGGCCGAGTACGCGACGAGCACCTGCGGATCGTACCGCCGCAGCTGCTGCACCACCTCGAGCAGCGCCTGCTCACCGCGCGGCGTGGAGTCAAGATAGAGATCGCGCTTGAGGATCCGATCGAGCGCGATCTTCTTGCGCTTGACCCAGCTCTCCGGAGTCGGGCCGCAGCCCCAGTAGTGGAGCGCGCGCATGCCGATCCGGTAGCCCGCCCAGCCGTAGCCGCGCCACCGCGTGGCGTCGCGCCAGTACCGCGACTCGGCGTTGTACTTCACGACCACCGGCTGCCCGGTGGTGCCGCTCGTGGTCTTCTTCACCACCCATCGCGGCGGCGCCATGGCGGTGCGCGCGTCGAGGGACAGGCACACCGTGTCGCGATCGAGCAGCGGCAAGCGCGCGAGCGCGTCGAGCGAGTCGATGTCCGGCGACATGCCGAGCTCGTCGAGCACCTGGCGATAGTGCACCGTGTGGTGATACGCGTGGCGCAGCAACCGGCGCAGCAGCCCGAGCTGGAGATCGCGCAGCTCGCCGAGCGTCTTGCGCTCGGTCCGCTCGAGATAATGCAACAGCGGCACGGTGGGCCGACCACGCACGGCCTCGAACGCCGGAAATAAGGCTTTCGCGAGAATCGGTCGATAGAGATCCAGCACGGCTGGTTCGGACTACTATGCGAGAGGCGTGCTAACCCGGCTCCGGAGTAAGAACCTTCACACCTGGCTGCCCGACTACGGGCGCCACCTGGTTCGGCGTGCGCGCGCGCCACAGCCGCGCGGCCCCAGGCACATCCTGTTCGCGCTCTGCGATCACTACGAGCCGCTGTGGGGCGGCGCTCCCGAGGAGATCGGCCGGCAGCGCGTCGATGCGTGGGCGGAGCGCTACCCGGCGCTCGACGAGTTTCGCGACAGCGATGGCCGGCCGCCGCGGCACGGATGGTTCTTCCCCGGCGAGGAGTACCGCGCGCACTTCCTCGATCAGCTCGCCGCGCTCGCGCGCCGCGGTTTCGGAGAGGTCGAGTTCCACCTCCATCACGATGGCGACACCGCCGCCACGCTCGCGCCGCGGATCGAGGAGCACCTCCGGACGTTCTCGCAGCACGGCCATCTCTCGGTGGTGAACGGGCAGTTCCGGTGGGCGTTCATCCACGGCAACTGGAGCCTCGCGAATGGCCGGCCCGATGGCCGGTGGTGCGGCGTCGATGACGAGCTGTTGATGCTCCACCGGCTCGGCTGCTACGTCGATCTGACGTTCCCCTCGGCTCCGGATCCCTGCCAGCCGGACAAGGTCAATCAGATCTACTGGCCGACCGGTGATCTCTCGAAGCGGCGCAGCTACGAGCAGGGCGAGCGCGCGCGGGTCGGCAGCCACCACGACGATCGCCTGCTCATGATCACCGGCCCGCTCGGCTTCGCGCGCAAGGGGCTCGGGCTGCGCCTCGAGAACGGCGCGATCACCGGCAACGATCCGCCGACCGCGGCGCGCGTCGACAGCTGGATCGCGCAGAACATCCACGTCCAGGGCCGCCCGGAGTGGACGTTCGTGAAGGTCCACACCCACGGCGCGATCGAGAAGACGGCCGATTCGCTGCTCGGCGCGGGAGGGCGCGAGATGCACACCGCGCTGCGCCGGTACCTACGCGATGGATGGAAGCTCCACTACGTCACCGCGCGCGAGATGTTCAACGTCGCGCGCGCGGCGATGGACGGCAAGCTCGGTGATCCGAGCGACTACTTCGACTACATCGTCCCGCCGCCGCCGATCGCCGCGTAGACCCGATTCCGCGCGTGATAGCGTGGCGAGGTGGCGCATCTTTGTTGGCACCTGATCGGCGCGGTCGCGCTGTCGGCCTGTAGCTTCAGCGCCGGGGACCTCCCGGGCGACGGGCGCCCGCCGCGCGACGCGGACGTCGACGCGTACGTGCCCGACGCCGGCATGTGCCAGACGACCGGCAAGCAGTGCGTGGGCCCGGTGCTCCGCACCTGCGTCGAGACCGGCATGCCGCCGCTCGAGGAGCTGTGCCACTGGGGCTGCCTGACCGAAGGCGCGACGACGGTCCCGCACTGCGGCCGCATGGTGCCGTCGGGTGGCGCGGTGCTGCCCGATCACCTGTTCGACCCGACGAACCAGCTCGCGCCCAAGACGCTCACCACGATCGTCGCGGCGACGATCGACACCGACACCGGCGCGATCGTCGGGCTGCGCGGCGCCGGCGAGGGCGTGAACAGCGGGATCGACTTCGTGGTCCGCGACAACGTCGCGATCTTCCGGTTCGCGAGCCTCGCGGTGACCGGCGACCTCGACGTGCGCGGCTCGCGCGCGCTCGCGCTGGTCTCGCTCGGCGACCTCTCGATCAACGGCCGGGTCGACGCGCGCGGCACCTGCACCGGCAACACCGCCGGCCCCGGGGGCCTGCCCGGCGGCGCCCCGGCGGCGGACGCCGGGATGCCCGGCGGCGGCACGGGCGGGACCACCGACCCGGGAGGCAGCGACAACAGCGGCGGCGGTGGTGGCGGGCGCGGCAAGGCGGGCGGCACGGGCGGCCGGCCGAACAACGGGTTGCCGCAGCCGCTCGGCGGCCCGCCGTTCGGCGATCCGGAGATCCCCTCGCTCGTCGGCGGCGCGGGCGGCGGTGGTGGCGGCGGCCTCGGCTCGGTCGGCGGCGGTGGCGCGGGCGGCATGGGCGGCGGCGGTGGCGGCGCCGTGCAGCTGATCGCCCAGGGCACGCTGCGGCTCTCCGGGCCGACCGGCGTGACCGGCGGGATCAACGCGGGCGGCTGCGCCGGTCGTTCGTCGAGCGCCGGCGGCGGTGGTGGTGGCGCCGGTGGCGCGGTGCTGCTCGAGTCGAAGTTCATCGAGCTCACCAGCGCGATCGTCGCGGTCAACGGCGGCGCCGGTGGTGCCGGCGGCAACGCGGCCGCGCAGAGCCAGGACGGATCGTGGGACACCAGCCGCGCGCAGGGCGGCGGCAACGGCGGCAACGGCGGCGCGGCCGGCGCCAACCAGACCGGCGCCGTGGGCAGCGCCAGCCAGCGCAACGGTGGCGGCGGCGGCGGCGGGGTCGGCCGGATCCAGATCCACAGCTGGAACGATCAGGGCGTGACCTCGTCCGACTCGACCACCAGCCCGCGGCTGACCGACACCAACACCACCGCGACACACGGCGCGGTGGTGATCGAGTAGCGCTACTGCGGCGGCGGGATCACCGACGCCGCGGCGGCGAGCGCCTTGACGCGCACGCGCGCGGGCGCGATCTCGGAGTCGCGGACGTGGCGCGGCACGCCCTGCACGTCGCGCACGATCCGCAGCTTCTCGAGCACCTTCAGCACGTAGTACGTGATGTCGATCTCCCACCAGAAGAAGCCCTGGCGC
This sequence comes from Kofleriaceae bacterium, assembly GCA_051952595.1. GTDB lineage: Bacteria > Myxococcota_A > Polyangia > Haliangiales > Haliangiaceae > JABFXX01. The sequence goes on from JBQCJR010000270.1 coordinate 6,924, forward strand.
GCCGACCGCTGATAGTGGTGGTGGTTGTTGTGCCAGCCCTCGCCGAGGGTGAGCACGGCGAGCAGCGGGTTGTTGCGCGAGTCATCCGTGGTCGTGTAGCGGCGCGAGCCCCACACGTGCGCGAGCGAGTTGATGAAGAACGTGATGTGCCACGCGGCCACCAGCGAGACGAAGTGGCCCCAGAACAGCGCCGTCGGTCCGCCGATGAAGTAGATCACGAAGCCCCACGCGACCGCGATCAGCAGATCGTGGCGATCGAGCCAGCGGAGCTCGGGGTACTGCGCGAAGTCCTTGACCCGATCGAGGTGGGTCACGCGGTTGCGCGGCGCGAGGATCCAGGTGACGTGCGCCCACCAGAACCCGCGCTGCACCGGGGAGTGCACGTCCTCGGGCTGATCCGAGTTCTTGTGGTGGTTGCGGTGGTGCGAGGCCCACCACAACACGCCCTGCTGGGCGCTCGACATCGCGAGCAGCGCGAGCACGAACTGGAACGCCCGGCTCGTCTTGAACGTCCGGTGCGAGAAGTAGCGGTGATAGCCAGCCGTGATCGCGAACATCCGCACCAGGTAGCTGCCCACCAGCCACGCGAACGCCGCCCAGCTCCACCCGATCGCGATCGCGCCGATCACCGCAACCACGTGCACGCCCCAGAACGGCAAGTTGTCCTTCCAACCAGGCCGGTCCGACAGGGTGTTGGGTGTTTTACTGAGAGACTTCAACTGCATCGCCGGCCAGCATGAACGTGGTTGCCGCACGAACCCGCCAGCACAGAGTCACCGTTCCCGCAGCGATCGTTCTCTGGCCGTGACCATTTCGTGACGCAAGCTCGGCCGGTCAGCCGACCTGTCGGTGCATATCGCCCGCTGGTCGGGCCAACGCCGGCCAGCGCGGGCCAACACGGGCCAGCGCTTTCGCGGCTTTCGCATCTCGGGCCCACCTCGGACTTAAATCCGGGAAATTCCTCTGACATAATATCGGTGTGAGCATTCCGGCGGGGACGTTGGTCCCCCGCGACGCGAGAGACTTTGGCAACTACCAGCTGATCGCGAAGCTCGCGACCGGCGGGATGGCCGAGATCTTTCTCGCGCGGCCCAAGGGCGCCATGGGTCACCGCGACGTGATGGTGCTCAAGCGGATCCTGCCGCACCTCGCCGAGGATGATCACTTCGTCACGATGTTCCGCGACGAGGCGGACCTCGCGAGCAAGCTGATCCACAAGAACGTCTGCCACGTACACGCCTTCGGCGAGTACGCCGGCACCTGGTTCATCGCCATGGAGTACCTCCACGGCGTCCCCCTGTCGCGGATGATGACCCGGCTGTCGAAGGCCGGGAAGATGCTCGACATGCGCGTGGTCGCCGGGATCATCGTGCAAGCGTGCGAGGGGCTACACGCGGCGCACGAGGCGCGCGACCACAACGGCCAGCTGATGGGCGTGGTGCACCGCGACGTGTCGCCGCCGAACATCATGGTCACCGGCGACGGCCTGGTGAAGCTGCTCGACTTCGGGATCGCCAAGGCGCGCGGCGCGAACTCGCGCACCCGGACCGGTACGGTCAAGGGCAAGAACGCGTACATGTCGCCCGAGCAGATCCTCGGCAAGCCGCTCGACCGGCGCAGCGACGTGTTCGCGCTCGCGATCGTCATGTACGAGATGCTGGCGATCAAGCGGCTGTTCCACCGCGACTCGGACTTCCTGACGTTCAAGGCGATCACCGAGGAGCCGATCCCGGATATCCGCGACCGCCGCCCGGATCTGCCGGCCGGCATGCGCGCCGCGCTGCTCCAGGCGATGGCGCGCGATCCGAACGGCCGGTTCGATACCGCGCAGGCGTTCGGCAACGCGATCCGCAACTCGGTCGCCACGCTCGGCGGCCCGGCCACACCGGCGGACCTCGCGCGGCTGCTCTCGGTCGACTTCAGCGACGAGATGTCGGCGCGCGACGAGATCCTGAAGGCCGCCGACGACCCGGCGAGCGGATCGATCGCCGCGCTCGCGCCCGCGCCGCCGGTCGTGCCGCGCTCGCCGAGCCGGCCGCCGCCGATCCCCGCCGCGCGCAGCGGCGAGCTGGCCCATCACGAGCGCGCCCGCCGCGCGAGCGAGCAGCTGCCGGCGGTGCCCTCGATGATCGTGCAGCCGGGCTCGAGCCCGAACCTCGTGCCGCCGCCCGCGGCGCTGCCCGGCGGCGTGCTCGATCTGTCCGCCAACGTCCCGGTCGATTCCTGGATGGAGGATCCCGAGACCAACCTGCTGCGCGCCCACCGCTGGAAGAGCCTGCGCAACTTCGGGATCGCGATGGCCGCGATCGCCGTCGCCGGCGTGGCGATCGCCGTGGTCGCGAGCAGCGGCGGCGGCGATTCGTCGAAGCACGAGCCGGTCGTGGCGCCGCCCCAGCCGCCCGATGCCGCGGTCGCGGTGGCGCGGCCGATCGATGCCGCCGAGGCCGACCACGAGGTGTCCAAGGACGACATCATGGCGCTGTCGCGGTTCGGGTTCTTCAGCATCACCGCGACCGCGAAGACCAAGATCTACGTCGACAACAAGCTGATCGGCGACACCCCGCTGACCCGGCTGCCGCTCGCGCCCGGCCCGTACAAGGTCAAGGCGGTCGGCCCGCGCGGCAAGACCAAGACGCTCAAGATCACGATCTACGGCGGCCGCGACACCGACGAGGGCACGATCACCTGGTAGCGCCCGCGGGCCCTACGACAGCGGGGCCGGTCGGATGCTCGTGATGTGAAGGCTCGACGAGGCGCTGGTCACGATCTGCACGCGATCGCCGGTCGAGAACCGCGGCACCAGCTCGGCGGGCCCCTGGAAGTGCAGGTCCTCGAGGTTCACGACGTCGAGATCCTCGCCCTCCTCGTCGGTCGCGCGCTCGACGTCGAGCTGGATCTTGGCGACCTGGCGCGGCGCGACGTTGTGGAACTTCGCGGCGAGCGTGTGCAGCTCGATGCTGCGGATGGTTCCCACCAACCGCATGCCGTCGTCGCTGCCCATGGCGGCCATCGTACACGCATCGCGGCGCGTCGGAGGGCGAGCGCCCGATCACCGTGCGAAAAGTTCTCCGGAGCAGATGTGGTCGGGTCTGCTCCCCGCAGATCAGCCGCGTGGCATGCCGGGGCGCGCGGGTGCTCCCGCGACCTCGATGCCCTCGATCGCACGCGCGGCGAACAGGCACACCTCGTCGCCCTCGCACACGAGGGCGTGCGAGCTGCCGGCCGGCTGGACGTACTCGTCGCCGGCCCCCAGCACGCGATCGTGGGTGACGTCGCGGATCGTGCCCGCGAGCACGATGCACGCCTCCTCGCCGACGTGGCCGTGCAACGGGAACACCGCGCCCGGGCGCATGCGAACGAACCCGCAGTCCGCGGTGGCGCACGCCGGCCCGCCCTCGAAGTGGAGCAGCTCGATCCCCGGGATCTCGGGGTGCCACGAGCCCGGGCGCTCGATCAGGCCGAGCAGCTCGCGCGCGCGATCGAGCGCCACGTCGTAGAGCGCGCCGATCCGCGCGGCCAGCTGCTCGAACCGCCCGGCGCCCGTCGAGGCGAGCAGCCGGGCGTGGACCTCGGGCGCGGGGTCCGCGTCCAGGTCGCCGGCGAGCAGCGCGCCCGCGTCGCGGTAGCTCGCGAGATCGCGCGCGAGCCCGGGCTCGGCCGCCACCGCCCGCTCGACGGTGATCGCCTCCTCGGGCTCGAGGATCCCGAGGGCGTAGAGCGAGAGCAGCTCGCGGAGATCCAGGGTCATGAGGGCTCCGTCCGCCCGGGCCGGCTCGCCAGCGCCTCGCGGAGCCGCGCGAGCCCGGCGGCGATCCGCGACTTCACCGTGCCCACGGGGATCCCGACGCGCGCGGCGATCTCGGTGCACGACAGCCCCTCGAAGTACGCGAGCTCGAGCACCACGCGCTGGTCGGGCCCGAGCGTGCCGAGCGCCCCGCGGACCCGGCCGTGGTCCGGGCTCGCCGGGTCGCCGTCGTCGACGAGCAGCTCGAGCCCGGCGTCCCCCGCGTTGCGGGACACCCGCGCGGACTTCTGCAGGTCGAGGGCACGAGAGCGCATGCGGATCGCCAGCCAGGTACGAGCGCGGCCCCGCTTCGGATCGAAGTCCTTCGCGGTGCGCCAGGCCTCGAGGAACACGTCGTGTAAGAGATCTTCCGCCTCCCTGCGCTCGCGTACGATGCGCAGCGCGAGGCCGAGCAGCCGCCGCGCGTGGCGCTCGTACAGCCGGGACAGCGCGTCGCGATCGCCGCGCGCCATCGCCGCGATCAGCCGCGCGTCGAGCTCGGGGTCGTCCGCGGGATCACCCGCGCGCAGATCGCCCGACGGATCGGCACCCGGGCCGGGATCGTCGTCGGCGACCATGCGGGAGTCAACGTATCACGGGCCGGGTTGCGCCGCGCCGAGCAGCAAGGTAATCACGCGCCGGTGTTCGAGAATCTCCACGCTGCGGTGCGCGCCGAGGCGACCGAGCGAACCTGGTCGCAGGGGGTCACCCTCGCGCGCGATCAACGGGTGGTCGGGAGGAGCCGGAGCGATGGCGAGCTGGTGCTCGACGTGCGCGTGCCCGGCCGGCCCACGCCGTTCGAGGTGATCCTGAACACCGAGCACGCCGAGTGGGAGTGCGATTGCCCGAGCCGCGAGGCGGTGTGCTCGCACGTCGTCGCGGCGCTGCTCGCGGCGGAGCAGACCGGCGGCGAGCTGCCGCGGCCCGCGTCGGCGGGCGCGCCGATCCGCTACCTGCTGACCCCGGGCACCGGCGGGATCCTCGTCGAGCGCGTGCTGGTGAAGGGCGATCGTACCGAGGCGCTCGTCGGATCGCTGATGTCGCTGATCGCGACCGGCAAGGGCGCCGGGATCGCCAGCATCGAGGCGGACCTCACCGCCGATCCCTTGATCACCGTGCGCGGCGGACCGATCAGCGGCGAGCGCCTCGAGCGCCTGCTCGCGGTGCTCGCCGGCGCGCGCGACGTGCGGTGGAAGGGCGAGCCGATCACCACCAGCGGCGACCCGGTGCTGCCGCGCGCGATCGTCGAGGACATCTCGGGCGGCGTGCGCGTGCGAATCGAGGCCGATCCGATCGTGCGCGAGGTCGTGGCGATCGGCGTGGTCCGCACCTCGGATCCGCAGCTGCGCCCGATCGGCGCGGTCGATCTGTCCGGCGCGCGGCTCGAGAAGCTGCCGCAGACGTTCGAGGTGCCGCGCTCGGCGTTCTCCGAGCTCCTGTCGAAGACCCTGCCCGCGCTCGCCCAGCGGATCGAGGTCAACGTGCGCGCGCACTCGCTGCCCAAGATCGGCTCGCGCGAGGAGCCGCGGATGGCGTTCGAGGTCGAGCAGGTCGGCGACCGCCTGCTGGTGTTCCCGACCCTGGTCTACGGCGAGCCGCCGCGCGCCCGGATCGACGCCGGCCGGCTGGTCCACCTCGGCGGCGCGCTGCCGCTGCGCGACGAGGACGCGGAGCGCAAGCTGACCCACCGGCTGCGCGACGAGCTCAACCTGGTGCCGGGCCGGCGCGTCGAGCTGACCGGGCGCGAGGCGTTCCAGATGCAGAACGGCCTCGCGGCGTGGCTGCGCACCGACGCGCGCGCCGCGAACGCCGCCAAGGCGGTGATGCTCGACGCGCGGATCGTGATCGACGGCGCGAAGGTCGACGTCGAGCTGACCGGCACGGGCGGGCGCACCGCCTCGATCGGCGCGGCGCTGCGCGCGTGGCAGGCCGGCGTCGATCTGGTGCCGCTGACCGGCGGCGGCTGGGGCCGCGTGCCGATGACGTGGTTCGATCGCCACGGCGATCGCGTCGCGGACCTGCTCGCCGCGCGCGGCGAGGACCACCGCGTGCCGATGTACGCGCTCCCGGATCTCGCCCGGCTCGCCGAGGACCTCGACGAGCCTCCGCCGCCCGAGCTCGAGCGGCTGCGCCCGCTGCTCGACGGCTTCGATGGCATCCCGGCGGCCTCGACGATCCCGGGGTTCACCGGCGAGCTGCGCGCGTACCAGCAGCGCGGCGTGGACTGGCTCGAGTTCTGCCGGTCGGCCGGGCTCGGCTGCGTGCTCGCCGACGACATGGGTCTCGGCAAGACGATCCAGGCGCTCGCCGCCCTGCCCGGCCGCGCCGCGGATGGCGCGCGCCGCCGCGCCCTCGTGGTCTCGCCGACCAGCGTGCTGTTCAACTGGCTCGCCGAGACCCGCCGGTTCCGGCCGGACCTCGAGATCGCCACGTACCACGGCGCCCGGCGCGCGCTCGATCCGTCGGCCGACGTCGTGCTGACCAGCTATCCGATCCTGCGCAACGACACCGAGATCCTGACCGCCGAGCAGTGGGACACCGTGATCCTCGACGAGTCGCAGACGATCAAGAACCCGGATAGCCAGGTCGCGCGCGCGGCGTACAAGCTGCGCGCGAACTGGAGACTGACGCTCTCCGGTACGCCGATCGAGAACCGGCTCGACGAGCTGTGGAGCCAGCTCCACTTCACCAACCCCGGCCTGCTCGGCGGGCGCGCCGACTTCCAGGAGCGGTGGGCGCAGCCGATCAGCGAGGGCGATGCCGGCGCCGCGGCGCGGCTGCGCGAGCGGATCCGGCCGTGCGTGCTGCGCCGGATGAAGACCGAGGTCGCGCGCGAGCTGCCGCCGCGCACCGACGCGATCATGTACGTCGAGCTCGACGAGGCCGAGCGCATCACCTACGACGCGATCCGCGCCGCGACCCAGCGCGAGATCGTCAGCCTGCTCGAGGCCGGCGGCGGCGTGATGGCCGCGCTCGAGGCGCTGCTCCGGCTGCGCCAGGCGGCCTGCCACACCGCGCTGCTGCCCGGCCAGCTCCGCGGCTCCGCCGCGCCGAACAGCTCGTCCAAGCTCGAGCGCCTGATCGAGGCGCTGTCCGACGCGGTCGCCGACGACCACCGCGCGCTGGTGTTCTCGCAGTGGACGTCGCTGCTCGATCTGATCGAGCCGCACCTGCGCGCCGCGAACATCCCGTTCGTGCGGCTCGATGGCTCCACGGTCGATCGCGCCTCGGTGGTCCAGGCGTTCCAGGCGCCGGGCGGCCCGCCGGTGATGCTGCTGTCGCTCAAGGCCGGCGGCACCGGCCTCAACCTGACCGCGGCGGACCACGTGTTCCTGATCGATCCGTGGTGGAACCCGGCCGTCGAGGACCAGGCCGCCGACCGCGCGCACCGCATCGGGCAGGACAAGCCGGTGATGGTGTATCGGATGGTCGCGCGCGACACCGTCGAGGAGCGGATCCTCGAGCTCCAGGCGCGCAAGCGCCAGCTCGCCGACGCCGCGCTCGCCGAGGCCGGTGGCGCCGCGGCGATCACCCGCGACGACCTGCTCGCGCTACTCTCGTAGCGTGCGTGGATCAGGAGATCGGGGCGAGCGGGCCCCGGGGGCCGCGGGGGCGTGGTCCGCGCGTCGCCGTGTGCGGGAGACCGCGCTCGTCGAGTGGCTCGCGCGTGGCCACGAGCACCTGCGGGCGGCCGCGATCGTCGCGGGGGTCGCGCTCGCCTCCTGCAACGCGCGCGAGCCGTCGTCGACCGCGGCGACGGCCGAGGGATCGGCGGCCCCAGGATCGGCAGGCTCGGCGGCGGCAAGCTCCGCCGAGGCCCCCGCGTCCGGCGCGCAGCTCGAGGTTCGCGTCGATCGCCGGATCGAGCTGCTCTCGATCGTCCACCGGCTCGCCGGCTCGCCGGAGTACCGGCGCTCGCCCGCCACGGCGTACGTCGCCGCGGTCGATCGCGCGTTCGCGCCCTTCGCCAAGCACCCTGCCGTCGCGGCGACCCGCGAGCTGCGCGCCCGCCACAGCATCTCGTTCGACGCGCCGATGCAGCTCGCCGTGCACCTCGACGACCAGCTCGCGGTGTTCGGCGCCGGCGAGCTCGCCGAGATCGACTCGCGGTGGCGCGGCGTCGACGTCGAGGCCTACGCCGCCCAGCTGCGCGCGTTCGCCGCCGACAGCAAGCTCGACGCGTTCCTCGGCGCGCACCGCGACGACCACCGCGCCGTCGCCGCGGCGGTGCGCCCGATGATCGAGGCAGCGCGCCCGGTCGCGTGGTTCGAGGGCTGGTTCGGCGCGCGGCCCGACGTCCGAGCGATCGTGGCGCCCGCCCTGCTCGCCGGCCCCATGAACTACGGCGCACGCGCGAGCCGCGACTGGGACACCGAGCTGTACCAGGTGCTCGGCGTCGACGCCGCCGACGGCACGATCACACCCGACGACGCCACGATCGAGCTGCTCGTCCACGAGATGGCGCACTCGTACGTCGGGCCCCTGCTCGATCGCACCGACGCGTTCGCGCGCGCCGGCGAGACGATCCACCCGCTGGTCGCACGCGAGATGGACGCCCAGCACTACGTCGAGTGGAACACGATCGTCGAGGAATCGCTGGTGCGTGCGCTCGCCGTGTTGTACCTGCGCGAGCACCGCGGCGCGCAGGTCGCCGCGAACGCCGCGCGCGACGATCTCCGGCGCGGGTTCCTGTGGATCAACGAGCTCGCCGAGCTGCTGCGCCGGTTCCAGCTCGATCGCACGCGCAACCCGACGTTCGAGGGCTACCTGCCGCGGATCGCGTTGATGTTCGACCAGCTCGCCGCGCAGTACGCGCACGACGGCCTGCCGCGGACGCCGTTCCTCGGGCCGGCCAGCGCGGTGAGCATGCGCGAGCTCGCGGTGATCGCGCCGGTCACCCGCGACGCGGCGGTGACCCGCCACGTGCGCGCGAACCGCGACCGGATGTTCGCGGGCGCTCCGCTCCACACCGCCTCGGAGCACAGCTTCACCCAGACCGCCGGGCGCGGCCTGGTCGCGTACGGCACGCCGGCCTCGAACCCGGTGATCGCCGCGGTCGCCGGGCGCGCCAAATGGACGATCACGGACCGCGGGATCACGCTCGGCAAGCGCACGTTCGCGGGCGAGCACCTGGTGCTGATCGCGTGCTGGTTCCGCTCCGACGATCCGACGCGTGGGGTCGTGGTGTACGCCGCGGCGCGCGACCGCGATCTGCTCGGCATCCACGACCTGCCCCATGGCTCGACCGACTGGGCGGTCGCCCGCCGCATCGGCGACGGGCGGTTCGAGCTGGTCGCCTCGGGCGACTTCCCGCGCGCGCACGACGGCGCGTGGCTGCCGCTCGAATAGGCGCCGCGCGGCTCAGGTCAGCGGGGCGAGCCGCAGGATCTTGCCGTGCACGTCGCCGTTGTCGGGATCGATCGCCGGATCGATGAAGATCCGCGTGACCGCCGAGTCGCGCAGCCCGGCGAGCATCTCGTCGGTGAACATCGCACCGGCGTCGACCCCGATCGCGAACAGCTCCTCGCCGGTGCCCATCGCCCGCGCGAAGGACTCGGCGCTCTGGCCGGTCGAGAACAGGAACCCATAGGGCCGACGGCACCACATGTCCTGGCCGTTGGAGGTCAGGTACCAGATGCGGGGCGGCAGCAGCTCGACCAGCTTGTGGAGGGTCAGATCCTCGGTCATCGCGGCGACCGTGCCACAGCAAGCAACCCGGCGCAGCGGCTTCGAGTCGTTTCGGCCGATGCGTGCCGCCGTCGATCCACCATGTTAGCGTGCGCCCCATGAAACGCTTCGCGATCGCGATGTTGCTGGCGACCCTCGCGGCGTGTGGGCCCGGAGCCAAGGGCGGCCCGACGATGAACAACCGGATCGGTGGCAACGAGCTCGCCACGCCGGTCTCGCCGGTGGTCTCGCAGGACATCCTCGACCGCGAGCCGGTGGCCAACACCGCCCAGGTCAAGCACATCCTGATCGGCTGGAAGGCGCTCGCGGACCAGTACCACGGGCGCATCGATCCCCGCGCCGAGGGGCGCGACAAGGCCGCCGCCGAGGCCGAGGTGAAGTCGCTGCTCGCCCAGCTCCAGGGCGGCGCGGACTTCGACACCATGATGAAGGCCCACTCGGAGGACTCCGGCAGCGCGGCCAGTGCGATGCCGTTCAAGGTGACGCCCGACGCGCAGCTGGTGATCGAGTTCCGGCAGCTCTCGCTGCGGCTGCACGCCGGCGAGATCGGGGTGTGCGAGTCGGACTTCGGCTTTCACATCATCAAGCGGATCGAGTAGCGGCGCCGCCGGCTACTCCGGCATCTCGCACGCGATCCACTCGCCGAGCTTCCGCCGCTCGTCCAGCGTCGGCTTCCGCCCGTCGGGCGGCATGCCGAGGTTCTCGGCCGCCGGCCCCGCCGCGGTGGTCTCGTCGATGTGGGCCGAGACCGCGCGGATCCCGAAGATCGTGTCGAAGTCGTGGAACGACGGCGCCCCCATCCGCGCCGCGCCGGTCAGCTCGCTGCTGTGGCAACGCGTGCAGTAGTCGGTCATGAACTTCTTGCCGAAGTTGTTGTAGGTCAGCGTCGAGTCCGTCGGGCACACCGACTGGGTCGGCTCGCCGAACACTTCCTCGTCGTGCTTGCAGGCGGGCGCGACGAGCCCGGCCAGCGCGGCCAGGGCGAGCGCGATCGTGGACAGCTTCATGGGGGCCTCTCCTCGAGGCCCGAGTCTAGCTCGAAGGAGGCTCGAGGATCTGCCCGGCGCGACGGATCGACCGGCGCAGCCGGCGCAGCCGGACGTGGTCGATCGAGAGGATCGAGGCGCTCACCACGCCGCCGGCCACCTGGAGCGCGAACGAGACCTGGGTCACGCACGCGACGGCCATGACGAGCGAGCCCCACACGATGAAGTCGCGGCGCACGACGTATGGCAGGTACGTCGCGATCGCGGCCAGCCACGGCGGGAGCTCGCGCGACGGCGCGATCGCCTGGGTGGACGCGGGGCGCAGGCGCACCGCGTTGGGCTGCGAGCCGGGCACGACCTCGAACCGCCCGACGTAGTCCTGGCTGTTCGCCGAGCCGACCGCGACGATGATGTTGTAGTAGACGCAGTAGATCGTGATCCCGTAGGTGACCACGCCGAGCGCGATCGCGGCCACCCACGGGTCGAAGCCGAGGTCGCCGAAGTAGCGCGGCCCGTAGTGCAGGTAGCAGTGGTAGCCGATCACGGCCATGTAGCCGACCGACGACAGCTCGTCGACGACCGTGTCGATCCAGGCGCCGAACCGCGACGACAGCAGCTTGAGCCGCGCGATCTCGCCGTCGCAGCAATCGAGGTACGACGCGGCGAGGATGATCGCGGTGCCGGCGATCACCCGGCCGTAGCTCGCGCTCGCGGCGAGCCAGCAGCCGATCGCGACCATCACCGCGACGGCGTACGAGATCTGGTTCGGCGTGATCGGCGTCTTGGCGAGCAGCCGGGTCAGCGGGAACGACACCGGCCGGAACAGGTACTTCGTGATCGCGTTGTCCTGCGGCTTGATCAGGATCCGGTAGAGCAGCCGGTGCGCCGCGCGGCGCTCCTCGGCGGTCGCGACCGGGTGGCGCGCGATCGCGCCGTGGGGGATCCGCGCCGCGACGCCCGCGCTCGCGATCGCGGCGTCGGTCTCGCCGCGAGCCAGCCTCGCGAGCACGTCCTCGGCGGCGCCGCCGGACGCGACCAGCGCGCCGGCATAGTCATCGTCGGGGCCGACGGCGATCGCGAGCCCGTCGTGTGGGCGATCGGCGATCAGCGGCGCGACCAGCGGCGTGTGCACCAGCTGGTCGGCGCGGATCACCAGCACCGGGCAGCTCCGCCCCGCGCGCCACGCGGCGACGTCGATCCCGTCGCGGTCGACGACGAGCACGCGCTCCGCGCCGACCCGACGCGCGACCCGGAGGGCGCGCTCCCGCACCGCCAGCCCCGCGATCCGGACGCTCGACAACGCGCTGGTCGCGAGGATCACGGCGTCGAGGTCGGCCACAGCGTTACCTCTGTACAGGAGCGGAGACGCCGCGCAAAGCCCACGAGAACGGCAACGGATCAGTGGCACTCCGATGCCGTCCAGGTGACAGGATTTGGTCGATCGAACACGCACGATCCGTGGGATCTGTCCAACTTTCACCAGTCCGGCGTTCCTAACCGTGCGACTTCCTTCCACCTACTCTCGCGCACGTACCTTGCAGGGCCGGCCGCTCGTGAAAGCCGTTATCCTGGCCGCGGGTTGTGCCACGCGCCTTCGTCCATATTCTGACGATACGCCGAAGACGCTGATGCCCGTGGGTGGGGTGCCGATCCTGCGCCGCACGATCACCAGCCTGATGCGCTGCGGGTTCGACCAGTTCGTCATCGGAACCGGCTACCTCGAGCACATGGTCCGCGACGCCGTCGCGAGCTGGTTCCCCGGGCTCGACGTCACGTTCGTGACCAACTCGGTGTTCCGCGAGACCAACAACGCGTACTCGCTGCTGCTGCTCCGCGAGCACGTCGAGAACGACGCGTTCATCCTGCTCGACGGCGACGTGGTGTTCGACCTCGGCGTGATCGAGGAGCTGGTCGAGCGCGGCCCGGACTGCCTCGCGGTTCGCTCGGTCGGCGACATCGGCCTCGAGGAGGTCAAGGTCACCGCCGACAACCACGACCGCGTGCTCGCGATCGGCAAGCACGTGCCGGTGCGCTCGGCGATGGGCGAGTCGGTCGGGATCGAGCTGTTCTCGGCGGCGTCGTCGAAGCGGCTGTTCGAGGCGCTCCACCAGCGGGTCCGCGAGCAGGGCCTGGTCAACGAGTACTACGAGGCGGCGTTCCAGCAGATCGTCGACGAGGGTGTCACCCTGTACGGCGTCGATATCGGCTCGATGTACGCCAGCGAGATCGACACGATCGACGACCTGATGGCCGCGAACGAGCGGCTCGCCCAGCGCCCGGCGTTCGACGTCCGCGTCGACGGCCTGCGGCTCGCGGTCTGATCTGGCCCGCGACGGGCCGGGACTGGCCGGACCAGCGAGGCCCGCGCGCGACGGGGACTCGCCGGCCCTCACATCTGCCAGGGGACATTTTCACCAAATCGTTGTGTCGTTCCCACGGTCTTGGCACGATGCGGCCCATGCTGCGGTGGTGCCTGTCGGCTCTCTGTCTCGTGGGGTGCGCGAGCGCGAACGTCGACGATCGTCCGCCCGATAGCGGCGGCAACAATCCTCCGATCGATGGCCCCCCGCAGCCGATCGACGGCCCGGATATCGACGCGGCGCCGGTCGCGGTGACCCTCAGCCAGTCGGCGGACATGACCGTCAGCGTCGGCAAGTCGCTCGCGTGTGGCGTGGCCTCGGCCGGGTACACCGCCGAGAACAGCTGGTACCGCGTGTTCACGCTGACCGATTTCGGGATCACCGGCCCGCTCTCGGTCAACCAGGTGACGTTTGGTGTCCAGGAGAGCGCCGGCACCCAGCAGGTGCAGGTCAAGCTCGGCACCTACAACGGCGCGCTCGGCGGTAACAACATCGACACCGGCCTGATCACCGCGCTCAACTCGGTCAACGTGGGCGTCCCGCCGACGACGACCGGCCAGATCCTGAGCACGCCGATCACCGCCACGGTGCCGGCCGGCGGCAAGCTCGTCGTCGAAATCTTCACGCCGGACCACGAGGGCACGACGACCCACTTCTACGTCGGCGCGAGCGCCGGCAACGAGACCGCGCCGGGCTACCTGCGCGCCCCGGACTGCGGCGCGAACCAGCCGGCCTCGGTCAAGAGCCTCAACGCGAGCGCCGGCTCGATCATCCTCTCGGTCAACGGGACGCACTGAACCCGGCGCGGGCGTAGCGCGCGCGCCGATCGGCCGCGATGTCGTCGAGGATCGCCGCCAGCTCGGCGTGGTGCGCCGCGACGGTCGCGTGGTTCGCGCGCGCGATCCGATCCGCGACGTCACCACGCGGGGGTGCGGCGTGCCCGCCGAGGATCTGCGCCTGGCGCGCGCGATCGACCGGGGCGGCCGCGCCGCGGACCGACTGGAGCAGCGCGAGCGGGACCAGCTGGAGCAGCGGATCCG
>JBQCJR010000271.1:0-3458 GCA_051952595.1 Kofleriaceae bacterium
CCTCGATCGGGCATTCGTGCACCACGCGATCGACAACCGGGGCGAGGGGTTCTCGCTCGATATCGCGATCGACGTGGTGCGGAGGATCCTGCCGAAGTTCAACCTCGAGGCGGCTCGTGCCGACGGGCCCAGCAAGGGGTGCGACCCCTTCGACTTGCCGGGTGGGTGTGCCTCGCTGGCTACCGATCGGTATCCCGTCGCCAGGAGGAACGCGTGAAGGGCTACCTCGATCTCCTTCGCCACGTCCTGGAAGATGGCGAGCAGCGCACCGACCGCACAGGCGTCGGCACGTACTCCGTCTTCGGCACCCAGACCCGCTACGACCTCCGCGAGGGGTTCCCGCTCGTGACCACCAAGAAGGTGCCGTTCACGAGCGTCGTGCGCGAACTCCTGTGGTTCCTGCGGGGCTCGACGAACGTCGGCGACCTCGGGTGCAAGATCTGGGACCCGTGGGCCGACGAGCACGGAGACCTCGGCCCGATCTACGGCGCGCAGTGGCGCAGCTGGGGTGGCCGCGGCGTCGACCAGATCAGCGCCGCGATCAACATGGTGAGGAATCACCCCGACTCGCGCCGCAACGTCGTCAGCGCGTGGAACGTCGAGGACCTGCCGCAGATGCGGCTTCCTCCGTGTCACGCGATGTTCCAGCTCATGGTCTCCAGCGACCGGCAGTACCTCGACATGCAGATGTACCAGCGGAGCGCGGACCTCCCGGTCGGCGTCCCGTTCAACATCGCGAGCTACTCGCTGCTCCTCGCGATGATCGCCAACGAGTGCGACCTCGAGCCGCGGTACTTCATCCACACGATCGGGGACGCGCACGTCTACCTCGACCAAGTTGCTGGAGTGCAGGAGCAGCTCGTGCGAAACCGGCGTCTTCTGCCGAAACTCGTACTCCAGAAGAAGCGCGTGCTCGACATGCAGCTCGCCGACGTCCGGCTCGAGAACTACGACCCGCACCCCGTGATCCAATTCCCGGTCGCGGTCTGACTGCTTCCTTCCACCTGCTTCGGAGATAGCCATGTCCCACTTCGCCGTGATCGTGCACCTGTCGTGCGCTCGTCTCCGTCGTCACGACGACGACATGCACCAGGCGCTGAAGGAGATCCTCGCGCCGTTCCAGGAAAACAACATGAACAACTGTCCGCGCGAGTTCCTGGAGTTCAACGACACCGAGGACGAGTACCGCGAGGAGTACGACACCGAGTCATCGACGATGATCGAGTTGGCGGACGGCCAGCGCCACTACTACCTCGACGAGCGCTTCAAGAAGCTCGGAACCGGCGCCTTCGTCTCGAGGGTAGACTACGAGTACCCGGAGGACTCTCGGCGCGTCGAGGTCCCGCACAACGAGCGGTGGCTCTCGTTCGACGCGTACGTTCAGGAGTGGCACGGTACACGTCAGCGCGACCCGGAGAAGGGACGCTACGGGTACTGGGAGAACGCGAACGCGAAGTGGGACTGGTACGTCATCGGCGGACGCTGGCACGGCTACTTCCCAGTCAGGCCCGAGGTCACGCCGCGCGTCGGTGAGCCGGGTGCCTTCGACAACGCGCCGAACCCCGGCAAGGCAGACATCGTGCAGGTGGGCGACATCGACTTCGACCGCGTTGCCGCCGAGCACGCCGAGGAAATCGACAAGTTCTGGTTCGAGTACCAGCAGCTGCTCGCCGGCAAGAAGTTCAATGCCTTCGAAGGTCCTCGCCACATGGCACTTCGCATCGGTCTCCTCCGCGTCGAGCAGGGGCCGTACCCAAACCCGAAGCCCGACGAGGTCGTCATTCCATGGACGACCAACGACGACCGCAAGGACTGGAACGACGTCGCGCTGCGGCTGACCGAGTCCGAGTTCCGCGCGAAGTACTTCAACTGCTTCTCGACGCTCATGCCCTACGCACTGCTCGACGACGACGGCTGGCACGCGCCGGGCGAGATGGGCTGGTTCGGGTGCTCCAGCGACGAGCCCGATCAGTACGTGGAGTTCGCCGATCGCTTCGCGCCCGAGCATTTCTCCACGATCGACCCGCACGACCTGCTCGTCGCCGTCGACTGCCACATCTGACCCCCGCGTCAGCTCAACATCCACAAGGTCAACAAACGTGAACACGTCCATTTTCAAGCCTCGCGAGAAGCGTCACGAGAACGACTTCCTCGACCACATCCTCGACGGCAACCCCGCCCACATCGTCTTCACGCCCGATCTCGGCCGCGCGCTGCGCCGGCGGGCTGCCGAGCGCAACCGCGAGGAGCGGCGGGAAGGGTGGTGGAGTTGATGAAGTCCGACCAGTGGTTCGAGCTGATGAAGTCCGGCCAGTGGGTCAAACTAGAGGACGAGCGCCGTGCTCTGGACGCGGCCGACGACGCCGCGATCGACGCGGCGCTCGCCCAGCTCAATGAGCGGCAGCGCGCGCGACTCTCCAAGCGCTACAAGCTGGAGTACGTCGAGCACCTGATCCGCGAGGAGCAGCGGCGGGTCGCGCAGCGCATTCGCCTGGAGCACTACCTGTGACCGCGGGGACCAGCCGCACCAGCACGATGCGCCGCTTCGTGCTCGAGCGCGCCGAGGACGTCAGCGGGACGAGCGGTACCGGCGTGGTCGCCGAGGGCGTCGAGTTCTCGAACGGAGGCGTCGTCATGCACTGGCTCTCGCAGCTCGAGAGCATCGAGGTGTGCGCGAACATGCACGTCGTCGAGCAGATCCACGGGCACCAGGGGCGGACCCTGGTGCGATGGCTCGACGGAGGTCCGTCGTGATCCGCGTGGTCATCGAGAGCCCGTTCGCCGGGCAAGGGGCGACGGACCAGGAGCGCATCGCGAGCACCTCGCGCAACCTCCAGTACCTCCGGGCGGCCATGCACGACTGCTTCAAGCGCGGAGAGGCGCCGTTCGCGAGCCACGGCCTGTACACGCAGCCCGGCGTACTCGACGACAACGACCCCGACGAGCAGAAGCTCGGGATCGAGGCCGGCTTCGCGTGGCGCGACAGCGCCGAGAAGACGGTCGTCTACACCGACCTCGGCATCAGCGGCGGGATGCAGTACGGCATCGAGGACGCCCAGAAGAAGGGGAGGCCGGTCGAGTACCGGCACCTCGGCCGAGCCTGGGATCTCCTGGCGTGCGAGCGCGCGGCGGGGCAGACCGCGTGGCCTCCAACCCCGCTCAGCGCGGACGACTGCGCCGCGGTTCGGGAGTACCTCGAGTTCATCATCAACGACTCCGACGAGATCGACCACCAACTCGCCGACCGCGGCGGCGAAGTGCTCGGCCAGATGCTGGTGCCCCAATGAGCCTCGACAACCTCGATGGTTGGGAGGCGATCGCGCAGCGCATGATTCGACGCCGGAAGCTGGCAAACATCCTGCTCGTCTCGGGCTTCGTGATCGACTGTCTCCTCCTCGTCTACTTCCTGGTGACGTCGTGAGCGAACTGAGAGACCTCAAGGAGGCGCTGTCGTCGAG
>JBQCJR010000272.1:0-18174 GCA_051952595.1 Kofleriaceae bacterium
TGGTCACGCGCAGCTCGTCGGGCATGAGCTTGGCGTCGTCGATGTCGGCCTCGACGACGGCGAAATGGAGCGGCGGCGCCTCGTCGGCGATCTTCTCGATCGTCGCCCAGATCGGGCGGCGGCCGCCCTCGACCTGGAGCTCGACGCGCTGGCCGCGGGCGAGCCGCTCGCGCACCGGGCCGCGCGGCACCGAGAACTTCACGATCAGATCGCTCGGGTCGAACACCTGCGCGATCGGCGTGCCCTTCTCGGCGAGCAGGCCCTCCTTGGTCTTGATCATCATCGCGACGCCGTCGAACGGCGCGACCAGCTGCGCCCTGGCGAGCAGGCCCTCGAGCCGCTCGCGCTCGGCGCGGTGGCCCTGGGCGCGCGCCTTGTGCCCGGCGGCGGACGCGCCGTACATCGCGAGCTCGGCGCGCGCGTTCTTGATCGCCTGGCGCGGCGACACCCCGCCACGCACCAGGCGGGTCTCGGTGGCGAGCAGCTGGCGCGCGCGGCCGGCCTGGGCGCCCGACGAGCCGGCGTCGTTGAGCGCGGCCTGCTCCTGGAACCGCGCGGCCTCGACCTGGAGCTTCAGCTCGGTGTCGTCGAGGCGGGCGATCGGATCGCCCGCCTTGACCCGCTGGCCGGCGTACACGTCGAGCCGCTCGACCTTGCCCTGGAACTCGGCGACCACGACCTTGGTCCGGCGCGAGGTCACGACGGCGGGGAAGTCCGCCACCTCGGCCTCGTGCTCGACGGGGGCAGCGACCACGGCCTCGGTGGGATCAGGCGCGACCGGCTGCGGATCGCTGGCTCCGCACGCTGCGGCCATCACCGCGGCCAGGGCGATCGGAAGCGTTCGGCACGAGACCATCATGGGGGAGCTCCATCGGGTTGTTCTGGGAAGCGCGGACCAGCTGGGTGTAGATGCCGCCGCGGGCGAGCAGCTGGTCGTGGGTGCCCTGCTCGACGATCCGGCCCTTGTCCATCACGACGATCAGGTCGGCGTTGCGCACGGTCGACAGCCGGTGCGCGACGGTGATCCGGGTGCAGCGCTGGCGCTCGAGGTTCTCGATCACGCGCTTCTCGGTCGCGTTGTCGAGCGCGGAGGTCGCCTCGTCGAGCAGCATCAGGCTCGGGTTGCGGATCACCGCGCGGGCGATCGCGACGCGCTGGCGCTGGCCGCCCGACAGCGATCCGCCACCGTCGGAGATCACGGTGTCGTAGCCCATCGGCATCTCCGAGATGTCCTCGTGCAGGCCGGCGACCTTGCACGCCGACTGGATCCGATCGAGCGTCGCGCCCGGCGAGGTCAGCGCGACGTTCTCGCGCACCGTGCCGCCGAAGATGAACGGGTGCTGCGGCACGCTGCCGATCTGCTGGCGCACCGCGCGCAGGTCCATCTCGTGGAGCGCGCGCGCGTCGTACGAGATCTCGCCGGTGAGCGGCTTGTGCATCCCCGAGAGCAGGCCGAGCAGCGTGCTCTTGCCCGAGCCCGAGGGGCCGACCAGCGCGACCGACATGCCCGGGTGGATGTCGAGCGAGACGTCCTGGACCACCAGCGGCGCCTGCTCGCCGTACTTGAACGACACGTTCTTGACCACCACCGCGCCGCGCAGCCGCGGCGGCGGCTGCACCGCGTCGCGATCCTGCTCGAGCGGCGTCTGGAGCACGTCGTCGATCCGATCCATGTGGCCCTTCACGAGCTGGAGCTCGAGCGCGCTGCCGACCAGCGCCGAGAGCGGCCCGAACAGGCTGGTCGCGAGCGAGTTCATCGCGAGCATCATTCCGATCGTCATCTCGCCGCGCATCACCGCGGTCGCGCCGATCGTGAGGATCAACATCGGGCCGAGCGCCGCCGCCGCGCCGCGGATCCCGTCGACGTACGCGCTCGCGCGGGCGCGCCGCATCTTCACGTTGAGCTCGTCGGTGTACAGGTTCGACCACTTCTCGACGCCCAGCCGCTCGGCGCCGGCGCACTTGAGCGTCTCCATGCCGCCGAGCATCTGGACCATGTAGCTGTTCTCCTTGGCCTGCTTGTCGAGGTCGGCGGCGAGCAGGCGGTGGAACGTCGGCCGCGCGCACACGAAGATCAGCGCCTCGACCGCGGCCATCACGATCGTGATCAGCCCGAGCAGCGGGTTGACGTAGAAGATGATCGCCGCGTACAGCAGCACGAACAGGCCGTCGATCACCGCCGACATCGACTTGCTGGTCACGATCTCGCGCACCGTGCCGTTGCTCTCGACGCGCATCATCAGGTCGCCCGTCGAGCGGCGCTGGAAGAACGAGAACGGCAGCGAGACCATGTGGTCGAGGAAACCCAGGGTCATCCGGGTGTCGAGCGCGATCCGCAGGTGCAGCAGCAGGTGCGCGCGCACGATCTCGGAGATCAGGTTGAACGCCGTCATCCCGCCGATCGCGATCAGGCACACGTAGAGCAGGTCGTAGTCGGCGCGCGGGACGACGCGATCGATGATCATGCCGGTCATCAGCGGCAGCGCGAGCGCGACCAGCCGCAGCGCGAGCGACACGACGATCACCCGCGAGAACAGCCCCTTCTCGGACATCAGCTCGCGCACGTAGCGCTTGAGCCGGCCCTTCTCCGGCTTGGTCCGGGTGAACCGGTCGGTCGGCACCAGCTCGATCGCGACGCCGGTGAACGCCTTGCCGAAGTCCGAGATCCGGACATCGCGCGGGCCGGTCGCCGGATCGACGATCCGCACGCCGTCCTTCACCAGCCGGTCGAACACCACGAAGTGGTTGAACTCCCAGTGCAGGATCGTGCCGGACTTGAGCAGCGCGACCTGCGAGACATCGACCTTGATGCCGCGGCCCTGCATGCCGTAGCGCTCGGCGGTATCGAGGATCGCCTTGGCCGAGACGCCGTCGCGCCCGATGCCCATCGCCTCGCGGACCTCGGCGAGCTTCACGTCCTTGCCGTGGTAGGCCATCACCATGCACAGCGAGGCGGCGCCGCAATCGGTCCACTCCAGCTGCTGCACGAACGGCACCGCGCGCCGGCTGGTCAGGAAGCCCAGCTTCTTGAGCGCGGGAAAGCTCTCGGCGAACTGAGCGTGTGACTTCGACATGGGGCTCCGTGGACTGAGGTCCACAGCAGCCCACGTGCCACCGGTCTGCGCGAACGAATTCGGGTGGTTGCGCTGCGTCTTGCGGGTGACGAGCCGCCGGCTCGTATACCTGGGGATGCAGGCCTCGACCCCCGGTGCCGGCGGGGGCGGGGCGGGGCGGGCTTAGTGCCGGGTCTCGGCGGGCTCGCCCACGATCTCGGCCAGGAACCAGGCGCGTCGCTCGGTCTCGTCGAGCCAGTTCTCGATCAGGCTCGCCGTCGCGACGTCGCGATGCTCGTCGCACACGTCGTGCGCCGCGCGCAGCCGGCCCGCGAGGCTCTGGTTGTCATCGCGCAGCTCGGTCAGCATCTCGGCGGGCTCGAGGTCCTCGGCGTCGTTGTCCTGGATGCGCTGGAGCCGCGCGATCTGGCCGATCGATCGCAGCGTCGGCTGGCCGATCTTGCGGACGCGCTCGGCGATCGGATCCGTCATCGCGAACAGCTGGTCGGCGTGCTCGTCGAGCAGCAGGTGATAGTCGCGAAAGCTCGGGCCGGTCATGTGCCAGTGGAAGTTCTTGGTCTTCAGGTAGAGCGAGAACACGTCCGCGAGCACCTCGTTCATCGCGGTGGCGATCGCCTCCGTCCCCGCTACGTCGAGGTGGATCGGTGAGATTCGCGCGCTCTCGGAGCGCCCTTCGCGCGGTTCTCCGCGGCCCGTGGTCGTCGATTTCGTCATGGCTGGCTGCCTCCTCTCTGCACAGCCAGCGATGCGGGCGGTGTGCCACGCTGGATTCCTCTCGGAGATTCCTTCACAATCGCGGAACATGAGTTTTCAGGTGCGGAGCCCCAACCCGTGCCGCAGGTGCCCGAACCGGCGGCGGGGACGAGGGGGCCGTGGGATGTGATGGATGACGAATCGCCGCGGACCGCAGCGATCGCGCCTCCAGCGTCAGGGTCGCCGGATCCTGCGGCGCTGCTACCGTGGATGGACGACGTCTCGTCGCTGGGAGCGACGACGGCCGGGCCGCGCGAGGAGCTGGCAGCGCCCAAGAGCCACCGCCCGGCGAGCGAGAAGCGCGTCGCCGATAGCGGTCCGTCGATCCCGCGGGGCGCCAAGTACGATCCGCGATGGGTGGGCATGGCGCAGGGCTCGATCCGCGAGGGCTGGGCGCCGAAATCGGTCCGGATCCCGGACGAGGTGGACCGAGATCTCGACGAGGCGTGGAAGCAATCGCAGGCGGACGGGAACGAGCACGGCGGGAACATCGTGCGCACCTACGGGGGCAAGTACGACCTGCGGCTCGGTGGCACTGGGGATCCAGACAGCTTCTGGCCCGATGAACGTGACGTCGGGATCGGCCAGGACCACGTCGGAGATGCCCATACTCATCCGGGGGCCACGCCAGACAGTTTCAGCGACGACGACGTCGCGAACATGGCGGACCATCAACGAAGGATCAGCCTCATGCGTGCGGCGGGACAGACGTACATGCTCGCGCGAACGAAGGAGTTCGATTCGATGGTCGCGCAGGTCGAGAAAGAGAAGGATGGCGAGAAGCTGATGGAGGACCGCGCCGCCTTCCGCGCGCAGATGAAGGCGACTTACAATGCGGCGTACCAGCAAGTCCTGAACGGCGACCCCAAGAACCACTCCGCGGCGGTCGAAGCTGGCACCCAGGCGGCGGCCAGCAAGTATCACCTGCTCTACTACCGCGGCGCGGGAGCCGAGCTCAGCCGCGTGGGTGGGCCTTCCCGGCCCGAACACCCCTGAGTCGCGGCACGACGAGCTGGCGATGTCGAGGACTGGCGCAGGGGCGGTCGCGCTGTGCAGGTGGCTCGTCGTCCTGCTCGCGCTCGCCGCGTGCGGGCGTCCGCCGAGGTGGTCGCCCCCGGAGAGCGCCCGATTCGTGGCGATCGTCGACGATCTGGTCGTGCGTGGCGAGGTCGACGGGCAGATCAGCGTGATGGCGCGGGTCGCGCTCGACGATCGCGTCGCGTTCGGGGTCGTCCGGCTGCGCCGCGGCGAGCTCGCGACGGCGGCGAAGTCGCCGCACGTGGCGGTCGCGCGGGCGCGGGCGTGGCAGACGCTGTCGCACCTGCTGGCTGCGACGCCGGACCGCGCGTACGAGGCAGCGCAGCGGGGCAGGATGGAGATCCCGGGGTGCGCGAAACGAGACATCGGCGACGAGCTCGCGGAGAGCCTGCGCAACGATCCGGAACAGCTCGTCGAGGCAGTACGCTGGAAGCGGGCAGCGCTCGTGAGGCACCTGGAGTGCTATGTGCGCGTGCACCACGAGGAGATGTGGTGAATCGGCTCGCGCTCGTGGTCGCGCTCGTGGGCTGCTCGGCGCCGGCGTGGCGCCCGCCCAGTGGCGCCGAGATGATCGCGATCTACGACGACACGGTGGTTCGCCGCGAGGAGGATGGGGTGGTGAGCGTCGTGGCATGGGTGACGCTCGACGGCGCGTCGGCGGCGGGGTTCACCCGGCTCCCGCGCCACTCCTTCGAGACTGCGGCCAGCTCGCCGATGGTCGACATCGCGCGCGGGCGGGCGTGGCAGGTGCTCGCCAGGAGATTCGCCGACCAGCCCGAGCGCATGTACGAGGCGGCGCATCGCGGCGTGCTCGCCGTCTCGCTGTGCGACACGAGTCATGCGAGCTTCTGGCGGCGGAAGCTCGAGCTGACGCGTGCAGAGCCGGAGCGGATCCGCGAGGCCGCTTCGAAGATGCTGGCGCTGCTCGATCGGAGCACCCTCAGCTGCTTGCGCCGCTATCGCGGCCGGGCGCTGTGAATTACCGCGCGCTACGGGACGATCTTCTCGAGCGCCGGCAGCAGGGTGAGCAGGAACGGCTTGTCCTTGATCTTCACCTCGGTCCGCGCGGTGAGCCCGTGATAGTAGAAGTGGGTCTCGTTGTCGGCGCGGAACGTCCTCGACGGTAGCCGGCCCTTCACGATCACCCAGGTGCCGCCGTTGAGCTGGCGGAACGACTCGGCGAGCTTGGGGCCGAGGATCTGGCGCATGATCTCCTCGCCGCTCACGATCTCGGTCGAGATGCTGGTCAGCTTGACGTGCTCGCGGCCCTTGGTGAACCCGCTGAGCTCGACCTGCATCTCCATGTCGTTGCGCAGGCGCGGTCGATCCTTGCCGGGCAGGAACGCGACGACCTCGGGATCCGTGCCCGGGGCGACGATCGTCATCATCGAGTCGCCGGGGTTGAGCTGGGTGCCGATCGCGACGCGCACGTCGGAGACCGTGCCGTCGACGGGCGCGCGGACCAGCCGCTGCTCCTCGGTCGCCTGCGCGCGCTCCATCTGGGTCAGCGCGCCGGCCAGCGTCTTCTTGGTCTGCTCGTCGGTCTGATCGACCAGGTACTGGTACATCGCGTTCTCGTAGTCGCGGGTCGCCTGGGTCAGCGCGATCGCCTCCTGCGCCGAGTTGAGCTTCGCGAGCAGCGTGCCGCGCTTGACCTGCTGGCCACGCTGCACGAGCACCTTCTCGACGTTGCCGCCGAGCGGCGCGACCACCGGCGTGCCCTCGAACTTGATGTAGCCGTGGCCCGAGCTGTAGGTCGGCACGGTGATGAAGATCGACGCGACGATGCCGATCAGCAGGGTGGCGACGAGCAGCGGGTAGGTGCGCCGGACCCACGCCGGCGAGAGCTGGACCAGCACGCCCTCGCTGCCGCGCGTGCGATGGGCCTCGAGCGCCTCGCCGCGGTAGAGCCCGCCCTTGTCGGCCTCGATCTCGGCGGCGCTCTGGAGGTGCTGCACCGCGAGGTGGTGGAGGATCGCGGCGCTCTCCCGCGCGAGCGCGATTGCGGCCATCTGCTCCATCGGGTGATAGCCGGGGTTGCGCGGGTTGCGGGTCAGCACGACGACCGCGATCACCTCGGAGCTGGTCAGGACCGGGATCAGCGCGGTGTGCGAGGCGATCACGGCGCGGCGCGCGCGGCCCACCGCGACGATCGGCTGGGGATCGCGCGGGATCTCGTCGTCGGGGCCGAGGGTCCACAGCCCGTCCGCGCCGGGATAGACGATCGAGACGGTGAGCGACGAGGTCATGTCGGCGAGCGCGTCGCGCAGCACGCGATCGGCGCCCGCGAGATCGGCCTGCAGGGCGAGCCGGCGGACCCAGCTATAGATCGGAGCCGCGAGCTCGGGCGGCACCGGGATCTGCATCGGATCGATCGCACCCATGCCGTCGGGGAGCGGCATGATCGCCGGGTCGGAGCCGCGGGCGCCCGAAGGTGGCTCGGTGGAGGGCTCGGCGGGGGCCGTGGCGGAAGGCGTGGGCTTGGCGCCACGCGCTGGGGCTGCGGCCTCGGGGGGACGCGCCGACATCGCGGAGCCGGAGTCGCGCGCTGGGATCGCGGGATCGGAGCCACGCGCCGTCGGCGCGGATCTGGAGATGGAGCCGGAAGCGGAGGCAGAGGTGGAGCTGGAGGCGGACCTCGCGTCACGTGCTGGCGTCGCAGGGTCGGAGCCACGCGCCGGGACCGCGGACTTGGAGACGGATCCGGAAGCGGACCTGGAGACGGACCCGTCTCCTGACGCCGACCTTGCGGCGCGCTCGCGCGCGACCGGCTGCGCGACGGAGCGCTCGGTGGCGCGCTCGGTCGACTCGCGTCGGGGGCGCTGATCTGCGTCGCGCTCGGTCGACTCGCGCCGGGGGCGCTGCTCCGCGTCGCGTTCGCGCGCGACGGAGCGCCCCGCGTCGCGCTCGGCCGACTCGCGCGGGGCGCGCTGCACCACGTTGCGCCCGCGCGACGTGAGCGGCACCGGGCGCACCTCCGACCGCTCGGTGCTCTCCGCGGTCGCTTGCTGAGTGCGTCGCGCGGCGCGGGTCGGCGGCTCTCCATCATCGAGCTCGCCCGGCAGCCATTCGATCGGCAGCTGGTGAGAGCCGAGGTGAGTCGGTGCCTCGCAAGACGAGTGGCCGTTCCGCATGGCGGGCCGAAAGTGCAAGCCGAGGACCACGCACCGGCGCCGTCAACCGGTGGAATCAGCGGCGGGGAGTCGGGCCGAACATGGGGGACGCGATCGCGATCCGTAACCCGGGGTAGTCGAGTCCCATGGGCTTCGTGCCATGGATCCGCAGGTAGACAGCGGAGTTACAGGTCGGCATGGCGAGTGCTGTTGCCAGCGGCCATGATGCCCCGCCCCCTCGCCGTCCTCGCGCTCGGTAGCCTGCTCGCCGCGAGCCCGGCCGCCGCCGATCGCCGCCGCGCGATCGGTCGCACGATCGATCGCGACGACCGCGCCGCGCGCGCGCGTGACCGCGATGACCGCGATGACCGTGCGGACCGCGCCGAGGCCCGCCGCGCGCGCGCGGAGCGCCGCCGCACCGCGGATCTGGACGAACGCGACGGCGACGGACCCGAGGCCCAGGCGGTGTACGCGCTCAAGCTCGACGATCTGATCGAGACCTCGGTGCGGCTCGCGCCGGACCTCGCGCGCGCCAAGGCCGACCGCGCGATCGCGAAGGGCAACGCGGGCGCGGCGCGGCGCAACCAGTCGTGGGTGCTCGGCGCGAACGCGAGCTACGCGATCAACGCGGTCAGCCGCGAGGTCGAGGTCGCGCCGTTCTCGTCGGTCCGCGAGGACACCGCGAGCGCGGCGGTGACCCTCGGGCGCAACCTGCCCACCGGCGGCAACTTCGCCGTCGAGGTCGGCCTCACCCGGGTGGGCAAGGAGCTCAGCATCCCGCAGGAGTACCTCGACGCGATCAACGCCGGCGCGGCGCAGCCGGACCCCTCGCGCGACGAGTTCCTCACCACGCACCAGGCGATCGCCAAGCTCACCTTCACCCAGCCGCTCGCGCGTGGCCTCGGCCCCGACGTCGCGCTCGCCCAGGAGAAGAAGGCCGACCTCGAGGCCACCGCCGCGACGATCTCGACCCAGCTCGAGGCCGAGAAGATGATCTACGGTCTGGTCGCCGGCTACTGGGAGCTGGCGTACTGCGCGTACCAGGTCGACGTGCGCCACGACGCGCTCGCGCTCGCCGAGGCGCAGGAGAAGGCGACCCGCGATCAGATCCGCGCCGGGACCGCGCCGTCCACCTCGCTCAACGCGGTCATCTACGAGATCTCGGCGCGCCGCGACGCCTTGCTCGAGGCCGAGCTCGAGCTCGAGAAGAAGTCGCTCGAGCTGCGCCGCAAGGCCGGGCTCGAGCTCGACGCGCGGCAGATCGCGCTCCGCCCGGCCGACGCGTTCGAGATCGGCCGCGACGAGTGGGATGTCGACGAGGTGCTCGCGCGCAGCCACCAGGCCAACCGGCGGCTCGCCACGCTCGCGCTGCAGCGCCGGATCGCCGACGTCGAGGTCGCGGTCGCGAAGAACGCGATGCTGCCGCAGGTCGATCTCCAGCTCTCGGGCGGCGTGCTCGGCACCGGCAACACCCAGGACGCCGCGTTCTCGGGCGCCGGCGCGGTCAACGGCTACCAGGTGATGGCCGGGATCGCGGTGCAGTTCGAGATCTCGGGCGCCGCGCGGTCCGCCCACGAGGCCGCGCGCGCCCGCAAGGCGCGGGTCGAGGTCGATCGCGCCGACGCGCTGCGCACCCTCGACACCGAGGTCGTCGCGGCGGTGAAGATGGTGACCGCGGCGCGCGAGCGGGTCGGGCTCGCCGACAAGGCGATCGCGGTCGCCGAGGACAACGCCGCCGCCGAGCGCCAGAGCTTCGCGGCCCAGCGCAGCGACAACTTCCGCGTGATGGAGCGCCAGACCCAGCTCGTCGAGGCGCGGTTGCGCCGCGGCCGCGCGGTCGCCGACTACCACACCGCCGTCGCGCAGCTGCAGTACCTGAGCGGCATGCTGCTCGACCAGTACCGCGTCGACGTCCGGCCGCGCGGCCGGTGAAGGGACCAGACCCCATGCGTCCCCAGGTTGACAAGCACCGGACGAACACCCCGGCCCGCGGAGTGTCAACCACCGGAAACAACACTGCTGGCTACTCGGCACGCCACTTGATCGAGGAACTGGATATGCGCACCACGGCTCACGCGCTCTCGCTCTCGCTCTCGTTCTCGCGCTCTCTTGCTGTCGCTCTCGCTCGCGCGCTCGCGCTCGCGTCTCTCGCGATGTCCACCGCTGCCTGTGTCGGCGAGGTGGGCGGCGGCTCGGCCTCGCGCGGCCGCGGCTCCAACGCGGCCAAGGACCCGCACTCCGACCACGGCGACTGCGACGATCCCGAGCGGGTCAGCTCGCCGATCACGATCCGGTCGGCCGCCGACTTCGTCAAGCTGCCGAAGGGCTGCTGGGACCTGTGGGCCAAGCTCCGGCTCGAGGGTCCGGCGATCACCAGCCTCGCCGGGCTCGGCGACCTGATCGCGGTCGACTCGATCGAGCTCGTCGACACCGGCCTCATCAGCTTCGATAGCCCGAAGCAGGTCGAGGTCTACGGCTCGGTGCTGGTCAGTGGCAACACCCGGCTGGTCGACATCGACCACCTGGTCGCCGAGGAGTGGGGCACGGTGACCGCCTCGACGATCACCCTGCGCGACAACCCCGAGCTCACCGGCCTGGGCGGGCTGCGCTACCTCGCGCAGGTCACCGGCGCGCTCTCGATCACCAGCAACCCCAAGCTGAAGCGCGTGGAGCTGGCCGAGCTGGCGCGGGCCGGCAGCGTGGTGGTCTCGAACAACAGCATCGCGACCGAGGTCGAGCTCGGCTCGCTCGAGCAGGTCGGCCGCATCGAGATCGCGAACAACGCGTTGCTCGCCTCGATCATCGGCCCGGCGGCCGGCGCTCTCGGCGGCGATCTGATCGTGCGCGGCAACCGGTCGCTCACCACGCTCGGCAGCTGGAGCTCGCTCTCCACCATCCAGGGCGCGCTCGCGATCGACGACAACGACGGGCTGCGCGAGCTCGGTGCGCTGGGCTCGCTGCAGTACGTCGCGGGCGGCGTCTCGATCACCGAGAACGCGCTGCTCGACAACATCTCGCCGATCAGCCACCTGCGCGGGATCGGCGGCAACGCGACGATCACCGGCAACTCCAGCCTGTCGAAGTGCAGCGCGATCGAGGTCGCCCACTGCGTCTCGAACATGGGCAACCGCGTGACGATCAACGCCAACAAACCCAACACCGGTAGCAGCTGCCGCTGCTGGTGCGAGTAGCCGCCGTTCCACTCACCGGTTCACCACGAGGAACTGCCATGTCGATCCACACCGCCTTTCGTCTCGCGTTCGCCGCGGCTGCGCTCTGCGCGGCCGGAACCTCCACCGCCGAGGCCAAGCCGCGCCGCCTGGTGATCCTCGACTTCGATGGCCCGCGCGCGCTCGCCGACTCGGGCCGCACCGCGGTGGTCAACCTGCTCGGCTCGCAGTACGACGTCGTGGCGACCAAGCGCTGGGAGACCGCGCGGTCGCAGGCGGCGCGCAACGCGCACGGACCGCAGACCTGGCGCAAGGCCGCTCGGCAGTCCGGGGTCGACGCGGTGATCGAGGGCTGGATCCAGGACGAAGGCCGGCACAAGGTGCTCACCGTACAGGTCCGGGATGCGAGCACCGGGAACGAGATCGACGCGGTGTCGGTCAAGTTGACCAAGGGCAAGATCAGCGACGCGAACACCGAGGTCCTGCGCAGCAGCCTCGACGAGGTGCTCGAGTGGGTCGAGGGTGGCAACGATGGCGGTGGGCGCGGCCTGCCGCAGCTCACCAAGCAGGAGGCGCGCGCGATGCTCGGCGCGAAGCGGCAGGAGGTCGAGGAGCGCGACGAGGATCGGGAGGAGCTCGACGAGGATCGGGCGCGCCCGCGGCGGGATCGCGATCGCGATCGCGAGCGGGACCGCGATCGCGAGCGCGAGCGTGGACGCGATGGGCTCTCGGCGCGCAGGGAGCTCGATCGCAGGGATCGCGGCCGCGACGAATTCGACGGCGACGGCGGCGGCGATGGCTATCGCGACCGCGACCGCGACCGCGATCGCGAGGACGACGATCGGGGGCGTGGCGACCGCGATCTCGACGAGGATCGGGACCGCGAGGACCCCGAGCGCGGCCGCAGCGGCCGCCGCGGCCGCGACCGGGTCGCCAAGCTGGACCCATCTGCCGAGGAGCAGAACGACATGATCGCGATCTTCGGCCCGCGCGCCGTCGAGACCGACACGGTGCTCGGCAAGCAAGCCACCCGCCCGCCGGTCCCCACGCCGCGGTTCTCGATCGACGCCGGCTTCTACTACGGCTCGCGCAGCCTCACCGCCGACGCCGAGAACATCCAGAACGTCGACGAGTACGGCGCGCGCAGTAAGGGCTTCCAGCTCCACGCGGCGGTCTATCCGTTCCCCAGCCAGAAGCAGAACGCCGGCCTGCACGGCCTCGGCTTCACCGCCAGCCTGTACCGCTCCGCCGGCTCCGAGGTCGGCGTGGATACCGAGGACACGATCGGCAACTACCCGGTCAACCAGAACGGCTTCGCGCTCGCGGCGCACTACCGCCAGCCGCTCGGCATCGTGACGCTCGACGGCTCGGTCGGCTACGGCCACGACAACTACACGCTCTCGAGCGACACGCCGCTCGACGTGCCGGACGTCCAGTACGCGCACCTGCACGTCGGCGGCCACATCGATCTGAACGTCACCGAGCGCGCGACGATCGGCGTCGGCGGCAAGTACCTCTACCTGCTCGACAACGGCGACATGAGCTCGCTCGACTGGTACGGCCCCGGGGTCGCCTCGGGCCTCGCCCTCGACGCGAGCTTCGTGATCCCGCTGCCGCGCCAGCTCTACGTCCGCGGCGAGCTGGCCTACAAGCGCATCAAGACCACGCTCGACGGCGCCGGCGCGATCACCGAGGAAGAGAACGTGCTCGGCGTCGTCGACTCCACCATGAACGGCACGCTCAACGTCGGAATCCAGTTCTGACTGCACTCCACCCGCACTGCCCATCTCCCACTCACCACGAGGAGCTCTCCCCATGTCGAAACAGCCCCACAACCCCTTCCCCACGATCGATCTCGAGCAGCTCGACCACGTCGCCGGCGGCGCCTCGCGGATCTCGTCGCGCGCCGGCGGCGGCAACGCCGAGCTGATGGCGATGCTCACGCAGGTCACCGACTCGATCAAGAGCCTGGCGTCGAGCCAGAACAGCGGCACCGACCCGATGCAGCTCATGATGATGATGATGATGATGGGTGGCATGGGCGGAAGTGGCAGCGCCGCCCCGGCCGCGGCGCCCGCGCCGATGCCGCCGGTGATCAACATCTCGACCAACGTCCGGCGCGGTTGCTGAGCCATGGCCAGGCCACACTCGTCCGCCGCGTTGTCGTCGATCGACGACCACGCGCTCGCCCAGGTCGTCGGGGGACGGATCACGCCGCGCCAGGGGCTCGATCCGGCGGTGGTCCAGGGCATCCAGCAGCTCGCCAAGACGATCGCCGAGGTCGGGCAGGTGCTCGCGGCCTCCCAGCAGGCGGGCTCCCAGCAGATGATGCAGATGATGCAGCAGATGATGCAGGCGCGCGGCGGCCGCTGACTCACCACCACCACGTCGCCACGCGACGCCCACGCCGCAGGCCCGGAGCGCTCCTCCGGGCCTTTCGCGTTTTCGGGCGCCGCGCACCGCGGTGACGTCGCGAGGACTCGGATCGCCGAATCGAGGTTACGGATCTCTGCGCAATCCAGATCTCAAGTACTCGAATCTATATCTCGGCGAGCTCGGCACGCGGACTGCACGATACGTCGATACACCCACAAAGGAAGCCCAGATGAAGACTCTCGACAACCACGACCTCGCGCTCGTCTCCGGTGGTGCCTCGGCGAACGATCAGATCGCCCAGACCCTGAACGCGGTGCAGAGCTCGATCAAGGACCTCGCGAACCAGAACAAGAGCAGCGGCAACGACCTGCTGCTGCCGATGATGATGATGGCGATGAACCGGCCGGCGCCGACGGTGGTCGCGGCGGGTGCGCCGGCGGCGGCCCCGGTGGTCAACATCTCCACGCGCGTCCGCCGGTGGTGATCGCCATGAGCGAGCTCGAGACCATCGATCCGCGCGCGCTCGCCGGCGTCACCGGCGGCTGCCAGATCCTCGCGATGCTCGGCCAGGGGCTCGCCAGCGCGCTGCAGGGAGGGGCCGCGGGAGGCCAGGCCGGCCAGGCCGGTCAGGCCGGCGGCGCCAGCGCAGGCCCGGGCGGGGCCCAGGGCGGGGCGCCGGGCGGTGCGCAGGGCTCGCCCGGCGGTCAGCTCGATCTCGGTGCGCTGCTGTCGAGCTTGCTCGGCGGTGGACTGCAGAACCTGTTCGGTGGCGCCGCCCAGCCCGGCGGCGGCTCCGCGGGCGGATCCGCGGGCGCAACGGGCGCGCAGCCCGGCGGCTGAGCCGCTCCGCGGGCGCGCTCACCACGCGGCCCGTTCACTCCACACGTTTCTGGCGAGGACCATCGAGACGTGGTGACTCGATCATGGGTGCGGTCCGGAATGGGCCCCGGGCCGCACCCGCCTCGCCGGCGCTTACAGGATCACCGGCGCGCAGGTCGACACGCCCGCGCCGACGATCGTCCGACCGTTCGCCCGGGTCGACCCGACGAGCTGACCGGTCTGCCCGCTCAGCTGGTAGACCGTCGTCGACGTCTCGAAGTCCTTCATCAGGAAGATCCAGAAGTCGCCGCCGTGGAACGCGAACGCCCACGCCAGGGGATCGCCGGCGAGCTGGATCAGCGGATACGTCGTGAGCGCCGCGCCGGTGACCTTGTCGAGCTTGGACACCCGCGAGCCGTTGACGTCCGGGAAGAACCCCCACAGCTCGGCGTTGCCGGTGCCGGTCAGCTCCGGCGCGCCCTGGATGTTGCCGAGCGTCGTCGGGGCGAACGAGGCGAGATCGAGCTTGGCGAGCGTCGAGTTCGAGGTCGGCGCCGAGGGGCCGCCGGCGATGTACAGCGAGTCGGTCGTGCCGCCCTGCGCGTCCGTCGAGAACCCCATGCCGAACTGGCGGAACCCGCCGGTCCCGACCGCCCAGCTCGCCTTGGTGCACGGCAGGCCGGTCGTGGTCGTGTCGACGCGGAACAGCTCGCCGTTGCTGTAGAGGACCCACGCGGTCGCGTCGCGGTCGATGCCCATCGAGAACGGCGATTCACCGGCGGGGGCCGGGCAGGTGAGCCGGCCGAGGTCGGTGAACGACTTCGTCATCGGGTTGAACTGCGACAGCGTGTTGTTCTCGTCGACGACGTAGATCAGCTTGGCGGCATCCGAGCATTCGTCCGTGCCGGGGGGCACCTCCGGGGCATCGATCCCGCCCCCACCGCCGTCCGGTCCGCCGCTGCCCGGGTCGCGCTTCTCGGGTGCACAAGCAGCGACGGCGAGAACGGCCACGAGCATCAGATTCCGCTTCATCGGCGCGAACCTAACACCAGCTCGTCACCCGGATGTAAAAAATCCTCGGGGGTGGCTCGCCGTATCGCCCCGGCTAGTCGTCCTCGGGGAGCGGGAGTCCGAGCTGATGCGAAGCCGCCTCGGTGGTCCCACCATCGAACCGCAGCACCCCGGTCTCGTCGGTGTAGTTGGCGGCGAACCGGTGCGCGGCGACCGCGTCGACGTTCGCGAGCCGGTCGAGCACCAGGGTCACGATGTCGCTCCACGCGACCGACTTGCGGCCGCCGTCGACCAGGGTCGCCTCGATGTCGCGGGCGATCCGGCGCAGATCCGCCTGGCTGACCCCGCTGCGGTGCGCGCTGACCCGGCGGAGCGCCTCGAGCAGCTTGTCGCTGTCGAATGGCTCGACCGTGCCGTCGCGCTTGCCGACCTTGAGCCCGGGAGCGCCCAGCCTCTCGTAGGTGGTGAACCTTCGCTTGCAGGCCGCACAGACCCGCCGGCGACGCAGGGCGTCCGCGGTGACGCGGGTCTCCGTCACGTTCGAGTCACCGTTGCAGTACGGGCACTGCACGCCCCGATCGTAGCGCCTGTGGGGCGCGCGGCGAAGTTTCGGTCGCTGGGTCAGCGCGGGGCGGAGGCGGCGGCGTGGCGGCGGGCCCGCTCGAGCGCGAACAGCAGCGAATCGGTGTCCCAGCCGCCGTCGTGGCGCTCGCCGTTGATGAAGAAGCACGGGGTGCCGTTGACGCCGCTGCGCACCCCGCCGGTGAAGTCGTCCCGGATCCTCGCCATGTACATCCCGCTCTCGATCTCGCGGGTGAACCGGTCGAGGTCCAGCCCGAGCTGCTCGGCCCACACGAGCAGGTGCGGCATGTCCAGGTCCTCGCGGTTCTCGTAGATCGCGTCGTGCATCCGCCAGAAGTTGCCCTGCGCGCCGGCGGCCTCGGCGGCCTCCGCGGCGGTGACCGCCATCGGATGGATCTCCGAGATCGGGAAGTGGCGGAACGCGTAGTGCAGGTCCCGGCCGAGCCGCCGCAGGATCTGCTGGACGACCCAGTAGGCCTCGCCGCAGAACGGGCACTGGTAGTCGCCGTACTCGACCAGCTCGATCTCGGCGCCGGCCGACCCGAGGACGTGGTCGCGATCGCTGATCGGAACGCGCAGCCGGGACATCACTGACCTCCTCCTGCTCGGGCTCGTGCGTGGGTGGCTTCGAGCGCCTCGAGCGCATCGAGGATCCCGTCGGCCCCCGGGTTCACGCCGACCGGCGAGAGGTGGCTCCACGCCACCGTGCCGTCCCGGTCGATCAGGTAGAGGGCGCGCTCGGCGACGCCCTCGTCGTAGCGATACACGCCGTAGCGCCGCGCCACGTCGCCCTTGGGCTCGAAGTCGGACAGCAGCGGGAAGTGCAGCCGCCGGTTCTCGGCGTACGCGAGGTGGCACCACGGACCATCGACCGAGATCCCGATGATCTGCGTGCGGTGCCGGCGCCACTCGTCGTGGAGCTCGTTGTAGAGCGAGAGTTGATCGCCGCACACCGGGCTCCAGTCGGCGGGATAGAACACCAGCACGACCGGCGTCTCGAGCAACGAGGTCAGCGACACCTTCTGATCCGGCGTGCTCGGGAGGCTGAAGTCGGGCGCCTTGCTCCCGCGCTCGATCGGCCGGGTGGGCCGGGGTTGTGTCTTCTGCGATTCCTGCGCGGTTTGCACGTTTGCCATGGCCACCTTCCTCAGGATCACGCGTGCAAACCGCGCGCCCCGGCGCGGCGGCTGGGCGCCCCGTGGCGCTCGCGGGCGCTACACTGCGGTCATGGCTTGCAAGAGCGACCACGCGCCCGACGAGACCAGCGAGGTGGCGCGCCCCGCGCCCGAGATCCTCGAGGCGCTGGTCGCCAATCATCGCGAGTTTCTCGCGTTCGTCGAGCGCCGGGTCGGCAATCGCGCGCTCGCCGAGGAGATCCTGCAGGACGCGTTCGTGCGCAGCGCCGACAAGCTCGACACGGTGCGCGACAGCGCCGTCGGCTGGTTCTACCGCGTGCTGCGCAACGCGATCATCGACCACCACCGGCGCGCGGGCGCCGAGGGGCGGCGGCTCGAGCAGTTCGGCCACGAGCAGGAGCTCGCCGCCGAGGCGCCCGATGATGGCGAGCTGCACCGCGTGGTGTGCAAGTGCGTCGGCGAGCTCGCCGGCACGCTCAAGCCGGAGTACGCGACGGCGCTCCGCCGGATCGAGCTCGACGGGCTCGCGGTCAAGGACTACGCCGCCGAGGCCGGGATCTCGAGCAACCTCGCCGGCGTGCGGGTGTTCCGCGCGCGCGAGGCGCTGCGTCGCCAGGTCGTGCGGTCGTGTGGCACGTGCGCCGAGCACGGCTGCGTCGACTGCACGTGTGGCCCGTCGTGATCACAGCGCGGCGCGCCGCAGCCGCAGCGCGTTCGCGATCACCGAGACCGAGCTGAGGCTCATCGCCGCGCTCGCCAGCATCGGGCTGAGCAGCCAGCCGGTCACCGGGTAGAGCACGCCCGCCGCGATCGGCACGCCGAGCGCGTTGTAGGCGAACGCGAACCACAGGTTCTGGCGGATGTTGCGCAGCGTCGCGCGCGACAGCCGGCGCGCCCGCACGATCCCGCGCAGGTCGCCGTGGACCAGCGTGATCCCCGCGCTCTCCATCGCGACGTCGGTGCCGGTGCCCATCGCGATCCCGACCTCGGCGCGGGCGAGCGCCGGCGCCTCGTTGATCCCGTCGCCCGCCATCGCGACCACGTGCCCGTCGCGGGCCAGCCGGGCGATCACCTCGGCCTTGCCGTCCGGCCGCACCACCGC
>JBQCJR010000273.1:0-3879 GCA_051952595.1 Kofleriaceae bacterium
CGCGGCACCTCGGCGCGCTTGGCCAGCCGCCGTACCCGGTGCTGGCCGGCCCCGAGCTCGAGCAGTACCTCGACGTCACGCGGCGCTGGATCGTCTGCCTGTGCCACACCGCGATCGCGATCGCGCCCGCCACGAGCGGCGCTGCGCCGGCCGCCGAGCTGGTCGCGCGGGCGCGCGCCGCCGAGCGCGCCGCGAGCGAGGCGTTCGCGGCGTGGAGCGATCGCGGGTCGCCCCACGTCGAGCTCGCCGTCGAGCTCGGGCTCTCGCCGATGGCGACCACCATCCTGCTCATCGCCGCCGCGCCGCAGATCTGGGGCGAGATCGCGCGCACCTACGGACCGTGCACCGCCGACCCGGCGCGCCCGCTGGTCGACGAGCTGCTGCTCGCGCACCTGCTCGAGGCGACCACCGCGACCCGCGCCGCGATCGCCCGCGAGCTCGATGACGACGCGCCGCTCGTCCGGTCCGGGGCGATCGAGGTCGGCCGCGGCCTGCGCCCCTACGCCGCGATCACCGTGCACCCCGCGATCGCCCGGCGGCTCGCGGGCGCCCCGGTGGCCGGGGATCCGGGCCCCGCGACCACCCCGCACGAGCTCGCCGCGCTGATCGGCCCGCGCGCCGCGATCGACGCGCTCGCCCGGACGCTGGTCGCTCCTCGCGTCGAACCGGTGCGCGTCGTGCTGCGCGGCCGCCCCGCCGCCGGGCGCCGGACGATCGCCGCCGCGCTCGCCGCGCTCGCGGGCCGCCGGATCGGCCTGGTCGACGGGAGCGCCGAGCCGCCGGTGCTCCGCGCGCGGCTGCGCGACGTGACGCTCCGCGGCGACCTGCCGTGTGTCACGCTCGACCAGCTCTCCGAGGAGCCGGCGTCCCACGCCTCGCTGCGCGCGATCCTCGACGCGCACCCCGGACCGCTGTTCGTCCGCGCCCCGCTCGGCGGCGATCTGCCGCTCGCGCCCGGCTACGCGTCGCTGGAGCTGCCCTCGCCCAGCGAGACCGAGCGCCGCGCCGCGTGGCGCGAGATGCTGTGCCGCCACGCGCTCGACCCGGCGATCGCCGACGAGCTCGCCGCGCGGTTCTCGGTCGGGCCTGGTGCGATCCACCGCGCGTGCGCCGCGGTCGTCGCCTCTGGCGAGACCGGCCCCACCGCCGCTGTCGCGATCACCGCGGCGCTGCGCCAGCACCGCGCGGCGCGGATCGAGGCGATCGCCACCCGGGTCGACCGGCTCGCGGCGTGGGAGGACCTGATCGTCTCGCCCGAGATCGACGACGCGCTGCGCGAGCTGATCGCGCGGGTCAGCCACCGCCGCACCGTGCTCGAGGAGTGGGGCATGGACCGCGTCGCCGCGACGGCGCAGGGGGTCACCGCGCTGCTCCAGGGCGGGCCCGGCACCGGCAAGACCCTCGCGGCCGGCGCGATCGCGCGCGCGCTCGGCTACGAGCTGTGGCGGGTCGACCTCTCGAAGGTGCTCTCGAAGTGGATCGGCGAGACCGAGAAGAACCTCGCCGCGGTGTTCGACGCCGCCGAGGACGGCGAGATCGTGCTGCTGTTCGATGAGGCCGACTCGCTGTTCGGCCGCCGCACCACCGGCGCGTCGAGCCAGGATCGCCACGCCAACGTCAAGACCAACTACCTGCTCCAGCGGCTCGACTCGTTCAGCGGCATCGCGATCCTCACCACCAACCTCGGCACCGCGATCGATCCGGCGTTCCGGCGGCGGCTGTCGGTGCAGATCCAGTTCCCGTTCCCCGATGCCGGCGATCGGGAGCGGCTG
Source organism: Kofleriaceae bacterium (assembly GCA_051952595.1). Taxonomy (GTDB): domain Bacteria; phylum Myxococcota_A; class Polyangia; order Haliangiales; family Haliangiaceae; genus JABFXX01. Next base: position 1,773 of record JBQCJR010000273.1, read on the forward strand.
TGGCGCGCCCACCTGCCCCGCTCGCTGCCGATCGAGGGCGAGCTCGATCTCGGCGAGCTCGCACGCCGCCACCAGCTCTCCGGCGGCTACATCCGCAACGCCGCGCTGCGCGCCGCGTACCTCGCCGCGGCGGAGCGCCGCGCGCTGTCCGCCGACCACCTCCGTCGCGCCGTGGCGCTGGAGTACCAGCGCGCCGGCAAGCTCGGCGACGGCCGCCTCGAATGACCGCGAAAGGACCCGCCCATGCCGCTGTTCACGAACGACACGCTCCCGGTCCACGATGGCAACCAGGTCAAGACCGCGAAGAACGACGAGTCGCCGCGCAACGCGCTCGAGCGATACTCGCGCAGCGGCCTGCCCGATACCGATCCATCGCGCCAGCTCGTCGACGAGCGCGTCGCGGTGACCCGACCGGGGTTCGGCGCCCCGATCCAGGGCCAGGCCAAGAGCTGGACGACCTCGGTGCGCTGGGGGCCGGTCGAGCCGGCGAGCCGCGATGGCACCGAGGTCGAGGCGACCGTGCTCGGCCCGGACCACAAGCTCGGCGAGGAGCCGCACAAGGACGCGTGCCCGAACGCCGGCAGGCTCAATGACAAGCTCGGCAAGGCAGCGAACAGCGGCTACGTGAAGGGCCACCTGCTCAACCACAACCTCGGTGGCCCCGGCAACGACGACCGCAACCTCGCCGCGATCCCGCGCTCGACCAACACCGGCGGCATGAAGGACCACGTCGAGACCCGGCTCAAGACGCTGGTCAACGACCACAAGGCGTGGGTCTACTTCAAGGCCAAGGTCACCCACGGCGACTGGAAGACCTACAAGTACGCAAAGAAGCTCGAGTTCTGGTGGCACGAGCTCAAGCCGGACGTACACGGAGATCCGGAGAAGGCGCCCGGCACCGAGGGGACCTGCGTGATGGACATCCCCAAGCCGAGCCACTACGACGAGACCGATTACAGCCAGCCCACCAACGATCACACCAAGGGGGTCACCAAGGACGGCAAGATCAGCGCGGACCCCGATCCCGCGACCGCCAAGGCCGAGCTGCCGTGGAACGCGATCGTGCTCACCGACTGGGAAGCGGTGAAGCTGCGCAAGCAGGTGCTCGACATCGCCGCGGTGGAGATCCAGACGCTCGGCGCCGCCGATGCCCAGAAGATGGCCGACTACCTGTGCCAGGCCCCCGAGGCCGACGAGCAGGCCGCGCTCGACTGGATCAAGAAGGAGGTGGAGCGGTGCGCCTCCGACAACCAGGCCATGCCAGATCCACAGCTCGCCACGAAGGCCAAGGACTACGAAGCGGCGCGCCACAAGCGCCTCGAGGTCATGCTCGGCCACGTGGACGGGTTCCTCCTGGTCAAGCTGGGCGGCGGCGCCGCCACCGTGCAGGCCAAGCTCCGGCAGGCGCTGCTCACCGACGACCCGCTCCAGCCGTACCGCGAGGCGATCGAGATGCTGGTGCAGCGCCTGACCCGGCTCCAGCAGGAGAACGATCGGCTCGGCGACGAGCTCGCGTACGCGGACTACAACGTGATGAGCCCGGGGACCATGGACCAGTTCCACGAGGCGTACTTCGAGGAGCAACACGACGAGGCCACGTACGACGACAAGGCCAAGCGGGTGCTCGGCCTCGTGATGGGGCCGAAGAGCGGCCAGCGCGAGGAAGCCCGCGATACGATGCGGGATCTCAAGAAGACCAAGCGCAGGAGCAGCGCCGAGACCTGGCTCGAGGTGTTCAAGACGATGGACGCGTCGAGCGCGCCGCTCGCCGAGCTCAGGGCGCTGCACCCCGCCGCCCCGAACGTGCACGCGCAGCTGCTCGTCTATCTCGAGGGCACGAACGCGTTCGTCGACAACTCGCTGCTCGGCATGCTGTTCGAGGGCCTCGCGAAGCGGGAGCCCGAGACCTACCTGGCCTACAGCCAGCAGCTCCGGGGAATCCCGGAGCTGGCGAGCGCGTTCGCGTCCAAGTAGTCGTCAGCCGACGGTCATCCGGCCGCCGTCGCGCAGCGCCGTCGGGAACAGCCGGCTCGGCTCGCCGGTCGACACCAACCACAACAGGTGAGCGGCGCGGGTGACACCCATTTGAATCATGTGGCGCGCCCAC
>JBQCJR010000274.1:0-2771 GCA_051952595.1 Kofleriaceae bacterium
GCCGAGCCTCGATCTCGGCGATTTCAAGCCGGCTCTGCCGAGCCTCGACCTCGGCGATCTCAAGCCGGCCCCGCCGAGCCTCGATCACTGTGAGTTCGCACCGGTTCAGTCGCGCCTCGATCTCGGCGAATTCAGGTTTTCCCTGCTGGTCCTCGAACTCGGCGAGTCCGCACCGGTCCAGTCGCGCCTCGATCTCGGCGAATTCAAGATGGCCCAAGAGGGCCTCGCTCTCGGCGGGTTCTAGCTCGCACCGTCGCACCGCGATCACTGCGAGTCCGCGCCGGTCCAGTCGCGCCTCGATCTCGGCGAATTCAAACCTACCCAGCTGCCCCACGCTCCCTACGCCGTCGAGCTGGCCCGGTCGCCCCGAGATCGCGGCGCGATCAACCTGCCCGAGTTGCGCCGCTATTTCGGCGAGCTCAAGCCGGCCCAGTCGCCTCACGATCCCAGCGAGAACCAACCGGCGTTTGATATCGCCGATTTCTGGCCGGCAGCTCTCCGCGATCTCGGCCTGCACACCAAGCACCTGATGCCGCGCGTTGCGCGGTCGCGCATGTCGACGCGACCACGAGCCAAGCTCGTCCGACCTCCACGCCCACAGATCCGCGCGCGGCCATTCTTCCGGCCTCGCCAAACAACCAACGCGACCTCGTCGTCCGCCGCGCCCCGCCGCTTCCCCAACCACGTCGCGCTGATCACCGGACATACCCGGCCCCCAGCCGCGCGCGCGCACCGCGATCCTCTGCCCCACCCTCCCTGGCTCGCCCGCGCAGCCGCCGCCCTCGGCCCTCGCGACTGCCGTTCGGCGCATCACTGCTCCGTCGACGCGATCTCGCGGCACAGCTCGATCACTGCCTGGCGCAGCGCAGGCCGCTTCAGCGCGTACGCGAGGTTCGCGCGCAAATAGCCCAGCTTGTCGCCCGCGTCGTGCCGCGTGCCCTCGACGACCACGCCGTACAGGCCCTCCGGCGAAGCGACCAGCTCGCGCAACGCGTCGGTCAGCTGGATCTCGCCGCCCGCGCCCGGCTTGGTCGCCTCGAGGTGCCCCCAGATCGAGCCCGGCACCACATAGCGCCCGACGATCGCCAGCCGGCTCGGCGCCGTGCCCGGCTTGGGCTTCTCGACCATGTCGCGGACCCGCAGGTGCCCGGTCGCGTCGAGCTCGCCCGCCACGATGCCGTACATGTGCTCCTTGCCGGCCGGCACCTCCATCACCGCGACCGCGGCCGCGCCGGTCTGCTCGTGCACGCGGATCAGCTGGCCGATCCCCGGATCCGCATCGTTGTCGATCAGGTCGTCGCCGAGGAGAATCGCGAACGACTCGTCACCGACCGCCTCGCGCGCGCACAGCACGGCGTGGCCCAGCCCCAGCGGCTGCTTCTGGCGCACCGAATGGATGCGCACCAGCTCCGAGATCGCCGCCACCTCGTCGGCCAGCGCGGTGTTCGAGCGCTCGCGCAGCGTGTGCTCCAGCTCGTACGCGTGGTCGAAGTGATCCTCGATCGCGTGCTTGTGGCGGCCGTTGACCACCACCACGTCGCCGATCCCGGCGTTCACCGCCTCCTCGATCACCAGCTGGATCGTCGGCACATCGACGATCGGGAGCATCTCCTTCGGCACCGCCTTGGTCGCGGGGAGGAACCGCGTGCCGAGGCCGGCGGCGGGGATCACTGCTTTTCGCACCTTGCGGGAACCCGTCATCGAGCGGGCACCTTACCATCGGCCTCGGACACCGATGGCCGAGCGCCGACCGTTCCCGCCGTCCGCTCGCCGGCGCTCGCTCGCGCGGCGCGCCGGACTGCACGCCGCGAGCCCGCTGCTCGTCGGCGCGATCGCCTGCGCGGTCGCCGCGCTCGCGCTCCCGCCGCTCGGCCGTGCCGCCGGCGCACGCCTCGGCGCGTGGCTCTCCGCGGCGTGTCGCGGCGAGGTGCCGGCGGAGCTCGCGCAAGACGCGCCCACCGCCGCGCTCGTCGCTCCCCACGCGACCGCCGGGATCGCGCAGGCCGAGCACGCGACCACAACTCCCACCGATCCGACCGGTCCGACAGCCGCGCCGACGCACGCCGAGCACGCAACCGCCGCTCCGACCGGCCCGACTAGGCCGACCGCTCCGACAACCGCGCCGACGCACGCCGAGCACGCAACCGCCGCTCCGACCGGCCCGACTAGGCCGACCGGCCCGACAGCCACGCCGACCGTCGCGCCACCTGCGCCAGCCGCTCCGACACCCGTACCAACCACCGCGCTCGCGCACATCGAGCACGCAACCGCCGCCCACACTGATCCGACGGCCCCGACCGCCGCCGTCGCGTCCCTACCTGGCGCGATGCTCGACCTCGCCGGCCCACTGCTCGCCGCGCTCGCCCTCGCCGCCGCGCTCGCCCACGCCCTCCAGACCCGCGCCGCGTGGCTCCCCCGCCGCGCCGTTCCCGGCGCCCCTGCGCTCGATCGCGGACCCAGCGCGCGCGTTCGCCGCGCTGGCTTCGAGCTCGCTGCCGCCGCGCTGCTCGGCGCCGTCGCGCTCGGCTGGCTCTGGCTGGTCGCGCCGCGCCTCGCCGCGCTCCCGACCGCGCCGCTCGCCGGCGCCGCGCTGATCGCGAGCGCGCTCGCCACCTTCGCGATCGCCTGGGTCGGCATCGGCGCGCTCGATGCCGTGCTCCGCCACCTCGAGCTCGCGCGCGCCCACCAAAAAACCACGCAGGAGAAACGCGACGACGAACGGCTCGCCGCGCCGGATCCTCTCTGGCGCCGCCAGCGCGCGAGGCTCTCCC
>JBQCJR010000275.1:0-2524 GCA_051952595.1 Kofleriaceae bacterium
AAGGTGTTCCCGCAGCCCGATGCCAACGTCCGCGCGTTCCCCACGAGCCCGCACTCGGCGACCGCCGGCTACCCCGAGCTCACGCCGACCGAGTTCTACAAGCTGATCCTCTCCGCCGACCTCGGCGTCAACTTCTACGCTCGCGAGAACAACCCCGGCCAGGCTCGCTACTGAGCCCGCGCACATCCAGGAGCATGACCATGAAGAACTTCGCTCGTACGTTCGCCGCGGTCGCGTTCGTCGTGTGCGCGGCGGCCTCGCCCGCGCTCGCCGGCAAGGACGGCAGCGCCGCCAAGATCCGCCAGGCCGTCGCTTCCGGCTCGGTCGACGCGATCATCGCCGAGGTGGAGCGCGCCGAGTCGCTCGCGTGCCCGGACTGCATCCAGCTGGTCACCAACCTCACCGAGGACGCGCGCTACCAGGTGCGCGAGGTGGCCGCGTGGTGGTTCGCCAAGCGCCCGGCGATGAAGAAGATGCTCGCCGAGCAGTTCGATGCCGAGCTGCTCACCGGCGACTCGGTCGCGGTGCGCAACGCCGCCGACTTCCTCGGCGCGACCGTGACCTACACCTCGCTACCGAACCTGCGCGCCGCGATCCGCCGCGACGTCTCGCCCGAGGCCAAGCTCGCGATGGTGCGCGCCGTCGAGCGGCTCGGCCACATCGGCGGCAACGCCGTGCTCGAGGTCGCGATGACCGATCCCGATGCTACCGTGCGCGCCGAGGCGGTGCGCACCTGGCGCGACATCCGCGGCCAGGTGGATACCGCGCAGGTGGTCGCGATGCTCGGTGATGCCGACGCCACGGTGCGCGCCGAGGCGGCGACCGTCGTGGGTGGCATGCGCGCCGCGGCCGGCCGCGCCGCGCTCGAGGCGCTCGTGGTCTCCGACCCGAGCTCGACGGTGCGTCGCAACGCGGCGTGGGCGCTCGGCCGGCTCGGCCAGAGCGCGTCGCGCGAGGCGCTCGTCAAGGCCTCCGCGGACCCCAGCGGCCTGGTGCGGATGTCCGCGAAGGCTTCGATCGCTCAGCTGCGTTGACCACCGCCCCCGAGGTACGATGTCGAGCATGGAGCTGCGCAGGGAACGTCTCCTCGGTGCGGTGATCTGTCTGGCGGTCGCCGGCTGCAGTGAATCGCCCAAGGGCCGCACCTACTACGAGCGGAACATCGAGCCGATCCTGGTGCAGAAGTGCGCCGGGAACACCTCGGGGTGCCACGCCGTCGAGGCCGGCGATCCGTTCGCGGTGGCGGCCGGCAACCTCGACGTGACCTCGTTCGAGAACCTGCAGAAGCGGCGCGACGTGCTCGCGCCGTTCGGCGCTTATCCGGTGCCGCTGCTGCTCATCAAGGCCGTCGGCGATCGCAAGCTGAAGGTCGCGTACGGCAACGAGTTCCTCGATCTCGAGGTGCGGCACTCCGGCGGCGGGCTGCTCGACGTCGGCTCCGACGCGTACTTCACGCTGCAGACCTGGCTCGAGAACGGCGCGACCGAGAACGGGCTCAAGCCGCCCAGCCCGCCGCGCACCGGGGAGGGCGGCTGCTCGACGACGATCCCGCCCGGGTTCATCGCGAGCGACTACGTCACCCCGGCGACGATGGCGTCGTTCAACGCGTTCAAGTCGACGGTGCAGCCGATCCTCGAGCGCCAGGGCTGCAGCGAGGGCAGCTGCCACGGCGCGCCGCAATCGGACTTCTACATCACGTGTGGCTCGAGCGACGACCAGCTCGCGTTCAACTTCAGCCAGGCGTGGTCGTTCGTGAACGCGCCGGTCGATGACTCGCAGCTCCTGCGCGTGCCGCTCGCGGTCGCCGGCGGCGGGCGCGGCCACACCGGCGGCGACCAGTTCGAGTCGACGTCCGACGCCGAGTACGTCGCGATCCGCGCGTGGGCCGAGCAGGCCGGCAAGCTCGACTTCGCCGGCGGCAATCCCGCCAAGCAGTTCTTCGCCGACCACGTCCAGCCGACGCTGCTCCAGCGCGGCTGCGGGTTCCAGGCCTGCCACAGCCCGCAGGCGGCCAACGACTTCAAGCTGCGCAGCGGCGCGCCCGCGTTCTTCTCCGCGGTGGCGCTCGAGAAGAACTACCACCTGCTGCGCGACGAGTTCATGGCGCTCGAGTTCCCGGACGCCCGCCGCAGCCGCGCGGTCGCCAAGTCGATCCTCGCCGAGGATCCTCGCGTCGACGGCGTCGGCGGGATCACCCACCGCGGCGGCGAGGTGCTCGAGACCCCGGGCGGCGCGCGCGGCGCGGAGCCGGCGTCGTGCGCCCAGCCATACGATCCGGCGGCGAACCCCTCGGCGTTCTGCACGCTCCAGGAGTGGGTGCGGCTCGAGCGTGCCGGGCTCGGCAGCCAGGTCACGCCGATGGGCGATGGCGACCCCGTGCAGATCGTCTACGTCGAGCGCACCGGCGCCGCGGCCGCCGGGCCGCTCGAGTTAGACACCATACAAGGGGGCGCGGATCTGATGGTAGCGCAGAACACATTAGGCGTAGATAATCGGATATATCCGGCCCGCGGCGGCACCACGC
>JBQCJR010000276.1:0-3763 GCA_051952595.1 Kofleriaceae bacterium
TCGAGGTCTTCGAGTCGCGGCCGCGAAACGCGGCGAGCGCCAGCGCGGCGGCGATGTACACAGCGAAGAGGCCGGTCATTTCAGACTGAACTCGGCCCCGGCGGTGATCGAGAGCCCGACCTGCGGCTCGCTGCCGAGCCCGCGGCCAAACCGGGCGAACCCGATCGTCAGATCGGCGAGCGCGGTGATCGCGACCAGCGACGAGACCCGGGCGCGCAGCCCGGCCCCGGCGTGGAACGGCACCGAGAAGCCGGTCAGATCGTCGTTGCCGAACCGGACCAGTCCGATGCCGATCGCCGCGCGCGCGAACGGCCGGAACGTCCCGCGCGACGGGAAGATCCGCCGGACGCCGGCGGAGAGCTCGATCGCGCCGCCATCCGCGAGGCCGTGCTGGCAGATCAGGTCGTCCATCCGATCGCGGAAGCACGCCGCCTCGCTGCTGCCGAACGTGAAGCTCGCGGTGCCGTCGAACCAGTCCTGATCCGACATCTGGTACAGGTAGTGCCCGGTGACCCGCACGCCGCCGGGCGTGACCCGGCCGCCGCTCGCGATGCCGACCAGCGCGCCGATGCTCTGATCGGCGATCCCGTCATCGATCAGGTCGCCCGCGGCCGCCGCCCGGCGGGAGATCCCGGTGGCCCCAGCGTCACCGGCCGCGCTCGCCGGCTCGCTCGCCGACAGATCGCTCGAGTCGGCGCGAGCGGTCGACGCGCCGAGCGCGCCGAGCGCCCCGAGCGCCCCGAGCGCCGCGCACGCCGCGCTCACCCGCCGATGCACACGGCCTCCGGACGCCCGCCGAACTGGCGCAGCGGCTGCTCGCGGCAGACCCAGCCCTCGCCGAGGAAGCCGCAATCGCTGTCGAGGTTGCACTTCCACAGGCATGTTCCGCCCTCGCGATCGATGCACGAGGTCCGCGTCGGACACTCCTCCTCGAGCTCGCAGCCGATCGTGCAGAACCCGCCGGGGTAGCCATCGGCCTCGGCGAGGCAACGATCGTCGCAATCCGCCTTGCTGTCGCACCGCGCGCCGACCTCGCGAGAGACGTCGCTGTCGCTGCTACAGCTCGCGATCATCACGAGCAGGGCGAGTCGAAGCCGCATCTGCGACGAAGCTACAACGCAGCGCTGACCGGCGCCAACAAAGCCCGCTTCACCACGCCCGGCGGCGCCGGCGCAGCGAGCCGGAGACGTAGGCGAGCGCCGACAGCAGCGCCTCGGCCACGCGCGCGGAGTGGCGCGCCGCGACCACCAGCGGCTGGAGCGCGATCTCGAGATCCGACTCGCCGCGGAGTGGCCCACTCGTGGCCCACAGCTGATCGAGCGCGCGCTCGGCGGCGACCTCGCCGATCAGCACCGCGAACTGCGGCGACGCGATCGCGGCGAGCCGCGCGAGCTCCGGGATCGAGCACCCGGCGAACCGCCCGCCGCCCATGATCCAATCGGCGAGCGCGTCCCAGGCCGCCACATCGACGATCGACGACTCGGCGGGCGCCTCCGGCACGCGAACCACGTTCGGCGCCACGGCGCCCTGATCCGGCGGCGTGATCACGACCTGGCGCTCGTCCTCGCGCTCGAGCACCAGCATGCGGACGAAGCGGCGCTCGTAGCCGATGTCGACCCGCGCCGCGAAGAACCCGTCGAGCGTCGCCGGCGTGCAGCCATCGAGCGCGAAGTGGCGGTGCCGGCCGTCGGGCAGCCGCAGGATCAGCGCGTCGGGCTCGAGATGAACCTCGGCGCGCGCGGGCCGCCACGGCACGGGATCGCGGTACAGGGCGGTGCGCCCCATCCGCCGATCGTAGCATCTCCCGGCGGGGCGCTCGGAGGTGGCTCGTCCGACTTAGCCCTTCGTCGGAGGCTTGCGCGCGCGCGCCTTCTTCGGAGCGGTCGGGTCGAGCGCCGCCGCGCGCCGCTCCTGGGTCTCGGTCTCGGCCTTCTTCTGCGTCTGCAGCCGGCGGATCGCGCGCAGCCGGAGCTGGCGATCCAGCTTGGGCTTGAACGCCACGGGCTCGGTCGGCACCTGCACCGCGCCGGCGCGCGCCACCGCGTCTTCCTTGAGCAGCAGCGCGCGGATCTGATCCGGCGACGACAGCGAGCGCAGCTTGGCGATCGTCGTCGGGTTGCGCAGCGCGCGCGCGAGCCGGCCGAGGATCGGCAGGTGCAGCCGGTCGTACTTGAGGCCGAGCAGGAAGAACAGATACGTCGGCTGGTTGTCGGGCGCGCCGAACATCGTGCCCTCCCACGATCGCCCGACGACGACGAACGGCCGGCCGATCTTGCCCTTGTCGCGCGCCCGCGTGTGCAGAAACGCGACGCCGCCCTCCATCGCCGTCGACGCCAGCGACTCGCGCTCGACGACGGCGCCGACGAACCACGGCTTGTCGAGCAACCAGCCGTTGGTGTACGCGCGCGCCGCGAGCTCCTCGATCACGCCCACCGAGGTGCGCGCGCGCATCGTCGGGATGATCGCCTGGTCGGGCAGCAGGTCCTCGAGCGGGAGCTTGAGCCCGTCGGGGACGTCTGCGAAATTCTCGTCGTCGCCGACGAGCTGCTCCTCGATCCACGCGTCGATCGCACTCGGCTTGAATCGCCACTGGCGATCCACCTGCAATCCGGGAATCTTGCCGGTTTGAACGAGCTTCCCCACCGTGAGCTCGTCGAGATGCAGGTAGGCCGCCAGCTCGTGCATGGTCAGCAACTGCGCGTCGGTACCGCGATTTTTTGCCATGGGCCTCTAGGAGCGGGGATTCTAGAAGGCGACGAACGCGCGCGCCAACCGTCGGCAGCGTAAGATTTCGGGATGCAAAGGCAGCGGTGGTCGCTACGGCGAGCCCGGGTGCTGGTCGGCACGAAGTTCCTGCTCATCGCAGGGCTCGTCGGGTTCGTCGTGATCGCCTGGTTGGTGGAGCTGGTCACAGGGCTCGAGCGCGCGGTGCACCTGGGGCCCCTGCTCGCCGCGGTCATGGCCGGGATCCCCGCCATGTTCTGGCTCGGGTTCTTCTACCTGATGGATCGCCACGAGCCCGAGCCCAAGCAGCTGGTGGTCGGCGTGTGTGTGCTCGGCGCACTGGTGGCCGCGCCGCTCGCCGATTTCGTGCAGTACCAGGCGGTGCCGCCGATCGCGCTCGCGTCGCACGGCGTCGCGGACCTCGCGCTCGATCGCGTGCTGTACGCGGTGCTGGTCGCCGGGCTCGCCCAGGAGATGTGCAAGTACACCGTCGTCCGCTACACGGTGTACCTGTCGCGCGAGTTCGACGAGCCGATGGACGGCGTGGTCTACATGATGGCCTGTGGCACCGGGTTCGCGGTGTGGGTCAACTACCACCGCCTGTCGGGCCAAGGGCACTCGGTGTACCTGTCGACCGCGGCGGCCCAAGCGGTGGTCACCACGCTGGCCCACGCCTCGTTCGCCGGCGTGCTCGGCTACGTGATGGGCCGGGCCAAGTTCTCGCGGCGCAATGCGCCGGTCCGCGGCCTGCTGCTGCTGCTCGGGCTGCTCGGCGCGGCGGTGATCAACGGCTACTTCTCGGTGATCGAGGACTCGGTCAGCCAGACCGGCCTCAAGCAACAGCAGTGGTACGCGGTGGGATACGCGGCGCTCGGCGCGGCGCTGGTGTTCGCGGTGCTGTGGTTCGTGTCACAGCACCTGCTCGCCCGCTCGCCGTTCAGGAGGGCGTCGTGAGCGCCCCGCGCGACGGCGGCCGCGGCGGCCGTCCGGGGACGGACGAGGCCCAGGAGGCGGCGGAGACCGAAGCGAGCGAGCCGGC
>JBQCJR010000277.1:0-2843 GCA_051952595.1 Kofleriaceae bacterium
CCGGCCGCACCTCGGCGAGGCTGTCCAGGCACTGCATGGCAGCGGTCGCCAGCTTGGTCTTCGAGGTCATCGCCCGGACGAGCGTACGGGCGGCCGCGATGCGTGCGGCGGCGGGGCGGAGCAGGCCGTTGCCTGGATCGTCGAGCGGGAGGTCGGCTTGCGGCCCGCCGGTGCGCAGTGCTTCGACGGCGCGCGCGGCGGAGGCGGCCCGCGCACGGGGCATCCCGTAGCGAGCGAGGTGCCGAGGATCGCCGAGGTCCTCGTCGCGCACCTCGGCGAGCACCTCGAGCACCAGCGGCGCGAGCAGCGCGAGGATCCGCGGCTTGCCCGCGTTCCAGAGCGCGAACTTCCACTCGCGCCGCGCGGATTGCTCGTGGCTCCAGGGCGGCAGCTCGGGACCAACGAGGCGGATCGTCTTGCGCCGAAGGCACGCGAACACGATCTCGGCGAATGCGTCGTAGCCCTCGAGGACCCGCCCATTGATGGAGTAGAAGTGGGCGTAGTTGAGCTCGCGGCCCTGCCTCGCTGCCCAGCCGCTCCATTGGGACCAATCGGCGAGCACGTAGCTCCACCTTCGGTACCCCGTCATTGGCAGGACGATCTCCTCACCCAGTGTCAGGAAGCGGGAGTTCGCGAAATCCATGCCCGAGAGGAGCAACTGGGTGTCGGACAGGAACGGGAACATTCGCTCGCTGTACTCGGTGTCGGTGAGGTCGTCGGTGGTGAGGTCGTAGCGCTCGTGGATCGCCTCCGCCGTCGCCGCGACTCGCCACCTGGGGCCAACGAGATCTCCAAGCGGCAGCGGCGCCTGCCCGGCGCGCAGCCGCCAGACATCCAGGTTCTCGATCGTGGCGAGCCCTCCGAAGTCGTCGTGGACCGCGATCCTGTGCCGCGCCTCGAGCTCGAGCAGCACGTCGACCGCGTGGTCGATCGATGCGTCGCCGGCGCGCACCGCGCTGACGGCCTTCACGAACGGAGCATTGGGATCGAGCGCGAGCACGGCCTCCCAGTATGCCGCACGGAGGGATCGAGCGCGCGGGCGTCTAGGTTTCGCTCCAGGCGTCGAACGCGGTGGTCCCGAACAGGTGGCCTTCGACAAGGTGGCTGCCGTAGCTCGCCTCGGTCAGCTCGACCTCGAGATCGAAGTGGTGGAGGTCCCGCCAGGCCGCCTCGAGTAGATGCCACATGCCGCGCTCCTCGGCGGCGAACGCGGCCTCTTGCGTCTGCGCGTCGAACGCGACGTTGTGGCGAGCGAGCAGCCTGGTGGCTCGAATGATCCGCGGCACGTGCGCGCGGTGCCAAGCCTCGTCCCAGGGAACGGGATCCGGCAGCGACTCGTGCAATGGCGAGGGAGCGCTCCTGGCACGGCCGGCAATCATCGCGAGGCGCCGAGACGTGAGCTCCGGCGCGCCTTGGCACAGGTACTGGTGATCGTCGCAGTGAAGCTTGGCGTCGAGTAACACCATCAGCGCGAAAGATCGGCTCGTCTCGTAGTTCCTGCCGTCGTTGGTGAATCCGGTCAGGCAGTGCAGCACGACCCGCGTGCCGTCGACCAAGCCGATACGAATGTAATAGAGGTCTGCCATGGTGCCCGCGCGCTCCGGGGGACCATACCTGTCTCGCATGCGGCATGGACACCGAGGCAAAGATCGCCTGCTTCGGTGTCGCCGCTGTCGACGTTCGTGACGCTCGTGGCCAGCGCGATGGTCGTTTGGATTCCCGTCGCGCTTCGGGCAAGCTGACGCCGTGCTCGGCCTCAAGACCGTCGGCCTGTTCGTGCTTACTGCGGTGGCCGAGATTGTCGGCTGCTACCTGCCGTACCTCTGGCTCCGCCATGGACGCCCGATCTGGGTTCTCGCGCCGGCGGCGCTGAGCCTCGCTGCGTTCGCGTATCTGCTCACGCTGCACCCGACAGGCGCAGGGCGCACCTACGCCGCGTATGGAGGTGTCTACGTCGCCGTCGCGGTGCTCTGGATGTGGGTCGCGGAAGGGCAGAAGCCAGATCGCTGGGACCTGATCGGTGCAGCCGTCACGCTGTGCGGCATGGCGTTGATCGTGTTCGGGCCACGCGGAAAGTAGCGTTCCCGCTGCCGTGCGGTTATCACGCCGGCCGGAGGCGGATTACGAGGGCGGTCCGGAGCCGCGAGCCCAGAGGATCTTGACGAACGGCAGCGACCGCAAGCGCGTGAGGATCTCGCGGTGCCTCGGGCCGTGGAGCAGCGCTTGCGGGACTTCGACCCGGCGCAGCCGCCGGAACATCCGTGGTAGCTGCGGGATCAGGGCGTCGACCTGGTCCGGTGGGCACCCGCGTTCGAGCGCGAGGACCTCGAGCTCGGGCACCAGGTTCGCGAGCGCGGCGATCGCGGCGGGGAAGGAGCGCGGCTCGGGCGGCTGGTCGCTCGCGCGGCCGTGGTGCGAGTAGGACACGGCCTCCACCGAGAGCGCTCCGAGGTGCGCGCCGAGCAGCTCGATCGCCGCGAGGCTGTCGAAGCCGAGGTGGCGCGGCAGGCGAGGGAGCCCCTCGACGAACAGCGCGTAATGGTCCGGCGCGACGTGGTGGGGCCGCGCCGTGTGCACCGCGAACAGCTCGTGGTGGCGGGCGGCTTCGCGCCAGCCGGTGTCGGGCGCGCCGGGCACACCGACGCGGATGACCTCGAGCATGCCGCGCCGGATCTCGCAGCCGGTGCGATGGAGGAACGGCGCCAGCGGTCCGAGCCAGCGCTCCCACTGCTGCTCGAGGAGTTGCTGTACCCGCTGCTCCGCGCGCGCGCGATCCTCCGGCGGCGCGTCGGGCTGGGGGCCGGCACACTGCAGGAGGATCAGCTCGCCACGCGTCTCGCCGA
>JBQCJR010000278.1:0-2436 GCA_051952595.1 Kofleriaceae bacterium
GAGCGGCGCGGCGCCGGGTTCGACCATCGGATCGACGAACCGTGGCCCGGCATAGTCCGGCAGGTCGTGCTGGTAGCGCCACTGCGCCCAGACGTGCCGGAACACCGTGGTCCACACCGTCGCGAGCTCGGCGGTGAGGTACCGCGCGTATGGGCCGAGCTCGATCACATCGGGGCGCAGGCTGCACGCGGCGTTGAGCTGGAACAGCGCGACGTGAACGGCGATTCGCTCGAGCTGCGCCTCGCCGTGGCGGCGCGCGAGCTCGCCGAGATCGATGCCCTCGTACCAGACCGTGACGTGGAATCGGAGGTCCTCGATCGCACAGGTCGCGACGATGCAATCGGCCCCCCGATGGACGTCGACCAACCGGAGCACGCGCATGCCTTCAAGCTACGGGATCAGCTCGATGAATGCGGTGAGGGTGGGAGGCGTCTCACCGTGACGTCCATCGAAAGGCGCGTGGTTCCATGAGGCTGCGGAAGCTCCTGTTCTCGATCGCACTCACTGGCTGCATTCCCTCGAATGCGCCCCCTCAGTACGGCTATCCGGCGTATCCACAGCAGGCGTACCCGCCGCCGCCGCAGGGCTATCCGCAGCAGCCCGCGCCCCAGGAGCCCGCACCGCTCGAGCCGCCCGCGGTCGTGCCGCCCGCCTCGGAGCCGCTCGCCTCCGACCCGTACCAGCCGCTCGGGCCGGTCTACGTCGATCTCGACGTCGGCCTCGACGGCGACGAGGTGCCTGGCGTCGAGGTGTTCTACGATCGCCTCGATCCACACGGGAGCTGGTACGACGACCGCACCTACGGCTGGGTGTTCGTCCCGTCGCAGTCGGGCTACGTGCCGTACGCGAACGGCTACTGGAAGTACACCGACTTCGGCTTCACCTGGGTCTCGAACGACCCGTTCGGCTGGGCGACCGATCACTACGGCCGCTGGGTGTGGGTCAACCGCTGGGTGTGGCGTCCGGACACGACGTGGGGACCGGCGTGGGTGCAGTGGCGAGTCAGCGACGGCTGGGTCGGCTGGGCGCCGATGGGCTACTCCGATGACACCTACGTCCCCGACGAGCAGTGGCGGTTCGTGCCGGCGCAGCAGCTGACCACGCGTGACCTCGATCGCCACTACGTGACCCGCGACTGGAGCACGTACCTGCGCGGCACGGTGCACCTGCAGCGCTATCACAAGCACCGCCAGGACGTGTGGGTCGCGGGCCCGGACGAGACCTGGCTGCAGCGGTGGCGGGTGCAGCCGCGCCGCGAGCGGTTCGAGCTGCGCGAGATCGGGCGCTACGATCGCGCCGAGCGGCGCGACGCCGAGCAGCGGCTGCGCGACCACCGCCGGCAGTGGGACGACCGGCGCCGCCGCGAGGACCAGGTGCGCCGCGAGCTCGAGGCGCGCCAGCGCCGCGCCGACGAGGATCGCCGCCGCGCGGCCGACGAGCAGCGCCGCTGGGAGCAGGATCGCCGCCGCCGCGACGAGGAGCAGCGCCGGCTCGCCGAGCAGCAGCGCCGGCTCGAGCAGGAGCAGCGCGAGGCGCGCGACGAGGCGCGCCGCCGTCAGGTCGAGCAGGATCGGCGCCGGTTCGAGGAGGAGCGCCGCCGGTTCGAGGACCAGCAGCGCCGCGCCACCGAGGAGGACCGCCGCCGCCGCGAGGTCGATCAGCGGCGCCGCGAAGGCGAGTACCGCCGGCAGCAGGAGGAGCTGGGGCGGCGACGCGCCGACGACCTGCGCCGCCAGCAGGAGGAGCAGCGCCGGTTCGAGGACGACCGGCGCCGCCGCGCCGACGGCGATCGCCAGCGGCAAGAGGAGCAGCGCCGTCGCGCCGAGGAGGACCAGCGGCGCACCGAGGAGGATCGCCGGCGGCGCGAGCACGACGCGCGGCAGCGGGTCGATCAAGAGGAGCGGCGGCGGCGCGAGGAGGAGGATCGGCGTCGGGGCGACGAGGACCGGCGGCGCAAGGACGAGGAGCGCAAGCGAGTCGAGGAGGATCGGCGCCGCGCCGAGCAGCGCGCGGGAGAGGATCGCAAGCGGGCCGAAGAGGAGCGACGTCGCCACGCCGAGGAGGACCGCAAGCAAATCGAGGAGGACCGCAAGCGCCAGCAAGAGGAACAGCGCCGCCGCGCGGAGGAGGACCGCAAGCGCGCCGACGAAGATCGCAAGCGTGCCGAGGACGAGCGCAAGCGGATCGAAGACGACCGCAAGCGCGCGCAGGACGAGCAGCGCCGCCGCGTGGAAGAGGAGCGCAAGCGCGAGCAAGACGAGCAGCGCGCGCGCGGGGAGGAGGAGCGCAAGCGGCAGCAAGAGGAGCAGCGCGCGCGCGCGGAGGAGGAGCGCAAGCGCCAGCAGGACGAGCAGCGCCCGCGCGCCGAGGAGGATCGCACGCGGCACGAAGAGGAACACCGGCGCCAGGAGGAATATCAGCGCAAGCGCACCGATG
>JBQCJR010000279.1:0-4845 GCA_051952595.1 Kofleriaceae bacterium
CGATCGAGCGCATCCTCAACTTCTTCCCGCCCACGCGCCAGCACGAGATCCGGCTCCAGTTATCGCTCAATCTGCGCGCGATCATCTCGCAGCGCCTGGTCCCCGCGCTGCCCACCGGCCGCGCCGCCGCGCTCGAGATCCTGCTCGACACCCCGCGGATCCGCGACCTGATCAAGAAGGGCGAGATCGACGCGATCAAGGACGCGATGGAGCAGGGCGTCAACGAGGGCTGCAAGACCTTCGACGGCGCCCTGTTCGACCTCGTGATGCTCGGCCGGATCGACGAGACCGAGGCGATGAAGGCCGCCGACAGCCCGAACAACCTGCGCCTTCGCATCGACCGCTACCGCCAGTCCGGCGGCCTGCCCGTGCCCGACGAGGTCCCGCTGCGCCTGGTCCAGCCGGTCAAGCTGCACGCGGTGAAGCGGTAGGGTCGGTCAGCGCCGGCGCGACGCTTGATCGATCAGCTCTTCGAGCTTGTTGTGCGCGTCGTAAGGCCCCGCGACCGCGCGGATCTCATCGAGATCTGCGTCGGGATTCCTGATCAGGAGCTGGAGGATGTCAGCGTGGTCTCCGGGGCCGCCAGCATAGAACTTCAACGCGACGAGGTCCGGAAGGCGTACGTACCGAAGCGCCGAGTGCTCGTCGAGCCGCAGCGCGCTCGCGATCGCATGTTCCGCGGGAGTCTGGCGAGGACGCCACGGATTGTAGAAGTTCACGACCTCCACGGGTTCGAGCGGCCAGTCGTCCTCGTCTTCGCGCTCCCAGACCACCAGCATTCCGCCGAGCGGGTCGTCTTCGTCGGGCATGCGCAGCTTCGACTTCGCACCGAGCGAACGAACTGCTTCGTCGAGGCTTCGTAGCCGTGTGGGGGCGACCGATGTCGCGAAATCGATGTCTACGGTGCCGCGAACGTAGTTGTGGATCGCGAGTGCGTTCGCCCCGATCACCGCTGTCTCGATGCCGAGCTCGAGCGCGGCCTTCGCGACTCGCTCAGCGAGCTCGAACGGTGCTGACAGATCGACCATGGATCGCTCGCTGCTGCAGCAGTCGACCGCGACGACCGAGCGCGAGTGCGGCGTACATGCGCTCGCGGGGCGTCTTGGGCGAGGACATCGACATGACGGGAGCGCTCGCGCTCGCGCGACGCCCCAGCTTGTTGGTCGAGTCCATAGCGATACCGTGAGCGCTGGGCGGCGGCGCGTCAAGTAGATAGGGCGGGTGCGGCCGGTCGCCCGTTCTGCCAATTAATTGATATTATGTGCATTTATCGCTCTGGCCCGAACCGGATCGTCTCGATCACGAGGTCGATCAGGTGGTCGTGCATCAGCACGATGTAGAGCAGGGCGATCGTGGCGAGCAGGCAGACCAGGACGTGCGCGACGGCGCGGCGGCGCAGCGGGCGGCCGTGGTGGCGGAGCAGGTCGAGGGCGGCGCCGGAGATCGTCGCGAATACGAGGCCGCCGGCGGTGAGCGCGAGCACGGCGGGCGCGATCGATTGGTGGGCGGTCAGGGCGACGCCGACGAGCACGGCGGCGACGGGCGCGATGTAGAGCAGCTCGAAGGGAGGGCGGGGCCAGCGGCGGCGAGCGCGCGGAGGGCGTAGCCACGCCTCGGCGAGCGAGCCGAGCAGGATCGCGAGCGCGCCGGCGATCGCGAGCCACGAGATGGCGTACCAGCGATCGCGGCGGCGGCCGCGCGCGGCGGCGTCGAGCAGCTCCTCCTGGAGCACGCCATCGGCGGCCTCGAGGATGGGCAGCTGGCGGGCGAGCTGCTCGGCGAGCGACCAGTCGCCGGCGGCGAGGGCGTTGCCGGCCCCGCCGCGGATCGCGACGACGGCGTGGGGCGTGCCGGGCCAGCGCGCGGCGACCTCGGCGTAGTGGCGCTGCGCCTCGGCGAGCCGGTCGCTGCGGCGCATCCACTCGGCGAGCCACAGCGCGGCCTCGGGCGCGCCGGGCCATGGCGCGTCGGCCAGCGCGCGGGCGCGGCGCTCGACCTCGGCGGGCGCGATCCGATCGACCTCGGCGATCAACCGGGCGAGCTCGGTGGCGCGGGCCGCGTGCTCGCCGCCGGCGCCGACCTGCGCGCGCAGCGCCTCGGCGCGCCGGGCCGCGGCGGTCGAGACCCGCGCGTCGGGGAGCTCGCGCACGATGCGCTCGTACAGCGCGAGCGCGCGCGCGGGATCGGCGAACGCGTCCTCGCATACCCGCCCGGCCGCGAACCACGCGTCGGCGATGTATGGCGTGGCGGCGGACGACGCCTCGATCTCGCGCACCGCGCGCTCGACGGCGCCGCGATCCGTGGCCCCGAGTTGCTCGATCAGCGCGAGGCCATCGACCGGACCACCGTCGCGCGCAGGGCCGCGCGCGTCCGGCGGCGAAGTCGGCGAACAGGCCGCGCGCGGCGAACCTGCGCGCGCGCCTCCCGCACCTTCGTCCGCCCGGGCGGGCGCAGCGACGAGGCCCAGCGAGATCGCGACCGCAACGACAGCCGCGATCGCCGCGCGAGGCGCCAACGCCGCCGCCAGCGCGCCCCGCGCGCGCCGCGCGCTCGAGGCCCCGCGCGTCGAGATCGTCAGTCTCCGCCGCCGCCGACGAGCGAGCACGCCTTCTCGAACGCGTCGGCGGCGCCCTTGATCTGCGCGCCGAGCTCGGCCTGGCAGGTGTAGTACCGCGAGTCGTCCGGGTCCCACCACGCGGTCATCACGTACACCGCGACCGAGTGCTCGGGGAACGACTCCGACGTCTTGGCCTCGAACACCAGCGTGCGCCGGTGGGGGCCCTTCTCGTCCTTGAGGACCTTGCCCTCCATCTTCCCCGACGTGAACTGCGAGAAGTGGACCTTGTCCGACACGGCGGCCCAGTCCTTCTTCTTGCACGCGCCGTCGCAGTTCGACCCGACCTGGAGCTCGCTGCGGCCGAGCGTCTTCGAGCCGAAGTTGTCGGCGTCGGCGGGCTTGAGCTCGCCCTCCATGAACCCCTTCTTCCAGCCCTTGGGGATCGCGAGCTTGTAGCTGATCGTGCGCCGGCCGCGCTCGACCTTGATCTCGCCCGCCTCGAACGAGAGCTTGTCCTTCAGGTCGGCGGGCACGGCGGCGTTGACCGCGGCGACGTGCTCGTCGGTGATCTTCACGTCGTTCACCTTGCTGCCGCCGCAGGCCGCGACCGAGAGCACCAGCACGGCAGATCCGGAGAGCTTAGTCATGGTCGGATCCCTGGTTGCCCTCACCGCGATGGATGCCGAGGGCGCGCAGCTTCTTGTGGAGGTT
This sequence comes from Kofleriaceae bacterium, assembly GCA_051952595.1. GTDB lineage: Bacteria > Myxococcota_A > Polyangia > Haliangiales > Haliangiaceae > JABFXX01. The sequence continues at coordinate 3,269 of JBQCJR010000279.1, forward strand.
CGTGCGTTCGATGCCGAGGGCCTGCGCCGTGCGCGAGATGTTCCACTCGAACTCGGCGAGCCGGATGCGGATGAACTCGGACTCGACCTCTTCGCGGAACTCGCGCAGGCTCTTGCCGGCGTAGCGCCCGAGGTCGATCGCGGTCTGCGGGCCGGTCGAGCCGGTGCGCGCGCCGCCCGCGCGAGGCCCGCCGAGGTACGGCGGCAGATCCTTCTCGCGGATCACCTCGTCGGACATGATCACCAGGCGCTCGACCACGTTGCGCAGCTCGCGCACGTTGCCCGGCCAGTCGTACTGCTTCAGGCGATCGAGCACCGGCTCGTCGACCGGCTTGTAGCCGAGGCCGTTCTCGTCGCAGAACTCGCGCACGAACGACTCGACGAGCAGCGGGATGTCATCGGGGCGCTCGGACAGATCCGGCGACCGGATCGGCACCACGTTGAGCCGGAAGTACAGGTCCTCGCGGAACTGGCCCTCCTTGACCATCTGCTCGAGATCGCGGTTCGTCGCGGCGACCACCCGGCACTCGGTGCGCAGGCTCTTCTCGCCGCCGACCCGCGTGAACTCGCCGGTCTGCAGCACGCGCAGCACCTTGGCCTGCGCCGGCAGCGCCATGTCGCCGATCTCGTCGAGGAAGATCGTGCCGCCATCGGCGACCTCGAACAGCCCGCGCTTCTTGGCGACCGCGCCGGTGAACGCGCCGCGCTCGTGGCCGAACAGCTCGCTCTCGATCAGCTCGGGCGGGATCGCCGCGCAGTTGACCTTGACGAACGCGCCCGCCGAGACCGCGCTGTTGCGGTGGATCGCGCGCGCGATCAGCTCCTTGCCGGTGCCGCTCTCGCCGGTGATCAGCACGCGGCTGCGGGTCGGCGCGACCTTGGCGATCTGTCGGCGGAGGTCCTGCATCACCAGCGTGTTGCCGAGCAGCTCCCACCGCGCGTCGACGGCGCGCCGCAGGTCGTGGACCTCGCGCCACATCCGCCGCCGCTCCAGCGCATTGCGCGCGGTCACCACCACGCGGTGGCGATCGAGCGGCTTCTCCATGAAGTCGAACGCGCCGAGCCGGGTCGCCGCGACCGCGTCCTCGATCGTCGCGTGGCCCGAGATCATGACCACCGGGATCTCCGAGGTCCGCGACGACATCCCGTCGTCGCCGCGGCTCTTGAGCGTGCGCAGCAGCTCGAGCCCGTTGTCCTCGCCGAGCTTGACGTCGAGCAGGATCAGATCGACCGGCTCGCGCACCAGCACGCCCTCGGCCTCGGCGATCGAGCCGGCCTCGTGGACGACGTGCCCCTCGCCCTCGAGCACCATCCGCAGGGTGCGGCGGATGTTCTTCTCGTCGTCGACGATCAGGATCGGCTCGCCCGAGCCCGGCGTCGCGGCTACGTCCGTCATGCGTCTTGCTCCTCGTTCCGTCGCGGGTCGCCCGCCTGCTCGGCGGCGGCGTGGAGATCGTCGGCGTCGGGGTCGGGCGCGCGCGGGCCGCGGGGGCGGCGGGGGGCCGGGGGCGGGTCGCGCGGGCACCGATCCCCCCCGCGGGGGGTGGCGGAGTACAGCGCGGGCCGCGGGGGGAGCCC